>NZ_JAGEKQ010000027.1:0-1668 GCF_017565385.1 Dermacoccus sp. NHGro5 | reverse complement strand
CCACGAGCACGAAGGCGTCGAGCGAGTCCAGCTCGACGGGCAACAGCTCGAGCACGACGACGAGCGTGTCCAACTCGAAGAGCAGCACCGCGAGCACGAAGGCGGCGCACCCGGGCAAGGCGAAGGCGCACGGCAAGCCCGCCCTGAAGCGCCCTGGGTCTGATGGAGACTCGCGCTATTTGATTCCGATCAGCAGATTGCTGTCGTTGGGGACAGCATAGAACGCGTTCTCGAACTCGGCGGGTGGGACGTCTCCGAGGTATCCGTGGAGGCGCTGCGTGTTGTGCCAGTGCACCCAGCCGAGCGTCGCGAGCTCGAGATCCTCGACCGTCTTCCACGGTCCCGAGCGGGTGGGCCCGCGAACCAACTCGGCCTTGTAGTAGCCGTTCACCGTCTCGGCCAGGGCGTTGTCATACGAATCGCCGACGGTCCCGATCGAGGGTGTCGCACCGATCTCTGCGAGGCGTTCGCCGTAGCGAATCGATGTGAATTGAGAGCCCGCGTCGCTGTGACACCGCAGATCCTCATGGTGGGCGCCTCGGGACCAGCGCGCCATCTCGATCGCGTCGAGGACCATCTCGGTGCGCATATGTGACGCGACCCGCCACCCCACGATCATCCGGGAGAACGCGTCGATGATGAAGCAGACGTAGGCGACGCCAGCCCAGGTGGGCACGAATGTCAGATCGGTCACCCAGAGCCGGTTCGGTGCCGTCGCGGTGAACTCCCGCTTGACCAGGTCCGGGTGCCGCGACGACGCCGGGTCCGGCCGCGTGGTCTTCACCCGCTTCGACCGCCTCGCACCTTCGATCCCTGCGACGCGCATCAGCCTCGCGGTCTGGTCGCGGCCGATCATGATGCCCCCACGCCGGGCAGCCTTCCAGAGCTTGCGGACCCCGTAGACGCGGTAGTTGGCCTCCCAGATCTCGACCAGCTGCGGGATCAGTTCCTCGTCCCGCAGCGCACGGGCAGAGGGCGCACGGGTCTTGGCGGCGTAGTAGCTGCTCGGAGCCACCTGCAACAGTCTGCAGATGAGCTCGACTCCGAGCCGGCGACCGTCCACGACGTCGTCCTTGTTCGCGTCGATGAACGCGACTACTTCCGGTAGTGGCGGTCGAGCTCCGCCCCGAAGAAAGACGCCGCCCGTTTCAGCACCTCGTTGGCCCGGCGCAGCTCCCGATTCTCTTGCTCGAGCTCTTTCACCCGCTGCTCCTCCGCCGAGCTCACACCGGGGACGACACCGTCGTCGACGTCGGCCTGCTTGACCCACATCCGCACGGACTCGACCCCGTAACCGAGCTGCGTCGCGACCCGCTGCACCGTCCCCTGCGTGACGCCCAGCTCCGCGCGCAGCGTCCTCACCATCCGCACCGCGGCGGCCTTCTCCTCGACCGAGTAGCGACGCGTCGTCGGCTTCCCATTCGCCAGTTCCTTCGGCATAACCCCATCCTCGTTTCCAAGGTCAGGAGTCTCCAACAAACTCAGGGCGCTTCAAAGAGCCCGATAGCTTTTCCCAGCGCCTCGTTCGATGCCTCCAGCCGCGCAACCTGCTCAGCATGCGTCTGCGCCTCCCGCGCGCGGGCTGCGCGTTCGGCGGCGAGTTCTTGTTCCACGCGCGCCAAACGCGCGCCGTCAGCAACTGTCATGTTTGAAGTATCGCGGGGCACT
>NZ_JAGEKQ010000026.1:0-134088 GCF_017565385.1 Dermacoccus sp. NHGro5 | reverse complement strand
CGTCCTTCAGGCCGGCGTCGACGCGGTGTTGCGAGACCCAGCGGCGCAAGGTTTCACGGCCCACGTCGACCTTCGGTGACACCAACGCGACGGCCTTGGTGACGGACCCGGCTTCCTCGACGCGGTCCAGGACCATCCGCACCGCGCGGTCCTTCACCTCGGGATCGAACTTCTTCGGCATGAACAACATCCTCTCGAACTCGAAAGGAAGCGGCATCACACCCGGGACGCTTCAGAGGCCATCAACGGCCGGCTCGAGCACCTTCGCGGTTCCGCCCTCGGCTTCCGGAACCTCACGCACTACGTCGCCAGATCGCTCCTCGAAGCCGGCGGATTCAGACCGCTCCTACACTCTCATTCGCGATGAGCCCGGATAGCGTGCACTGCTTGAAACGACGAAACGCCCGCCACCTCGAGGTGAGGTGGCGGGCGTTCATCGAGCCCAGTGAACTGCTAGCCCGTCTTAGATGCTTGGAACCCATCGCTGAACACCCCGCGACTGAACCCATGCCCCGCCGGTTAAAGCAGCCCCAGGGGAAGCACTCATTCGATTCGTGTCTATACACGTGCTGCAGAAACCGCGAACCGATCGCTTCGAAGCTACTCGCGTGCAGGAACCACGGACACACGACATACGAACAGGGGTAACAGCCTTATTGCCCGCCATCGGGCACGACCTCTCATAGAAGAAGGCTCCATCTTCCCACGCCGGAACCCGCCATCACGACACGCCCGCCACCTCGAAAGGTGACGGGCGTTCATCGTGGGGCTATGCACCCCTCGGGCTCTTGGATCGTTCGACCCGCAGGGGAGAGACAGATTCCGGTGTACGGGTTCCGGTGTTCTCAGGCGTGCGACGGGTGCGGACAGCCGCGCCGGCCATTCGTCGCGTAGTCACATGGCGGACACTCAGGCCCATGCACCACCGTGCGGTCGACGTCGCAATGCCCCAGCGTCCACGATGACGCGAGAGGTCGCCCGCAGCGCCAGCCCGCGAACCGCCCCCCGCCTGCACCGGACCCATGGCGTAATCACGGGATCCTCTCCTACCCGCACGATGGTCCACAGGTCGAACGGCGTCTGCCCACGCAGCCACCGCCCTCCGGTGCTCGGTAGACCGCGGGACCATTCATCGAGGCGCCGCGCCCAGTCGACGAGAGCGGCGTCGTCGAGTGGGTCGTCACCCAGTCCCACTCCGAGGTAGGCCTCGTGTTGCCAGGGCGTCAGCTTCAGTTGATCGCGGGGCGCCCACTTGATCGTGCTGTGCACGACGAAGCGCGAGGTGTCCAGCCGCACTGCGGTGCCCAGCTTGGGCAGGCCACCCTTGTGCCGTTCGTCGCAGCGGATCACGATTTCGTTGAGGTAGCCCTGCCGCTTCCCCTGCGCTCGGATCACTGCCAAAGCGGCATCGATCTCAGGCATGAGGCGCTTACGACGCCCCACCAGTTCGCGAATGGATTCCGCGTCGAGCATTTCCGTCACAGTTCCCCCAGGTTCAATCGTTTGGCTTCTTCGGCAGCGCGGGCCGCAGCTTGGGCGCGCGTGTAGCGCATGAGCATGTCGGGCCGCGTCCATCCAGCGACGGCCATGAGCCCGCCCTCACTGCCGCCGGCTGCGAGCCAGCGGTGCGCGGCGGTGTGGCGAAGGCGGTGAGGGTGGAACCCCTCGATGCCGGCCGCGTCCGCACGAAGACGCAACGTCTTGTGCAGCGCATCGTACGAGAACCCCTTGCTTCGATCCCCGAGCCACAACTCGGGCCGTGAAGCGAGAGCGTGCCCCCGGCGAAGGCGCATGTAACGGTCGATTGCCTGCCCTGTCTGCGGGCCGAACGGCACGACGCGCCCCTTGCCGCCCTTGCCGCGGCGAATGACGAGCGTCTGCTCCCTCAGATCGACGTCATTGACATGGATCGCGACCACCTCGCCCGCGCGCGCGCCGGTTTCGATCATCAAGCGCAGGATTGCCTCGTCCCGGCGGGCTCGCAGCTTTCGGGCGGCGGTTGCTTCGCCCGGAACACGACAGGCGCGAAGCAGCGCCTTGAGTTGGTCGGCGGTGAGCGGCTCGATGACTTTCTGGTCGAGCTTCGGCGCCTTGACGCCGATGAATGGATCTGCGCTGAGCTCGTCCTCCTCGGCGAGCCATGAGGTGAACCTGCGCACCCCGAGTTGGCGAGCACGGACGGTCGCAGCCTCGCGCCCCGTCTCGCCCAGGTGCACGCAGAAGGCGCGCAAGGTCGCCCGGCTCAGCGGGTCGGCCTTGCGCGCCTCAGCGAACGCGACGTACTGCTTGACGCCCTCGGTGTAGGACTTGATCGTCTGCGCCGAGCGTCTGTCGGCCTTGAGCGCAAGCTCCCAAGAGATCAGCAACTCACGCAGTTCGGGCACGCTCAACTCTCCGGGCATGCCTCCAGTCTGAGCGATACCCCGACTAGGAGCGCTGTGCACCCTTAGAGTTCACGACGTAAGGCGAAAAAGCGCCGGAATGACGCGGATTTCTGCCTCGCTACCCGTCTGGCTCAGTCCAGGTAGTCGCGCAACACCTGCGAGCGCGACGGGTGACGCAACTTGCTCATCGTCTTGCTCTCGATCTGACGGATGCGCTCACGCGTCACGCCGTAGACCTTGCCGATCTCGTCGAGCGTCTTCGGCTGGCCGTCGGTGAGGCCGAAGCGCATCGAGACGACGCCCGCCTCGCGCTCGGACAGCGTGTCGAGCACCGAGTGCAGCTGCTCCTGCAGCAGCGTGAAGCTGACGGCGTCCGCCGGGACGACGGCCTCGGAATCCTCGATGAGGTCACCGAACTCGCTGTCGCCGTCCTCACCGAGGGGCGTGTGCAGCGAGATGGGCTCACGGCCGTACTTCTGGACCTCGATGACCTTCTCGGGGGTCATGTCGAGCTCCTTGGCCAGCTCCTCCGGCGTGGGCTCGCGGCCCAGGTCTTGAAGCATCTGACGCTGCACGCGAGCCAGCTTGTTGATGACCTCGACCATGTGCACCGGGATGCGGATGGTGCGCGCCTGGTCGGCCATGGCACGCGTGATGGCCTGACGGATCCACCACGTCGCGTACGTCGAGAACTTGTAGCCCTTGGTGTAGTCGAACTTCTCGACCGCGCGGATGAGGCCGAGGTTGCCCTCCTGGATGAGGTCGAGGAAGAGCATGCCGCGACCCGTGTAACGCTTGGCCAGCGACACGACGAGACGCAGGTTGGCCTCGAGGAGGTGGTTCTTCGCGTTCTTGCCGTCCGAGGCGATCCACCACAGCTCGCGCTTGAGCTTCATGTCCATCTTGACGCCCGACTCGAGCTTCTGCTCGGCGAACAGGCCGGCCTCGATGCGCTTCGCGAGCTCGACCTCCTGCTCGGCGTTGAGCAGGGCGACCTTGCCGATCTGCTTGAGGTAGTCCTTGACCGGGTCGGCCGTCGCACCTGCCGTCACGACCTGCTGGGCCGGCGCGTCATCCTCGTCACCCGGACGCAGGACGAAGCCGCCCTTCTCGTCTTCGGCCTCGCCGGCGGGCTTCTTCGCCTCGTCGACCTCCTCGGCGCCTGCCTCGACGTCCGTCACGACGACGTCGTCGATCTCGACGTCCTCGGCGACGACCTTGTCCGGCTCGCCAGCGGATGCTTTCTTGGCGGTGGTCTTCTTCGCGGTCGTCGACTTGGCCGCGGTGGCCTTCTTCGCCGTCGCCTTCTTGGCGGTGGTCTTCTTGGCGGCCGCCTTCTTCGCGGGGGCCTCACTCGCCTCGTCGGCGGTGACGTTCTCGTCGAGCTCGACGTCGGTCTCCGCCTCTACGGCCTTCTTCGCCGCCGTCTTCTTGACGGCAGCCTTCTTCGCGGTCGTCGTCTTGGCCGCGGTGGTCTTCTTCGCGGCAGCGGTCTTCGTCGCCGTCTTCTTGGCAGTCGACTTCTTCGCCGCGCTCTTGCGCCCGGTCGTCGTGGCGACGGCCTGGGCCGCGTGAACCTCGTCGAGCACAATCTCGATGCCCTCGGCCCCCAGCGCCTTCAGCACCGCCTTCTGCTTGGCCATGGAGATCTTCGCTTCTTCGAGGGCGGTCTTCAGCACCACGCTGTCGACCGTGCCGCTCGCGCGCCCCTGCTCGAACAGAGCAATGACCGCGGGATGGTCGATGTCCGCGGGAAGCGCGGGGGTCTGAGCCGTTTCGGACACTGAGGTCACCAACTACCTTCCGAGAGTGCACAACGCATCGGGCAGGCGCAATCGCGCGCCGAGCGCTTCGTACGAGGGAAGAGACGAACCACGGGGGCGGGATCCGACGAGAGCCGGTTGCCCGAGACTCACCTGAGCTCGCCTGGCACCGTGGTGCCTGATTCGATCCCCCGCGTCGCTTCTTTCACCATTATAGAACTCTGGGTCGAGAACCGCAGAATCACGGGGTTCAACGCCCCTGCGTGCGCGGGTGTTCCCGACCTGACGCAAGCGCGTCAGGCCGGGGTTGGGAGCAGCGCGAGATCAGTGCGCTGTGGGCTTGACCGCGAGGACGGGGCACGGCGCGTCGAGCAGCAGCCGCTGAGCGCTCGAACCGAGGATCAGCTTGCCGACGGGCGTGCGGCGACGCAGCCCGATGACGAGCAGCGCCGGGTCGAGTTCGGCCACCTCGTCGAGGATCACCTCGACCGCGTCCTGGCCCTCCTCCACCTGCACGACGCGGCCGCCGACCGCGTCCGCACTCTCCTGCGCGGCAGCGCGCGCGTCGTCGCTCGGGACGGTCGAGACGAGTACGAGCGGGCGCCCCAGCACACTCGACTGACGCACGGCCTCGGCCACCGCGGCCTCACCCTCCGGGCCCGGAGCGAAACTGACGACGACGGACATGCGCAACCCCTGTTCTGCGACTGTGGCGATCGGCTCACACGCTACCCGAGGTGCCGCGAGCGCCCGCCGTCACGCCACGGGACGGACGCGGCCCGCCTCGGCCGTGAGCGGCCGAGCGATGACCTCGCGCACGAGCGCCGCGATCTGGTCGGCCTCGATGAGGAAACCGTCGTGACCGTGCGGCGAGTGGATGAGACGCAGCCGTCCGCGCCCGTGAGCCCGGACGATGTCGGCGGAGGCACTGACCGGGAACAGCCGATCGGAGTCGACCGCGGCGACGACGAGCTCACCCCCGAACACCCGAAGCGCAGGCTCGATGCCGCCGCGGCCGCGGCCGACGTCGTGCGTCGCCATCGCCTGCGTGAGCCGCACATAACTCATGGCGTCGAACCGCGCGACGAGTTTCGCGGCGTGGTGCTCGAGATAGCTCTCGACGGCGAACAGGCCGCCGTCGAGCGTGCGGTCCGCTCCCTGCGACTCGCGCCCGAACCGCTCCTGCAACTCGTGCGCGCTGCGGTAGGAGGTGTGCGCGATCTGGCGGGCGAGCCCGAGCCCCGACGTCGGGAAGACGCCCTGCTCGAGGTAGCCGCCACCCCGGAAATCCGGGTCAGCTTCGATTGCCCGCACCTGCGTGTGCCCCCACGCGATCTGGTCGGCGCCCGCCGCCGCGCAGCTCGCGACGACGAGGGCGCGCTGCACCCGATGCGGGAAGGTCGCCACCCACTCCGCGGCGCGCATCCCGCCGAAGGAGCCGCCGATGACAGTGTGGAAGCGCGCGATGCCGAGAGCGTCGGCGACCCGCGCCTCGGCGCGCGCCTGATCCCTGACGCTGACGTGTGGGAAGCGCCCGCCCCACACCCGGCCGTCTGGTGCGAGCGACATGGGGCCCGTGCTGCCGCGACAGCCACCGAGCACGTTGATCGCCACGACGAACAGCTCGTCGGTGTCGAGGGGCGCGCCGGGGCCGATGAGACCAGGCCACCACCCCGCCGTCGGCTGCCCGGGGCCGACCGGCCCGACGACGTGCGAGTCTCCGGTCAGGGCGTGCTCGACGAGGACGGCGTTGCTCGCGTCGTCGTTCAGCTCGCCCCAGCACTCGTACGTCATGACGACGTCGGGCAGGGCGGCGTCGTTCTCCAGCGTCAGGGTGCCGATGTGGACGGCACGTGCGTGCGGGTTGAACCCGTCGTCGGTGAGGGGCGCCGCGGAGTCGGCCACGGCGAGGCGACGGTGCGAAACCATGACGTCCTCGATTCCGAGGTGGGTCGCAACCCACCTCTCGCGCTTGCCGCCCACGGGCGGCCCTGTCGTCACCCGGGGCACCCCGCCGCGAGGGAGGGTTGCCGCTCAGCAAGCCGGGGCTTGTGTCGCTGAAACTCTTGACCTGCGACACAGTAGGCGGCCCTGCCCGCGGCTTCCATCGCCCGCGCGGCGACGTCCACGATGTGGCGCGCTCCCACAACCGGCACGCTCGTCAGGCGACGGAACTCTGCCGAGCCTTCGTGTGGAGCGCACCGACGGCCTGCTCGTACGACAACCCCGTGCCTGTGATGTCGCGCAGCAGTTGCCCCAATGACGTCCGTCCGATGCGCAGCGACGCCGCGGCGCACGCACCGGCTCCTCGCAGGTCGCCTTCGCGCCAGGTCGCGGCGGCCTCGAGGGCCTTCCACGCGGCGCGGCCGTGGCGCGGCACGAGCGGCAGCCAAGTTCGCAGGCACGCGCTCGTCATCAGCGGGCCAGGCTCGCCGAGCGGCGTGCCCGGGCTCAGCAGACGGAACAGTTCGGGTGCGACGCACAGGAGGATCTCATCGCGCGTCGGGCCGTCGACGACAGCGTCGGCGAGCACCTGCAGGTCGGCGCTGCGGGAGCGTCGCCGGGTGCCCGACGCGGTGTCGGGGACGTCGCACAACCGTGCCCAGGCGGCTCGGACGTCGACGACGCTGGGAACGGGGCGCGCGGTGGCGGCCATGGCCTCGCCGCCGCGGCGGACGTCGCGAAGCTGCTCGCGGGTCTGCTCTGACAGGGACGGGATCTCGTGGATCGCGCCGTCACAGCAGCCGAGCTCGCATTCGATGGCCCACCAGTGCTCGTCGCTGGCACCGAGGACGTGGTGCAGCGGCACGCGGCGCTCGATGCGTTTCGCGAGGGCCGCGATGTCGACGCGGCCCGGCTCGCAGCGATAGGCGATGGCGATGGCGGCCTGCGCACCCATCGTCGCGCGCCGCTCAGCGACGACGTCGAGCATGTGCGCCGTCTCCCCGTCGCACGCATCGTCCGCCCAGCCGAGCACCCCCGCGAGCGCACCGTCACGTTCGAACAGGACGATGACGGCGCCCGCCCCCTCGGAGCCGACGAGATCGGGAAGGGCTGCCACCAGGGCGCTGAGGCCCTTGAGTCGTGTTGTTGTCTTCATGCCCCCAGCGAAACCCATGACGCCACCCGCGCGCTGACCACGAGCCACAAACCTGTGGACGAGGCATCCTGCGGGCCGCGAAACGGGCCGTAGCCGTCACACCTGTGGGTGAGTGGGCCGTTCGAGCAAGGCCAGGCGGGGGTTCGCGGCCCTCAGATCGTCGCCCGGAAGCCCGTTGATGCGCACGGACGACACATCGCCGAACCGGCCCGGACACGCCGAACGCCACCCGCCGAAGACGAGTGGCGTTCGGGGTGGAATCAGGGCGACGTCAGGCTGACGGCGGGATCTGCGCGACGAAGTCGCGACGCGCCGACTGGGCGATCTTGCGGATGAGGACGACATCGAGGCCGCCACCGATGAAGCCGCCCGCCACGGGGATGAGGCGCGGAATGCGCGTGAGGAAGCGACGCCCCACCTGCGAGCCGAGACGGAACGCAACGGACTTGTTCACGACGGCGAGCGCCGCCGGCGGCAGCTTGCGCGTGGCGACGTTCGTCGCGACGCCACCCGTCATCGGGCCGAGGCCCTTGAGGACCTGCGTCGCGTCCGCACCGATGAGGTCGAGCAGGATCGCCGAGCGCACGGCTGGGTCGTCGACGTCGTGACCGTTGATGGCGGCGATTGCCGCGACCATGCGCGTCGCGACGGTGTAGAAACCGATGACGTTCGCGGGCAGTGCCACGGGGAGCGTGACGAAACCGCCGAGGTTGGTGAGGAAGCCGTTCGCGCCCGCGAGCTTCGTGTGTGATGCGACGACGTCGTCCATCGCCGCTTCCTTGGAGCCCGCCTTCTTCATCGCCTCGTCGGCGACGGCGCGGGCCGACTTGAACGTCGCCACGCCCCCGATGCCCACCGAGATGAGGTGCTGCGCCAGGGTGTTGGCCGTCGAGTCGAGCATGCCCGACGGTTTCTCGGGGGCTGCAGGAGCCTTCTTGTCTTGACCGAATCCGAACATGAGGTGATCCTCCCAAGTTGGCGGGGGCCCGGCAAGCCACCGCAGGGGTGGCCGCAGCCAGGCGAGCGTTGCGAAGCCCGCGTGGCCGTCGGCTCAGACCGACGGCCGGCGAGAAGCGCTCGCGGGCTCACAACGAGCCCTTGGTGCCCGGATCCTCTCCCTCGGCGCGCAGGAACTGCTCCAGCTCGGCGCCGATCTCGTCTGCGCTCGGCAGGTCGTTCATCTCGGCGGCGAGGAGCGAGCGTCGACGACGACCCTCGGTGAAGGCGTCGTACTGCCGCTCGAGGCCCTCGACGACCTCGGTGACCTCGTCGTTCTCGCTGATCTGCTTGGCGATGTCGACGCGATGCAGCCCGGCGATCGCGGCGAGCTCCTGAGCGGGGATCGCCAGCCCCGTCAGCCCGCAGACGGCCTCGAGCGCGGCGAGCGCGGCGTCCGCGAACTCGACCTGCGTGAGGTAGTGCGGCACGTGGATCGCGAAACCTGCGGTGTCCATGCCCGCCTCGGCGAGCCGGATGTGCATGAGCCCTTCGGCACTCGAGGGAACCTGGACGTTGCCGAAGAGCGGCTCGTTCTCCGTCAGCAGACGCTGATCGGAGGCGAAACGCGTGAAACCGACCGGGCGCGTGTGCGGCACGGCCATCGGGATTCCGTGCGCGCTCACCATGAGCGAGACGCCGAGGTTCGCCGCGAGGATGCGGACGGCCTCGCTGACGCGCTCCCACTGGTAGTCGGGCTCGGGGCCGGCGAGCAGCAGGAACGGCGTGCCTTCGGCGTCGACGAGGCGGTACAGCACGAGAGCCGGGTCGTCGTACTCGCTGTAGCGGTCGCGATCGAACGTCATCATCGGGCGGCGACCGCGGTAGTCGAGCAACTGGTCAACGTCGAACGACGCGACGACCGTGTGCTCGAGCGTGCCCAGCATGTGCGCCGTCATCAACTTCTGCGTGTTGCCCGCGTCGATGAAACCGCCCAGCGAGACCACGAGGGTCGAGGCGCTCTGCTCGGCGAGCGGGGTGTCGGTCTCGATGCGGAACAGTTGCGTGGGATCAAGCACGTCGTACTCCTTCGTCAGGTGCTCACCGTTCAACGCCCCGCGCGCGGGGATGATTCCCCCACGCCGCGGCCACTCAGGTCTGCGGCGACGCGGCGTCCGGAACGGTCTCGGCATGACCGTCGGTGCGCAACTGCGCCCGCAGCGCCTCGGCATTCTCGGCGAGGATCTGCTGGTCCTGGCCGCGCGTGACGGCGTGCGGGTCGAACTCGGCCGGGCTCTGCGTCGGCCACACGTGCAGGTGCAGGTGCGGCACCTCGTACCCCTCGACGAGCAGGCCGACGCGCTGCGCCTGCCACGCGCGCTGCTGCGCCTGACCGATGATCTGCGCGACACCCGTGAGATGCGCGAAGATGCTCGGCGGCGCCTGCGTCCATTCGACGATCTCCCCGCGCGGCACGACGACCGTGTGCCCGTCGGTGATGGGGTCGATGACGAGGAACGCCACGCACACCTCGTCCTGCCAGACGAAGTGCGCCGGGATGTCGCCGTCGATGATCTTGCTGAAGATGCTCGCCATGGCCTCCAACCTACGCCCGATCAGCGGGCCTCCGCAGCGTCCATCGCCTTGTAGATCCGCTTCTCGGACACCGGGTGAGCGGTGCCCAGACGCTGCGCGAACTGGCTGACGGCAAGCTCCTCGATCATCCAGCGGATGTCGAGCACGTCGGCGTCCCCACGGCGCTCGGGGCGCAGCCCGGCGACCATGTCGTCGTACTCACGTCGGACGGTCGCGACGAGGTCGGCGCGGTCGGCGTCACGCACGAGATCGGTGACGCCCTTGTCGAGCCGCTCGAGCATTCCCCGCACGTAGCGATCGAGGTGACCGAGGCGCGCCAACCCGGTCTCGGCGACGAAACCGGGATGGATGAGCGCGACGAGGTGAGCGGCGACGTCGTCGTGCAACGCCTTCGCCGCGGGCGCCGTCAATCGTGACAGCCCGAGCTGCACCTCGGCGGCGTGCTCGAGCACGGGCGCGAGCTTCTCGGCCGCCTCGAGCACGAGCGGTGCCACCTGCTGACGGATCGCCGTGAGGGCCGCGTCGAACTGCTCTGCGTCGCGCACTTCGCGCCCGGGCATGCCTTCGATGACGGAGTCGACGGCGGCCGCGAGGACGTCGTCCATGAGGGCGTCCATCGAACCGTGCGGGTTGTTGCCGAGCGCGAGCTTCTGCCGGTTGCTCATGAGGCCGAGGATTCGCTTCCACGGCACCTGCGTGTTGAGCAGCAGCAGACGGCGGGTGCCGAGCCGAGTGGCCTGGCGCGCCTCGGACTCGGTGCCGAGCACCTCGACAGCGACGTCACGGCCGTGGTCGACGACAGCCGGGAAGCCCGTCATCCGCTGGCGGCCGGCCGACTTCGTGAACTGGCGGGGCAGCTCACCGAACGTCCACTGCGTCAGCCCCTGCTGCTCGAGGTCTCCGGCCGCCTTCGCGATCGACTGACGCAGACGCCCGGCGAGTTCGTCCTGCAGCGCCGCGAGATCCTTGCTCTCACGGATCTTGCGGCCCCGCTCATCCTCGACCCTGAACGTGACCTTCAGGTGGTCGGGCAGCTTCCCCGGGTCCCAACTCCCCGCGGGCACACGTACCGAGGTGAGACGAAACAGCGCCTCGCCCAGCTCGTCGGCGAACGGGACCTCACCCGGGCGACCCTGGGCATCCATGAGCGCCAGCGCCCGCCGCGCATGGTCGGGAGCCGGGACGAAGCTTTGTCGGATGTTCTTCGGCAGCGACTTCACGAGGGCCGTCGCGAGTTCCTCACGCATACCGGGCACGAGCCAGTCGAACCCGTGATCCTCGACCTGGTTGAGCACCAGCAGCGGCACGTGCACGGTGATGCCGTCGGCGTCTGCACCCGGCTCGAACTGATACGTCAACTTGAGCCTGAGACTGCCTTGCCGCCACGACTTCGGGTAGGCCGACTCGTCGACGGCGTCCGCGTCGTCGGCGACGAGCAAATCCTCGGTGAAGGTGAGCAGGCTCGGGTTCGTGCGACGCTCGTTCTTCCACCACCGGTCGAAGTGCGCCCCGGAGACGATGTCCGCCGGGATGCGCTCGTCGTAGAAGTCGAACAGGACGTCGTCGTCGACGACGAGGTCACGCCGTCGGGCGCGCGCCTCGAGGTCGGCGAAGCGCGCGCGCAGCGCCGCGTTGTCCTTGAGGAACTGGTGCTGCGCATCCCAGTCACCCTCGACGAGAGCGTGACGGATGAACAGGTCGCGAGAGACCTCCGGGTCGATCGCGCCGTAGGCGGCCTTGCGGCCCGCGACGATCGGGATGCCGTACAGCATGACCCGCTCGGACGCGTAGGCCCCCGCGCGCGAGCGCTCCCAGTGCGGTTCGGCATACGAGCGCTTGACGAGGTGGGCGCCCGCCCGTTCGATCCAGGCGGGGTCGACGACCGCGTTGGTGCGCGCCCACATGCGGGTCGTCTCGACCAGCTCGCCCGCCATGACCCAGTCGGGTTGGCGTCGGAACAGCGTCGAGCCGGGCTGGATCGCGAAACGCGCCTGGCGGGCGCCGAGGTACTCGCGCTTCTCACGATCCCGCAGCCCGACGTGGCTGAGCAGACCCGTGAGCAGCGCCTGGTGGACGGCATCCTCGCTCGCGGCGTTGTCGCTCATGAACAGCTTGGCCTGCTTGCACGCCGCCTTGAGCTGACCGTGCAGATCCTGCCATTCGCGCAGCCGCAGGTAGTGGAGGTACTCGCGCTTGCACAGGCGCCGGAAGGCACTGCTGGACAGTTCGCGCTGCTGCTCGCGCACGTAGTTCCACAGGTTGAGGTAGCTGAGGAAGTCGCTCTTCTCGTGCTTGAACCGGGCGTGCTGCTGATCCGCCTGGGCCTGCGCGTCCGCGGGGCGCTCACGCGGATCCTGGATGGACATCGCCGCGACGATGACGAGTACCTCCCGCAGCGAGCCGTTCTCGGCGGCGGCGACGAGCATGCGTCCGAGCCGCGGGTCGACGGGCAGGCGCGCGAGGGTGCGGCCGGTCGGAGTCAGCTTCTTGCGCGGCCCCTGAGCGGTGGTGTCGAGGGCGTGCAATTCCTCGAGCAGCGCCAGGCCGTCCTTGATCTGGCGGGCGTCGGGCGCGTCGACGAACGGGAAGCGCGCGATGTCGCCGAGGCCCAGGGACGTCATCTGCAGGATGACGCTCGCGAGGTTCGTCCGCAGGATCTCGGGGTCGGTGAACTCCGGGCGGGACGCGAAATCCTCCTCCGAGTACAACCGGATGCAGATGCCGTCGGCGACACGGCCACACCGGCCGGCGCGCTGACGGGCGGAGGCCTGCGAGATCGGCTCGATCGGCAGACGCTGCACCTTCGTGCGCTGGCTGTAGCGCGAGATGCGCGCGGTGCCGGTGTCGATGACGTAGCGGATGCCCGGCACCGTCAGCGACGTCTCGGCGACGTTCGTCGCCAGGACGATGCGTCGCCCGTGGTGCGGGGCGAAGACGCGATGCTGCTCGGCGGCGGACAGGCGCGCATAGAGCGGCACGATCTCGACGTCGTGACGCGCGCGCCCCCAGTCAGCGCCCTTGAGCGCGTCCGCGGCGTCGCGGATCTCGCGCTCACCGGAGCAGAAGACGAGGATGTCCTGCGCCGAACCGTCACCGCTGCCTGAGCGCCACAGCTCCTGTGCGGCCTCGACGATGCCCGTCACCTGATCGACGTCCTCGAGCTTGGGGTCCTCCCCCGGCTTGCTCTGCGCGAGCTCGCGCACGAGGGGGCGATACCGCGTCTCGACGGGGTAGGTGCGCCCCGAGACCTCGATGATCGGCGCGGGCCCGTCCGGGCCGGCGAAGTGCTCGGCGAAGCGCTCCGGGTCGATCGTCGCGGACGTGATGATCACCTTGAGATCGGGGCGCCGCGGCAGCAACTGCTTGAGGTAGCCGAGGATGAAGTCGATGTTGAGGCTGCGTTCGTGCGCCTCGTCGATGATGAGCGTGTCGTACTGACGCAGATCCCGATCGCGTTGCATCTGCGACAACAGGATGCCGTCGGTCATGACGCGCACGCGGGTCTTCTTCGACGACTCGTCGACGAAGCGCACCTGATAGCCGACCGTCTCACCGAGCGGCGACTCGAGTTCTTCGGCGAGCCGCTCGGCGACCGAACGCGCCGCGATGCGTCGCGGCTGGGTGTGGCCGATGGCGCCGGCGCGCCCGCGCCCCAGTTCGAGGCAGAACTTCGGCAGCTGCGTCGTCTTGCCCGAACCCGTTTCGCCCGCGACGATGACGACCTGGTGGTCGCGGATCGCCTCGAGGATCTCGTCTTTAGCCTCGACGACAGGCAGGTGGCCCGGGTAGCGCAGGACGTACGACGCTGCTTCCGATGTGGGGTCGGGGATGGCCTCGGCGGCCAGGGCCGGTTCGTCCCCTCGGGGCGACGCGTTCGCTCTGCTCCGGCGCGGCCTGCGCCGGCGGGACGATGAGGCGAGCGGCGGCCCGGGCGTCGCCGGATCGCCGTTCGAGGAAGGTTGCGAAGGTCTTGGAGTACTCACGATTCGCTCACTTTCTCACGCGCGCCGGTGATGGCCGCGCGCGTTCGGGCAGGGCCCAGCGCCCCCGCCGTCAGGGCAGGAGCTGGCTGAGCGTGTAGATGAGGAGGCCGACGAGGCCGCCGACGACGGTGCCGTTGATGCGGATGAACTGCAGGTCGCGCCCGACGAACGACTCGATGCGCTCGGAGGCGTCCTGCGCGTCCCAGCGCTCGACCGTCGAGGAGATGAGGGCCGTGATCTCGTGGCCGTAGCCCTCGACGCCGGCGGCTGCGACGTCCTCGAGGCGACGTTCGAGGCTCGCGTGGAGCGCGTCCTCGGTGCGGATGCGCTGCGCGAGCGCCCGCAGGTGGTGGACCATCCGCGCCCGCAGCTCGCCGTCGGGATCCATGAGAGCGTCACCGAGCATCCGACGCACCGACGACCACACGTTCAGGGCCGCGTCGGCGACGCTGGGGTGGGTGAGGAAGCGCTGCTTGAGGTTCTCCGCCTGCTGCTGGGTCTTCTCGTCGTGCTGCAGGTCGTGCGCGGCGCGAGCGAGGAACGCGTCGATCGCGCGACGCATCGCGTGATCAGGTGTGTCGCGCACCTCCGCGAGCCACTTGACGATCTCGAGGTGGATGCGGTCGACGACGGCGTCGTCGAGCCACTGCGGCGACCACCACGGCGCCTTCGCCCCGACGATGCGCGTCACCGCATCCTTGTTCTCGCTCACCCAGACGTGCATCTCGGTGATGCAGACGTCGACGAACCCGTGGTGCGTGCCGTCCGCGACGACCCCTTCGAGCAGGTGCCCGGCGAGTTCGCCGATGGGCTCGCGCTGCAGACGCGGGATGAGGACGGCGTCGAGGAAGTGGCGCACCTCGTCCTCGTCGAGGCTCTCGAGCGCCTTGTTGAGCTGCGGGGTGATCTGGGCGACGAGCCGCTCGGCCTGACCGGGGCGCTCGACCCAGGCCGCGACGCGTCGCGGGACGTCGACGCCGCGGATGCGCTCACGCACGAGATCGGGGGTGAGGAAGTTGGAGGCGACGAACTCCTCGAGGCTCTTGCCCAGCTGATCCTTGCGCGTCGGGATGATGGCCGTGTGCGGCACCTTGAGACCGAGGGGGTGACGGAACAGCGCGGTCACCGCGAACCAGTCGGCGACGGCACCGACCATCGCAGCCTCGGCCGCCGCGTTGACGTACCCCCACGCCCCGCCATGGCCGTGCGTGAGGATGTAGATGACGGCCGCGAGGACGAGCAGCCCCGTCGCCACGAGGCGCATGCGACGCAGCGCAGCACGGCGCTCGAGATCGGCGGGGGCCAGGTTCATCGTCGTGGACACGCCGCCACGATAGTCGGGCTCTCGCTCGCGCACCGCCTCGACGGCACCGGGTTTCGCTCAGGGCGCACTGCGGACGCCGGTGCGTGGCGGCCGCGGGGTGACGTGCGCGGCGTCTCGGGTGACAGGAGACGCAGGGGGCGTGCGCAGCCGCAGGAGCTCGGCGCCCGTCACCCGCACAGACGCCGCACGTGCGCCGCGAGATCGTCGAGGCCATCGCTCAGCTCACGCCACGACGCGTCGAGGTCGACGTGCCACGAGTGGACGCTCGCCCGCGTCGCCGGCATCCGGATGCGGCTCGCCGGGCGGCGCCGCGCGTGGGCATAGACGACGAGTGCTGCGTCGAGGTCGAGCGAGGCGGCCTGCACCATGACCGGGAAGAACGCGGCCGCGTCGTTCGCGACGGCGGCGGCCGGGTCGCGAGGAGTCCGCGCGGTGTCGCGACCTCCGCCCGTCATGAGGTGCAGCGGGTCACCCGTGCGGCGGGGCACGTCGTCGTCACCGAGGTGGTAGCGGGTGCCGATGACGAGGCGGGGGCCGCTCGCGTCACGCACGAGGATGTCGGCGGTAGCGCGCAGCGACGCGGCGTCGTCGAGCGCGAGCTCCTCGGCCTGCTCGACGCGATGCGCGGGCCACAACCGCGCCCGCAGCTCGGTGGCGACGAAGCGCAGGAAGACGAGGTCGACGTCGACGAGGAACGCGTTCGCACCGCGCTCACCCGCGTCATGACGGATCGAGAAACCGTCGATCGCGAGACGCGCCAGACCCATCGCGTGCTCGTAGTGCGCATTGAGCCGCGTCATCGGGATCTCGAGCGCCAGCTCCCGCGGATCGGCGTCGGCGACCCCGTCGAACCGCGCGAGCAGCTCGACGGCGAGACGCCGCGTCTGCGGGCTGAGGCCGGGGGCGCCGAGCACGCGGACGACGGCCGCGCGCAGCAGGTGGTTCTCGACGACGTCTGACGTGAACTCCTCGAACCGGCACACCGGGGCGCCGACTGTCCACGGTCTGCGGGCGAGCTGGTCGACGAGCAAGCGGCCCCGCAGCGTCGAACTCTCCTCCTCGCGCGTGCGATACCCGTGCAGCAGCCCGCGGCGGGTCGCCGCCTCGACAGCGCGCAGGACGACGAGCGCCGAGCCGCCGAGCAGTTCGCCGTCACCCGCGAAATCGCTCGTCTCACTCCCCCACGCGATCGACGCGTCCTGTCCGCCGAGCATCGCGAAGATTGATGCCATCGGCACGCGTGGCACGATGCGCACCTCGAAACCGGGAACGCTGACCGTGCCGACCCACGACGTCGTCTCGACGACGACGGCCTCCGGATCGGCCGTGGCGAGCAACCTCACCCGGTCCGAGCCGACCGAGAACAGGGCGCGACGCGCACTGCTCGGCACGCGGACCGGCTCCGAACGCGAGTGCTCCGCCAGGGTGAGGCGAACGCGCTCGTCCGGCGCGAGGGCGCCGGCCGCGAGCGCCGTCATGACCCCTCGGGCGCCGCGTCGTTCGTGGCGCGCGCCGCGTCGTCGTCAGCATGCGCAGCCTGGGCGTGCCGTTCGAGCACGGCCTCCCAGGTGAACGTCGCGAGCACGTCCTCGCGCCCGTAGAGCTGATCCTCGATGAACGGGTAGACGCCGTACTTCCAGATGCGGGCGAGCGCGGCGTCGTCGAGGTCGCGCACCATGAAGTGGCTGTGGCCGATCTGCAGGTGCGGGCCGCGCAGGATCTGACGCAGCTCCTCGTTGACCCGATCGACGACGCCCGCCACCCACACGGGGCCGTTCTCGCGCTCCAGCCAGCGCGCCAGCAGCCCCTCCATCGGGCCTTCGTGCGGCATGAACGGCAGGAAGTGGAAGCGGCGTCGCAGCGCAGCGTCGACGAGGGCGATCGATCGGTCGGCCGTGTTCATCGTGCCGATGAAGTACAGGTTCGAGGGCAGCTGGAAGCCCTCGTCGGGCCGGTAGCTCGTCATGACCGACTGCGAGCGATACTCGAGCAGGAACAGCAGCTCACCGAAGACGCGCGGCAGGTTCGCGCGGTTGATCTCGTCGATGACCATGATGTGCGGCGTCGTCGGGTCGGCCTCGGCGGCCTCGGCCATGAGCGCCAGCGGCCCCTTGCGCAGTTCGTAGACCATTGCGCCAGCGGCGTCGAGACGCGGGCGGAAGCCCTCGAAGAAGTCCTCGTACGACGTGGACGGGTGGAACTGCACGACGGCGCGCTTCGTCGGGTCGGGCTGCAGGGCCGCCGCGAATCGCTGCGCCATGAACGTCTTGCCCGTCCCGGGCGGACCGTAGAAGATGAGCTGCTTCTTGTCCTGCAGCAACTCGTCGATCTCGCGCAGGAACTCCTCGTCCACGAGCAGATCCGCCGCCGCCTCGGCGACCAGATCTCGTTCGGGGTCGACGCTCGTCTCGCCCTTGCGCAGCAGCCACAGCGCGAACTGCACCTGCCCCCACGGGTCGTTCGGCAGCAACGGTTCGAGCTTGCCGCGCAACCGGTCGGCGGCGATGACCTGCAGCCGACCACGCGACAACTCGCGCCGACGCGGCAGGACGACACCGAGCGCCTGCGCGAGAGCGACCTTGCCGTCACGCCCCGTCATCGCGTACACGGGCAGGTAGCGGTGCGGGTGCGCGATCGCCAGGAGCTTCATCGCGACCGCCTCGTCGAGCGAGACCTCATCGGCGCCCTCGGGGTCGATGACCGCGTCGATGCGGTCGGCGTCATCGCCCTCACCCCACAGCAGGTGCGTGACGGAGCGCGCGAGGTTCTCGAGGCCACGCGCATCGAGCGCGGCGAGGCGCGCGTCGAGGACACTGTGCGTGCCCGTCGACCCGTAGGCGCCGCCGGCGATGATGCGCTTGAACGTCGCGAGGTCGAACGCGGCGAGCGCCTCCGCTTCGAGCGAGGCCGCGAAGGTGCGGCGCTGCTCGACGTGCCACTGATCGCGCTCCGCCGGGTACGGACGGTCGGCCAGAAAGGCGCGCAGCGCGATGGCGAGCTCCTCGTCGATGCCCTCGACGGGCGCATCGGAGCCGCGCATCGTGTCGACCAGCGGCAGCACGCGGCGCACGGTGTCCTCGACGTCCGCGGCGAAGCTGCGCCGCCCCACCCCGTCGGGGTGCGGGAACCAGCGGCCGACGAACACCTCGCCACCCTCGTACGACGCCCCCGTCGGCGTCAGGCGGTCCGGCGCGCCGGCCGGGCCGAGATGGATGAACTCCAGACCGGCAGGCAGGTTCTGTTCGAGCCGCGAGCCGAGCTCCTCGTGACGTTCGGCGCCCGCCGCGGGATCCCAGCCCGACATCAGCCCGACGGCGATGCCGGAGCTCGTCATCCACACGCGCAGGGCGGGCGCTCCCCCGCTGCTCGCGGGCAGCAGCCACGTCGAGTGCGAATCGCTGCGGTAGGCCGCGCGCGAGGACGCCTCCGTCCGGGTCTGCAGGCTCGTCTCGGCGAGCTTGACGCCGGTGGCGCGCTCGAGCTGCTCGTGCAGGCTGCGCGCGACCAGCGCGGCATGACCGCGCAACTGCAGCGCCAGGGACGCGGCGCGTGCCTCCGACTCGCCGTCCGGATAGCCGACGCCCTGCTCGAAAGTACGGTGCAGTTGCGTCGACTCGGTCGCCAGCGCAGGCAGCGCCGCGCCGAAGCCGACGAACGACGGCTTCTCGCCCAGCGCCGTGACGACGCGCTGCGCCCGGTAGGCGTCGGCGGGGCTGAACGCACGGCACAGCGTCACGAAGTCGACGTAGCGCTCGGCGTGCGTGAGGTGGCGCCCCATCCACCCCAGGGTCGCGAACGCGTCCGCCCCACCCGGCCACAGCACCGGCCAGTCCCCCTGGCCGGAGGTGGCCCACACGAGCGACAGGAACGTCGGCACGCGCGCGAGATCAGGCCCACCGGATCCGATGACGTCCTCGAGACGCGCGATCGACGTGCCCGCCTCGTCGAGCGAGGTCGGGGTGACGAGCACCTTCGCCAGCACGTCCTCGAGCTCGCCGAGGCGGTCCTCGCAGTGCGCTACGACGCGCGGCAGCCAGTGCCGCGCGAGCGCGCCGGCCCCGACATATGGGCCCGGCCGCGCGCCCCACTGCGCGAGGGCCTCGGCGAAGCGTTCGATGTCGGGGCGGCGGATCATCGCCTCGACGTCAGCCCTCAGTTCGACGTCGCGGGCGTGCGCGAGCGCGTCGAGCTGCTGCCACGACGCGACGAACGCGGGGTCGGCCTCGACGTGCTCGGCCATGAGGTCGTACGTGCTCCGCCACCGACCCAGATCGGTCTCGCGCTGGCCATCCGCAGCCTCGTCGGACCACGTCATGGGGGCTTGCATCACACCGTCACTCCCGGCACGGCGAACCCTCAGCGAGGGCCGCCGTCACCTGCGTCGAAGGGGGCATTCGGCGACGCGGAGCCTGCGGCTGCGGCGTCGTCGGTTCTGCCGGTCAGTCTAGCCTGCGACTCACCCTTCGGACGGTGTGCGTCCGGTGGCTCGAGAGGACGTCCGAAGGCGCCGGCGCCCACGCGATGGCGCGGGTACGCGCTTCGCGTGGGCGGTTCGTGGGCCGCTGACGCTGCACTCGTACACCGTCGCGGGACGGGTCGCGGCAGGTCGGTGCGGCTCAGCGCACGACGCGCAGCCTGATCGTCTCCGGCATCGCGCGCAGCTGGTCCAGGACGGCGTCGGGCAGCTGGGAGACGACGTCGGTGACGACGTAGCCGGTGTCCGCGGCGGTGTCGAGCATCTGACCCTCGATGTTGACGCCGTGCTCGGCGAGGATGCCGTTCATGCGCGCCAGCGCACCCGGCACGTTCTTGTGGAAATGCACGATGCGGTGCTGACCCGGGCGCTCGGGCAGGTTGAGCGACGGGAGGTTGACGTTGAGCGTCGTCGAACCACGCTGGACGTAGTCGCGCAGCTTCGCGGCGACGAACCGTCCGATGTCCTCCTGCGCCTCCTCCGTCGAGCCGCCGATGTGCGGCGTCAGCACGACGTTGGGGATGCCCTGCAACGGTGAGTCGAACGGATCGCCCTTCTTCTTGGGCTCGGTCGGGAACACGTCGACCGCCGCACCGGCGATGTGACCGGATTCGAGATGCGTCTTGAGCGCGTCGTAGTCGACGACGAAGCCGCGCGAGAGGTTGAGGAACAACGAGCGCGGGCGCATCGCGGCGAACTGCTCGGCGCCGAAGAAACCGGCGTTGCCGGAGCGCCCGTCGACGTGCAGCGTGATGACCTCGGCGATCGACAGCAGCTCCTCGAGCGACGAGCAGCGTGTCGCGTTGCCGAGGGCGAGCTTGTCGTCGGTGTCGTAGAAGTAGACCTGCAGGCCGAGCATCTCCCCGACGACCGACAGCTGCGAGCCGATGTTGCCGTACCCGACGATGCCGAGCTTGCGGCCGCGGATCTCGTGGCTGCCCTTCGCGTCCTTGTGCCACACCCCGTCGTGCAGCGCG
This sequence comes from Dermacoccus sp. NHGro5, assembly GCF_017565385.1. Lineage (NCBI taxonomy): Bacteria > Bacillati > Actinomycetota > Actinomycetes > Micrococcales > Dermacoccaceae > Dermacoccus > Dermacoccus sp. NHGro5. The sequence goes on along the minus strand of NZ_JAGEKQ010000026.1, from coordinate 113,551 downwards.
CGGTCCTTCTCGCTGAGGCGACGCGCCATCATGATGATCTCGGCGATGGCGAGTTCAACGACCGAGCGCGTGTTGGAGAACGGTGCGTTGAACACGACGATGCCCCGCCCCGCGGCGTGCGCGAGGTCGATCTGGTTCGTGCCGATGCAGAAGGCCCCGATCGCCTGCAGGTCGGGCGCGTTGTCGAGCACGCGCGCGCTCACCTCGGTCTTGGAGCGGATGCCGAGCAGGTCGACGCCCTGCAGCGCCTCGATCAGCTCGTCCTCGTCCATCGCGCCGACGCGCATGTCGACCTCGAAGCCGGCCTCGCGCAGCAGCGCCTCCCCCAGGGGGTGCACGTTCTCGAGCAGCAGTGCCTTCACGGCCGGTTCCTTTCGCTGGCGGTGACGACGACCTGACGCGTCGCTCACATCATGAGACTTCATCGAGGCGATCGCGGGACGATCCATCTCAGTGGACAAGACGGCAGGCGCCGTCGATGACTCCCGTCACCGGCGACGCCTGCCTTCATGCCTCAGCGAAGCGTCAGCTACAGCCGGAGGTGCTTCCGCAGCCCTCGCACACGTAGCAGCTACCGGCCGGACGCATCTTCGTCCCGCACGTCATGCACATCGGCGCATCCGCGGCGTGACCCTGGAACTTCTCGAGCAGCTCGGTGGAGCTGTGGATCTCGTCGCTCACCTCACGGGCCGAGGCTGCACCCGAGCCCGAGATGACCTCGTCGGCGTGCTCCTCGTCCGACGTCGTCGGAGCTGCCGGCGCAGTGGTACCCGCGCGCTCCTGACGGGCCGGGGCGGCCGTCTGCGAGTTCGACTCCGCGTCGAAGCTCTCGTCGTCGCCCTCGCTCGGAGCGTAGGAACCCGTCTCGAGCTGACGCGCACGCTCGGCCGCGGTGTGGATGCCCATGAACGAGCGCGTGTCGAAGTCGAGGTAGTCCAGCGCCAGGCGGCGGAAGACGTAGTCCATGATCGACTGCGCGATGCGCACGTCGGCGTCGTCCGTCATGCCGGCCGGCTCGAAGCGCAGGTTCGTGAACTTCTCGACGAACGTCTCGAGCGGCACGCCGTACTGCAGGCCGATGGAGACCGCGATCGAGAACGCGTCCATGACACCGGCGAGCGTCGAACCCTGCTTGCCGAACTTGAGGAACAGCTCGCCGAGGTCACCGTTCTCGTACGTGCCGGCGGTGAGGTAGCCCTCCGCGCCGCCGACGGCGAACGACGTCGTCTGCGACGAGCGACGCTTCGGCAGACGCTTGCGGACCGGACGGTACTCGATGACCTTCTCCGCAGCCGGGGTCTCGGTGCTGGTCGCGGCGGGCTCGGACTTCTTCTCCGCCTTGCCGTCGGACAGCGGCTGGCCGACCTTGCAGTTGTCGCGGTAGACCGCGATGGCCTTGAGGCCGAGCTTCCAGCCCTCGAGGTGCACCTCGGCGATATCTTCGACGCTCGCGGTCTCGGGCAGGTTGACCGTCTTCGAGATGGCGCCCGACAGGAACGGCTGGCAGGCGGCCATCATGCGCACGTGGCCCATCGGCGAGATGGCGCGCGCACCCATGGCGCAGTCGAAGATCTCGTAGTGCTCGGGCTTGAGACCGGGCGCGTCGATGACGTGGCCCTTCTCGGCGATGTGCTCGACGATCGCCTCGATCTGCTCGTCCTGGTAGCCCAGCTTCTTCAGTGCACGCGGGATCGTCTGGTTGACGATCTGCATCGAACCGCCACCGACGAGCTTCTTGAACTTGACGAGCGAGAAGTCGGGCTCGATACCCGTCGTGTCGCAGTCCATCATGAAGCCGATCGTGCCGGTCGGGGCGAGGACGGAGGCCTGCGCGTTACGGAAGCCGTTCTTCTCGCCGAGCGTGACGACGTCGGCCCAGGCCTTCGTGGCGAGGGCGTGGATGTCGCTCGCCATCGCACCCACGTCCTTGTGCGACGACAGCTCGTCGTTGGCCGCGCGGTGCTTGCGCATGACGCGGTTGTGCGCCTGGCTGTTCTGGGCGTAGCCGGCGTAGGGGCCGACGACGGCCGCCATCTCCGCGGAGCGCTTGTAGGCGGCACCCGTGAGCAGCGAGGTGATCGAGGCCGCCAGGGCGCGGCCACCGTCGGAGTCGTAACCGTGGCCCGTCGCCATGAGCAGTGCACCGAGGTTGGCGTACCCGATGCCGAGCTGGCGGTAGTCGACGGTCGTCTTGCCGATCGACTCGGTCGGGAAGTCGGCGAAGCAGATCGAGATGTCCATCGCCGTGATGACGAGTTCGACGACCTTGGCGAACGTCGCCGCGTCGAACGTGTCGTCTTCCTTGAGGAACTTCAGCAGGTTGAGCGAGGCGAGGTTGCAGCTCGAGTTGTCGAGCGACATGTACTCCGAGCACGGGTTCGACGCCGTGATACGGCCCGTCTCGGGGTTCGTGTGCCACGCGTTGATCGTGTCGTCGTACTGCACGCCCGGGTCGGCGCACTCCCACGCGGCCTTGTTGATCTTGTCGAACAGCTCACGCGCATCGACGGTCTCGATGACCTCACCGGTGTCGCGGGCGCGCAGACCGAAGCTGCCGCCGTCGACGACCGCCTGCATGAACTCGTCGTTCACACGAACCGAGTTGTTGGCGTTCTGGTACTGCACGGAGACGATGTCGCGGCCACCGAGGTCCATGTCGAACCCGGCGTCACGCAGCGCGCGGATCTTGTTCTCCTCGCGCGCCTTCGTCTCGATGAACTCCTCGATGTCGGGGTGGTCGACGTCGAGGACGACCATCTTGGCCGCGCGACGCGTCGCGCCACCGGACTTGATAGTGCCGGCCGAGGCGTCGGCGCCGCGCATGAAGGAGACCGGGCCGGATGCGGTGCCGCCCGAGGAGAGCAGCTCCTTGGAGGAGCGGATGCGGGAGAGGTTGAGACCGGCGCCCGAGCCGCCCTTGAAGATGAAGCCCTCCTCCTTGTACCAGTTGAGGATCGAATCCATCGAGTCCTCGACCGACAGGATGAAGCACGCGCTGACCTGCTGCGGGCTCGCGGTACCGACGTTGAACCAGACGGGCGAGTTGAACGAGAACACCTGGTGCAGCAGGGCGTAGGTGAGCTCGTGCTCGAAGATCTCCGCGTCCTCGTCGGTAGCGAAGTAGCCGTTGTCGCGCCCGGCCTTGGCATAGGTCAGCACGACGCGGTCGATGAGCTGCTTGAGGGAGCTTTCACGCGCGTCGGTGCCGACGGCGCCACGGAAGTACTTGGTCGTGACGATGGTGGAGGCGTTGAGCGACCAGAAGTCGGGGAACTCGACACCCGACTGCTCGAAGATCGTCTCGCCCGTCTTCCAGTTCTGCTGGAGGACGTCCCGCTTCTCCCAGGTGACCTCGTCGTACGGGTGCACGCCGGGCGTGGTGAAAATGCGTTCGATCGTGACGCCGCCGGTGCGGCGTCCCGTCTTGGCGCGGGCCTTCGTCGTCTCGGTCATGACCGTGAGCCTCCTGGCAGGTGGGGTGAGCTGGTACGTGAGGGTGATCTGGGGGGCGCGCCCTCGGCAGGCGCGCGGGGTCAGGACGCCGAGGCGGCGTACTGACGCAACTCGCTGACCGCCGTCTCGAAGTCCTCGAGCGATTCGAAGGCCTGGTAGACGGAGGCGAAGCGCAGATAGGCGACGTGGTCGAGTTCGCGCAGGGGCCCGAGGATCTCGATGCCCACGTCATGGGCGTCGATCTCGGCGGCGCCCTTCGAGCGGATGGACTCCTCCACCTGCTGGGCGAGAACGGCCAACTGGTCGTCGGTGACCGGGCGGCCCTGGCACGCCTTGCGAACCCCGGACATCACCTTGTCGCGCGAGAATGGCTCGCTGACCCCGGAACGCTTGACGACCGTGAGACTCGCGGTCTCCATCGTCGAGAACCGCTTGCCGCAGTTCGGGCACTGACGGCGCCGCTTGATGCAGGTGCCGTCCTCGCTCGAGCGCGAATCGACGACTCGGGAGTCGGTGTTGCGGCAGAACGGACAGTGCACGTCAAACCTTCCGACGGGGCTGGGACACTCGGGACGACGGCGCTCCACCCCGGGATTCCGGCCTCAGAGCGCAGATGCACATCAGCGGAGGAGAATCAACATCTAGGGGGAAGCGGGGGCCGAGGCCCCACATGTAGAGATATTAGGCCCCTGAGACCCGACGCGCAACAGCACCGAGGCCGCGTCCACTCGCCCTGCGCAACCTCGCGACGACCCCCGCCACTCGTGCGCCGCGGAATCCTGCGCCAGCCGGGGGAAGGCGACTCACGCCCCCTCGAACCCTCGAACCGACGATGGCGATCGTCACACTTCACGGTGCGGGGATGATCACCTTCTGGCCGGCCTGCACCTGCGACGAGCCGAGGTTGCTCTCGTGCTCGATCGCGACGACCGCCTGGTCGTTGCGCACGCCCGGCATCTCACGCGCCGCGATCTGCGAAAGCGTCTCCCCCGCGCGAACGGTGACCTCGTGCCGCTGCGTACCGTCGACACCGCTCGCCATCGCCCGGCCCGCGAGGATGGCACCCGCCACGACGACGAGAGCCACGCACACGGCCGTGAAGCGACGACGGGCGAAACGAACGCTTTGAGAGTTCGTGACCACCTGCACCGCGCCACCCGTGGGCACGAGGTGGAGGTGCGAGCGGGATGCCGCAGCGTCGACCCGCGCCACGCGGCGCACGTCGACACCCGAACCCAGCACGGGCTCACGTCGAACTGCAGTACTCGAAGCAACCATCGGAACCACTCCTTCTCTCGGGACACCCCCGAGGCGCCGCCACACCGTCACCGGTGCGGCTTCCTCACGCGACCCGGTCAGCCCGGAGGGACCGAGCGAACACGCGTGCGATAGAACAACTGTACGACACCCGAACGTGCTTTCGAACGGCGCGCACGGGTTTCTTCGTACACATTTTTGAAAACTGTGTGCGACACCGCGTACTGTGGGTGATGTCAGATACACAAGCACCGCGCACCGACAACCCCGTCATGGCGGGCATTTCCATCCCGCCGGAGGGTGCACGTGTCGCCACCGCGACCACCGACGTGCGACGAGGACCAGGAGGGGTCACACCATGGGTGACGTTCATTCGATGCAGGAGCGCACGCCGGGCAAGCTGACGCCACGCCAGCACAAGGTGCTCACCGTGATCCGACGTTCCGTCGACGAGCGCGGCTACCCCCCGAGCCTGCGTGAGATCGGCGAGGCCGTCGGTCTGACGAGCCCGAGTTCGGTGGCCCATCAGCTCGCCGCACTCGAGCGCAAGGGATACCTGCGCCGCGACCCGAACCGCCCGCGCGCCATGGAGGTCGTCTCCCCCGACTCGGGTGCGGCGACCCGCGGCTACCGCGGCAACGCCGTGTCTGCGCTATCCGAGTCGCAGCACGACGAGACGGGCTCGGGCGACGAGCGACCCACGCCGTCATACGTGCCGGTCGTCGGCCGCATCGCGGCCGGTGGCCCGATCCTCGCCGAACAGGCCGTCGAGGACGTCTTCCCGCTACCGCGTCAGATCGTCGGTGACGGCGAGCTGTTCCTGCTGCGCGTCGTCGGCGACTCGATGATCGATGCGGCCATCTGCGAGGGCGACTGGGTCGTCGTGCGACGCCAGGCCGACGCCGCCAACGGGGAGATCGTCGCGGCACTGCTCGACTCGGAGGCCACGGTCAAGACGCTGCGCCGCAGCGAGGGCAAGACGTGGCTCATGCCCGCGAACGAGGCCTACTCCCCGATCGACGGCGACCACGCGAGCATCATGGGCAAGGTCACGGCCGTCCTGCGCAGCATCTGAGGCGCTGGCCGCGCCGCGCGGATCGGTCCAGCGTGTGGTTGCAACTCGACTCTCAGCCCCTTCTGCGCCCCGACGTTCGACGCCGAGACGTCAGGACGTCGCGAGGTCGAGCCCCAGCGCGTCGCACACGGCGGTGAGGGTCGGGCCGAGGGGTTCGCGCACGACGAGGTCGACCCGCTCCTCGCCACGCATCGCGCCGAGCCCGACGAGGGCGACCGGCTTCTGCTGCTTGAGGGCGGCGAGCACGAACCGGTACCCCGACATCACCTTGAGCGAACTGCCGAGCACGAGCACGCCCCGGCAGCGTTCCACTGCCCGCATCTGCGCCTCCACGACCTCAGGAGCGACGGACTCACCGAACATGACGACGTCCGGCTTCACCGTCGTGGCCGTGCAGCGCAGGCACGCCGGCACGATGACACCGCGCTCCAGCTCGACCGCGACGTCCGCGTCGCCGTCGGCGAGCAGGCGCGCCTGCGTCGGCAGCTGGGGGTTGAGTTCGCGCAGGCGTACCTGGAAGCCACGGCGCCCTTCCCGCGTCCCGCACGCGACGCAGACGACGTGCTCGAGCGACCCATGCAGCTCGGTGACGTCGCGGGCACCGGCACGCGCATGAAGGCCGTCGACTTTCTGCGTCACGAGGTGATCGACGAGGCCGCCACCCTGCAGTCGCGCCAGCGCGACGTGCCCGACGTTCGGTTCCGCCGCGTCGAAGATCTCCCAGCCGACGGCACTGCGCGCCCAGTACCGTTGACGCGCCTCGTGGGTGGCGAGGAACTGTTGGTATGTCATGGGAACCGTGCGGCGCGTGCCGTCGGGGCGCCGGTAGTCGGGGATGCCGGATTCGGTCGAGATGCCGGCGCCGGTGAGGACGAAGAGCCCTCCCGCGCGCACGAAATCGGTCAGTTCCGCGACGCCGCTCATCATCCTGCCCCTCCCATAGGTCTGCGTTCGATTGTCTCAACAATGGATAAGAGCACGTTATTCTTGGTGCATGATCGATGCAGCCGGGCTCCGCGTCATGAAGGCGATCAGCGACGAGGGCAGCTTCACCGCCGCCGCTGCCGCTCTCGGCTATTCTCAGCCGGCCGTGTCGCAGATGGTGCGCCGTCTCGAGGAGAAGACCGGGACGGCTCTAGTGGAGCGCCTCGGCCGCTCGGTGCGGCTGACGGAGGCCGGGCAGGTGCTGGCGCGCACTGCGACGCCCGTCCTCAGTGCCCTCGAGGCCGCCGAGAGTGAGGTCGCCGCCATCGCTGGGTTGCGCGCCGGGCGGGTGCGCCTCATGGCGTTCCCGTCGGCATCGTCAACGCTCGTCCCGCGCGCCCTCGCACTCGTCAAGGAGCGGTTCCCAGACGTCAAGGTCAGCTTCGCCGAGGCCGAACCCCCGGAATCCCTGGCGAGCCTGCGTGCCGGCGATTGCGACGTCGCCGTGGCGTTCACGTACGACGACGCGGACCCGCTCCCCGCAGGCGAGGACCTGGACCCGTTCCTCACCCGCGGGCTCCTGCACGACGACGTGCGTCTCGCCGTCCCGCGCGATCACCCCCTCGCCGCAGCCGAGAGCGTCCGCATGGAGGAGCTCAGCGACGCCTCGTGGATCGCGGGGTGCCCCCGATGCCGTGGCCACCTCGTCAGCCTCGCCCAGGGCGCCGGTTACGCGCCCGACGTCGCGTTCGAGACGGAGGACTATGTCACCGTTCTCGGCCTCGTCGCGGAGGGCCTCGGCGTCGCGCTCATTCCCGAGCTGATCCTGCGCTCCACGTCGCATCCGGACGTCGTGACGTTGCCGCTGCTGCCGTCGAGCCGGCGCTGCGTGTTCGCCGTGACGACACCCGACCTGCAGCGGGTCCCCGCCGTCACCGCCACCCTCGAAGCCCTCGCCGACGCGGCAGCACGGGTGCCGAGCGCGCAGCACGCTCATCGCTGAGCCTGCAGGCTGATCGAGCCACCCGTCGCGAGGGCGTCCACGTCACCCTGCGTGTCGGTACGCCACACCCGCGCGTCGTGCCGGGCCAACAGTTCGAGCGTCTTCTTCGTCGGGTGACCGTAGTCGTTGCCGGCGCCCACCCCGATCACGGCCTGACGCGCGGCCGCCGCCTCGTAGAGGCGCTCGTTCTGGTTGGAGCTACCGTGGTGCGCCACCTTGACGAGGTCGAACGCGCGTCGCCGGGCGCTCTGACGCACCTGTTCGATCACCGCGGCCTGCGCCTCACGTTCGCAATCGCCCAGCATGAGCGCGTGATACGCGGGCGCCGATACGTCGAGCACGAGTGAGGCGTTGTTCTGCACCGACCCCTCCGTCATGACGCGGCGCGGCCACAGCACCTCGATCGTCACCTCGCCGATGACGAGGCGTTGTCCCGGTGCGAGCGCCCCGAGCGAAGCCCGAGGCTGTTCGAGCGCTGCTTGCACCGAACCCAACGCGCCCTGCTCGCCGCGCGATCGTGACGACGCCGCTGTACCGCGGCCTTTGAGTCCCTCACTCTCCTGAGCGCCCTCCATGACCCACGTTCCGAGGACCGCCACCGGAGCGTCGGAAGCACGCAAGACCTCAGCCAGTCCGCCCACGTGGTCGGCGTGGAAGTGGGTGAGGATGACGGCGTCGAGCGTCGTGATGCCGTGGCGCTCGAGGCATTGCGCGGGATGGCCGTCGGCAGGCCCCACGTCGATCATGACGGCGCGCGTCGCCCCGGTGCGCACGAGCGCGGCATCCCCCTGACCCACCGCGCACTGCGCATAGACCCACGCGGGCGGTGCGGCCGACTCCCCCGGCAACGGCGCGAGCACAGCCGCCAGGAGCGCCCCCGCGACCCCGAGCGCGACGAGACCGAAGCGACCGGTGAAGACGATGGCCCGCCACGCGCACAGGAGCACGGCCACGACGACAATGGCGAGCACGACTCCGGCCAGCCCCGGGAGCCAGGGCACCGAGCCGCCGGGGACGGCGTCAGCGAGGCGGGCCACTGCGCAGATCACCCAGGTGGGCAGCCCCGGCAACCACACGAGCCACCCTGCGAGCGTCGGAGCGATGACGGCGACGGTCGACACGATCATGCCACCGAGCGTCGCCGGCGCGACGAATGGCTCGGCCGCGACGTTCGCGGGGATCGAGACCCACGACACCGACGAATTGAGGGCGACGAGCACCGGCAGGCACAGCGCCTGCGCGGCGAGCGGGACGCAGGTGATCTCGACCATCCCGTCGACGAACCGGCCGCGCCGCGAACCGAGCTTCGTGAGCAGGGCCTGCGACCAGCGTCGCGCGAACAGAACGAGCCCGAGCGTCGCCAGCGCCGACAAGGCGAAGCCGACGCTGACGGCAAGCCACGGATCCCACACCAACAATCCGACGATGGCTGCCGCGAGCGCCGGGCAGGCGGCGCGTTCGCGTCCCCACGACGTGCCGAGCACTCCCACGGCACCCATCGCGGCCGCGCGCACCACGCTCGGTTCGGGTCGGCACAGGACGACGTACGCGGCGAGCGCGACGAGAGCCAGGGCCACCCGCACCCGACGTGACGTGCGCGACCACCCCAACAACCACATCGTCGCGACGAGGACGACCGTCACGTTCGAACCGCTCACGGCGTTGAGGTGCGACATGCCGGTGGCGTTCATCGCGTCCGTCAGGTCGTCCGGTAGATGGGCCGTGTCGCCCACGACGAGCGCGGGCAACAGGCCGGCGGGGTCGTCCGGCAACTGCGACGAGGCGCCGACGAGCCCGGCCCGAACAGGTTCGAGTGTCGTCACCACCCAGGGCGGAGCGCCGACGACGTCCGGGGCACCGTTGACCTGCACGACGGCGCGCGCCGCCCCGAGACGCTGCGATGGGGCCAGACGCCCGCGCGCCCGCAGGTGGGACTGCCAGGTGAGGTTCGTCCACCGACGATCGCCGACGAGGATGACGGGCGTCGCGACCTCCTGCGTGCGTCCGTGCGCCGTGATGCGGTCGATCTGGGCCGGGACGACGAAGCGCTCGTCGCCTCCGGCGCCGACGACCCGGTGCGGCTGGCCCGTCACTCTCGCCTCGAGTGTCGCGACGGCGCGGTCACGGGCCAGCGTCGTCACCGGCCCGGCTTCCTCGTGCGCCAACGTCACCTGCGCCGCAGCGAGGACGATCGTCGTCAGCGCGATGACCAGCAGCGCCCAGAGCGCCCACCCCGACCCGTGGGATGACGCCGGATTCTCGTCATCCTCGCCCTCGTGCCGGGCTCGGGCTGACTGGTCCGCCCGTAGACCAGGCAAGCGCGTCCCGAACGCGAGGGCCCCGGCGACGATCGTCACGAGGGCGAGGACGACGACCACGATCGCGGGGTCGGGGCGAGCCGAGAGCAGGGTGGCGAGGGCCGCCCAGGCGACGCACGCGGCCGACAACAACCGCATGTCGTGGCCGCCGAGACTCACACGGTGACCTTGCTGCGCAGGCGATCGAGCATCTTGTCGCCGATACCGGAGACCTCACCGAGTTCGTCGACGCTCGAGAACCGACCGTTCTTCTCACGCCACTCGACGATGCGCTGCGCGAGAACCGGCCCGACCCCGGGCAACGCGTCGAGCGATGTCGCGTCCGCGGTGTTGACGTTGACGACGCCCCCGGCCGCGGCCCCGCCACCGGGCGCTCCCGGAGCAGTCGGGCCCGCCACGGCCGCCGGAGCGCCCGGTGCGGTGGCCCCTGCAGCCGGCGCCACGGGCACCGGCGGGGGGACGCTCTCGCCCGGGCGGGGGACGTGGACCTGCTCCCCATCGGCGAGCGGCCGAGCCAGGTTGATCGCCGTCGCGTCGGCACCCGACATCCCGCCGGCCGCCGTCACGGCATCCGCGACGCGGCTTCCGGCCGGCACCTGGACGACGCCCGGGCGCCGCACCGCCCCGACGACGTGAATGCTGAGAGGCGCGCCGCTCGTCGCGCCGGCGACCGAAGCCATGGCAGTGCTGTGAGACGGCGTCGACGCAGCACCCCTACTCCCCGTCGTCGCCACGCTGGCGCTCCCGGCGATACGCGGCGATGACGACGCGATGAGCGCCTTCGGTGCCGCACCGTCATCTCCGGAACTGAGCAGCAGACGCAGCCCCAGCACGGCGACGGCGAGCACCGCGCACACGCCGATGAGCAGGGCAGCCGGACGCGAGGGACGCCATCGGGCGTCCTCGAGGCCGTCCGGTGCTCGGACGAGTCGGCGGGCGGTGCGTTCCGGTTCGGGCACCCACGTCGGTTCGTGGCGGGCGCGTTCGATCTCGGCGAGCACCTCGTCGAGCCGGTCGTCGGTCTCGGGCAGCGTTCTGCGGGTCATGCCTCGACGGTAAGAAGCCCCATCCCTCCACGCTCGCTGACGCGAGCCGAAGGTGTGGAAACGCGTGCAGGCGCGTGCCGGATGGGCCCGTGGCCGTCACAGCTGTGGAAGAGGCGCGCCCGATGCGGCTCGCAGCAGCCTTCGTCAGCCCGGCGGTTCCGGCATCACCGCGACGACGGCGCCGAGTGCTCCGGCGCCCACGTGCGCGGTGACGACGGCTCCCAGGCGCGCCTGCACCGGCGCCATCGCCCACCGCACGGCTGACGACGACGCGGCGTCGGCCTCCGCTGCAGCGCGGGCACCGTCGCCCCGTGTTCCGTCCGGCGAGGACGCTCCGAGCGCAGCCACGTCGCCAACCTGGTCGGCCGCATCGGGGCCCGCCGCGCCTGGGGCACCGTCCGCTCGCGGACCCGCAGCCCGGCTGCCCGGCCGGGCCGGCCCCGTCGCATCGTCACCGGTGCCCCCAGACGAACCGGTCGAGCTCGCTTCAGCGGAACGCGCTTCACCGTCCCGCCCCGCCCCAGGGGACGCGCCACCGCCCAACCGGTCGACGAGCACCTGCGCCAACTCGGAGTGCTGCAGCGAGTGCACGGCGCAGACGCGTTTGCCCTCGCCGAGGTTCTCGGCCTGAGCCAGAGCCCACGTCCCGAGCCGCTCGACGGCCTTGCCCCGCGATCGCACGCGCGTGAGCGGCGCGATGACGCCGTCGTCGACCTGCAGCAGCGGTTTGATCGACAACGCCGAGCCGAACAGAGCCCCGGCTCGCCCGATCCGCCCGCCGCGGCGCAGCGGTTCCAACGAGTCGACGTAGAACGCCGTGCGCGACGACGCGCACGTGGCGCGCGCCGCCTCGGCCACGGCGTCGACGTCATACCCGGCCTGCGACCAGCGCAGCGCCGCGAGCACGCCGAAACCGAGCGCCATGCCCAGCGTGCGCGAGTCGACAACCTCGACGTCCAACCCCGCCTCGAGCGACGCCAGCCGCGCCGAGCTCACCGTCGACGACAACGCCTGCGATGCGTGCAGCGACACGATGCTCGTGCATCCGGCGTCCGCGAGCGCCCGGTAGGCCTCGACGAACGCCGCCGGTGACGGGCGCGACGTCGTCACCGCTATCCCCTCGGCCTGTGCGGAGGCGACCGCGTCAGCCCCCAACTCGTCCTCGGGGCGCGTGACGTCGCCGATCGTGACGTTGAGCGGCGCGACCCTCAGCAGGCTCGCCGCGTCAGGCGCGCAGCCTGCGACCAACTCGGCGGGGAGGCAGGCGGTCGAGTCGGTGACGACACCGACCCGACCGGCCCTGCCACCGGCTCGAGCCATCAGCCCGCGACGATGTTGACGAGCTTCGGCGCGCGCACGATGACCTTGCGCACCTGCTTGCCCTCGAGGAAGTTCTGCACCTTCTCGCTGGCGAGCGCCGCGGCCTCGAGGTCGGCCTCGCTGATGTCGGCGGCGACGTCGAGACGGTCACGCACCTTGCCCGCGACCTGGACGACGGCGACGACGGTGCCCTGCACGAGGTGCGCCGGGTCGGCTGTCGGGAACGGCTCGAACGCGAGGCTCTGCTCGTGTCCGAGGCGGCGCCACAGCTCCTCGCCGAGGTGCGGGGCGAGCGGCGCCGTCATGAGGACGATGGCCTCCGCGGCCTCGCGCGGCACGGCGTCGAGCTTCGTCAGCGCGTTGTTGAGTTCGATCAGCTTCGCGACGGCCGTGTTGAAGCGCAGGTTCTCGTAGTCGCCGGTGACGCCGTCGATCGTGCGGTGCACGAGGCGTGTCGTGGCCTCGTCCATCCCCTCCTCGTCGACCCGCAGCTCACCGGTGTTCTCGTCGACGACGTTGCGCCACAGGCGCTGCAGGAAGCGCTGTGATCCGACGACGGCGCGCGTCTCCCACGGTCGCGAGGCGTCGAGCGGACCCATCGACATCTCGTAGACGCGGAACGTGTCGGCACCGTAGGTGTCGCACATCTCATCGGGCGTCACGACGTTCTTGAGCGACTTGCCCATCTTCCCGTACTCGCGGGTGACTCGCTGGCCCTGCCACTCGTAGATCGTCTCGTCGCCCTCGACGCGCTCGCGCACCTCCGCGGCCGGCACGGGTTGGCCGCGCCCGTCGCGGAAGGCGTACGCCTGGACCATGCCCTGGTTGAACAGCTTGCGGAACGGCTCCTCACTCGAGATGAGGCCGAGGTCGAACAGCACCTTGTGCCAGAAGCGCGCGTACAGCAGGTGCAGGACGGCGTGCTCCGCGCCACCGACGTACAGGTCGACGCCGCCCGGGTCGTTCGCGACACCCTTGCCGAAGCCGCGGCCCTTGCCGAGCCAGTACTCCTCGCACCCCGCGTCGACGAAGCGCTCGGTGTTCGCGGGGTCGGCATAGCGCAGCTCGTACCAGCACGAACCGGCCCAGTTGGGCATCGTGTTCGTCTCACGCGTGTACCTCTTGACACCGTCGCCGAGGTCGAGTTCGACGCTGACCCACTCGTCGGCGCGCGACAGCGGCGACTCGGGCATCGACTCGGCGTCCTCCGGGTCGTACGTCTTCGGCGAGTAGTCGGCTACCTCGGGCAGTTCGACGGGCAGCATCGACTCCGGCAGCGCGTGGGCCGTCCCGTCCTCGTCGTAGACGATCGGGAACGGCTCGCCCCAGTAGCGCTGACGCGAGAACAGCCAGTCGCGCAGGCGGTACGTGGTCGTGCCCGTGCCACGCTCGTTGGCCTCGAGCCACTCGATGACCTTCCTCTTCGCCGTCTCGATGTCGAGCCCGTCGAGCGACAGCCCGGCCGTCGACGAGTTGATCGCGGCGCCCTGGCCCGTGTACGGCTGATCCTCCGGGTGGCCCTCGCTCGGCTGGACGGTGCGCACGATGTCGAGGCCGTAGGCCTGCGCGAACTCCCAGTCACGCTCGTCCTGCGCGGGCACGGCCATGATCGCGCCCGTGCCGTAGCCCATGAGGACGTAGTCGGCGACGAACACGGGCACCGCCCGACCCGTCACGGGATTCGTCGCGAAGGCACCGGTGAACACACCCGACTTGCCCTTCTCCCCCGCCTGACGCTCGACGTCGCTCTTGCGCGAGGCCTCACGGCGGTAGGCGGCGACGGCGTCGCGCGGCGTCCCGGCACCCGCCGTCCACGACTCATTCGTCCCGGCTGGCCAGGCTTCCGGGACGATCGTCTCGAGCAGCGGGTGCTCCGGCGCGAGCACCATGAACGTCGCGCCGAAGATCGTGTCGGGACGCGTCGTGAAGACCTCGATCTGTTCGCCCGAACCGGCCTGGGTCGCGACGTCGAAACGCACCGACGCGCCGTTGCTGCGCCCGATCCAGTTGCGCTGCTGCAGCTTGATCGACTCGGGCCAGTCGAGGCGCTCGAGATCGTCGACGAGACGGTCGGCGTAGTCGGTGATGCGCATCATCCACTGCGGCAGGTTGCGCTTGAACACCGGGAAGTTGCCGCGCTCGGTGCGGCCGTCCGCCGTCACCTCCTCGTTCGCGACGACGGTGCCGAGGCCCGGCGACCAGTTGACGGGGGCGTCCGACTTGTACGCCAGGCGGCGCGCGTTGATCGCCTCAGCGCGCCCAGCGGCGTCGAGGTCGCCCCACGCCTCGCCCGACGGCGTCGCGACGCGGCCGCTCTCGTACGCCTCGACGAGGGTGTCGATCGGGCGGGCCTTGCTCTCGTCCGGGTCGTACCAGGCGTCGAAGATCTGCAGGAAGATCCACTGCGTCCACTTGTAGTACGACGGGTCGATCGTCGCGAACGTGCGGCGCGCGTCGTGCGACAGCCCGAGCTGGCGCAGCTGACGACGCATGTTGACCATGTTGTCCTCGGTCGTCTTGCGCGGGTGCTGGCCCGTCTGAACGGCGTACTGCTCGGCAGGCAGCCCGAACGCGTCGTAGCCGAGGGTGTAGAGGACGTTCTTGCCCTGGGTGCGCTGATAGCGCGCGTAGACGTCCGTCGCGATGTAGCCGAGCGGGTGACCGACGTGCAGCCCCGCACCCGAGGGGTAGGGGAACATGTCCTGGATCATGACCTTGTCACGCCCGGCGACGCCCTGCTCGTCCGCCCACGGTCCGCTCGGGTTGGGGGCCTCGAAGGTGCCTGCCTCCTCCCACGCGTCCTGCCAGCGGCGCTCGATCTGCCCCGCCAGTTCCGCGGTGTAGCGCTGGCTGTGTTCGGTCTCGCTCAAGGGATCGTCCTCACATCGCGTCGGTGCGGGCAGGCCCCGCGAAAGTTCCGGCTCATTATGTCAGGGCGGCCGGGGGCACGTCGTCGGCGTTTTCCCGCGCTGGCCGGTTCGGGCAGCGCGTCGCCTCGTCCTCGGCCCGCCCGGGCCCTGGCATGACGAAGGCCGCCACCTCGGGAGGTGACGGCCCACGTCATGCGAAGCGCTTCTCGCGAAGCACCACGGCGATCAGATCTGGTTGAGCTGCTTCGCCATGGCCGACTTCTTGTTGGCGGCCTGGTTCTTGTGGATGACTCCCTTGGAGACAGCCTTGTCCAGCTTGCGCGAGGCAGCAGCGAGGGCCGTCGACGCGGCGTCCTTGTTGCCGGCCTCGACCTCGGCGCGGAACTTGCGGATCCACGTGCGCAGTTCGGACTTGTAGGCCTTGTTGCGCTCGGTACGAATCTCGTTCGTCTTGATCCGCTTCATCTGCGACTTGATGTTTGCCACGAAAATCTCACTTCTTCGGTCGAATGTGTTCTGTCGTGAGGGCGACAGACGGCCTCTCGGATATGGCGTGGGGACACCTGGCGATGAGAGACCGCTGGTTACTGCTGTTGCGTGTGCGCACGACCTGAGCCCACACGCACTCGCTCAAATCTACCAGCCGAGCCACTGCGCGGCGCAATCGGGGCGGCGGGCCCGAGGCCGTCAGTGACGCTCGCTCGGCGCGTGGCGCTGACGACAGATCTCGAGGACCACGTGCTCGACGGCGTACTGCGGATCGCGTCCACCACCCTTGACGGCGAAGTCGGCCGCGGCGACGGCCTGGATCGCGCGTCCGAGACGGACGCCGTCCCATCCGCGCGACGCCGTCCGCGCCTTGTCGACCTGCCAGGGTGGCATCCCCAGCTGCTTCGCGAGATCCGCACTGCGTCCACTGCCGGCCGAGGCGACCTTGGCGACCTGGCGCAGCTGCGAGGCGAGGACGGCGACGATCGGCACGGGATCGACCCCGGAGGCGAACGCGTGGCGCAGCAGCCGCAGGGCCTCGGGCGCGTTGCCGGCGACGGTCGCGTCGGCCACGCGGAAGCCCGTCGCCTCCACCTTGCCGCCGTGGTAGGTGCCGACGGTGTTCTCGTCGACGACGCCGCTCGTGTCGTCGACGAGCTGACGGCACGCCGCGGCGAGCTCTGAGGTGTCCTTGCCGGCCGCCTCGAGCAGCGCCCGCACGCCCTCGGGTGCGATGCGGCGGCGTGCGCGACGAAACTCGTTCATGACGAACGCCGACTTGTCGCGATCCGACTTGATCGCCGGCGCCTCGATGACGCGCGCCTTCGCCCTCTTGAGTGCATCCAGCACGCGCTTGGCGCGGTTGCCGCCCTTGTGCAGCACGATGAGGTTGGCGTCGTCGAGACCGACCTTCAGCGCGTCCTCGAGCTCGTCGACAAGGGCGTCCGGCGCCTCGTCGAAGTCACGCACGACGATGACGCGGCGCCCACCGAACAGGCTCGGCGACAACTCCGTCGTGAGACGCCCGGGCTGGTACTCGGCGACGTCGATGCGCACGATCTCGGCCTCCGGGTGCGCGGCCGTGATGGCCTCGAGGCTCTCCTCGACGGCGCGCTGGGCGAGGATGCGCTCAGGCCCGGTGACGAGGATGATCTGCGGGACGTCGCTCATGCCGTCACCCTCTCACTCGCCACCGACAACGCGCCCGCGCCACACCATGCGCCATCCGCCACGTCAGGATCCCTGCGGGCGCAGGCCGAGCTGTTCGCAGCGCGCGACGACGGCGTCCTCGCTCATCTCGAGGTGATCGGCGAGTTCGTCGAGCGTCAGGCCCATGCCGATGCCCTCGCGCAGTTCCTCGTCGGCCTCGGCCGTCCAGGCGTGCCCGTCGGTGACGGCGGTGCGGGCGCTCTCCTCGACGGGGGCAGGCTTCGGCGGGGGTGCCTGCAGCGCGCTGGCGGTGCCCATGCCGCTGACGCCGGCCGCCTGCGCCGCGGCCAGGGCCCGGGAGCGCGCCTCCTCACGCCTCGCCCCCGACGCGGCGTCGGCACCGGCCTGCCCGGCCTGCTGTGACGTCGCGGGTTTCTTCGTCGGCGCCTTCGTCGAGCGGGTGCCGGCCTCCGCGACGGCGCGGATCGGGGGCGCGTTCTCGTCGAGGCGCGCGAGGGCCTTGAGGATGAGCGCGCGATCCGTCGTCGGCCAGAACGGTGGGAGCGACCGCTGCAGGAACCCGGCGTAGCGCGCCGTCATCATGCGCGAGTCGAGAAAGGCGACGACGCCGCGATCGTCGGCATGACGGATGAGGCGACCGGCACCCTGCGCGAGCCGCAACGCCGCGTGCGTGCCGGAGACTGCCATGAACCCGTTGCCACCCATCTTGGCGATGGCCTGCGAGCGCGCCGAGGCGAGCGGGTCGTCGGGGCGAGGGAACGGGATGCGGTCGATGATGACGAGCTGCAGGCTCGAACCGGGCACGTCGACGCCCTGCCACAGCGTCATCGTGCCGAACAGGCAGGTGTTCGCGTCGGAGGCGAAACGGCGCACCAGCGTGCCCATCTGGTCCTCGCCCTGGCACAGGACGGGGAAGTCGTCGCCGAGGCGTTCACGCATCGCCTCGGCGGCGCTCTGCGCGGCGCGCATCGAGGAGAACAGCCCGAGCGTGCGCCCGCCCGCGGCGCGGATCAACGTCTCGATCTCGTCGAACGCCTGCTCGGACATGCCGTCGCGCCCCGGCGCGGGCAGGTGCTGCGCGACGTAGGCGATGCCCTGCTTGGGGTAGTCGAACGGTGAGCCGACGTCCAGGCCGTTCCACGCCGGGCCACCCGCGCCGCGCAGGCCGAGCGTGCCGGCGACAGCGTCGAAACTGCCGCCCAGTTCGAGGGTCGCCGACGTCATGACGACGGTCCGCTCGCCGAAGATCTTGTCGCGCATGAGCATCGCGACGCTCATCGGCGCGACCCTAAGCGCCGTGATGTTCGCGCGCGCATTGTGCGAGATCCACAGCACGTCGAGTTCGCGTTCTTCGAGGATGCGCTCGCAGGTGGAGAAGATGTCCTCGATCGCCGCGCGCGCCATCTGACGCACGCCGTCGTTGTCCTGCGGGTTCTTGGGCTTGAGCTCGCTCGCGATCGAGCGTGCCGCGTCGAGGATGGCGCGGATCGCCATCTCGAGCGGGTCGGACAGCCCGAGCAGCCGCCCTTCCTGGTGTTGCTCGAGGGCGTCCTTGAGCAGGTCGGCCGAGCGCTTGAGGTCGTCGGTGTCGGCGAGGCGCCCGCACCGTTTCGCGGCGGCGCTGATCGTGCCCGTCGTCAGCTCGTCGGTGATCGTCGCCGTCACCCGATCGACGAGTTCGTGCGCCTCGTCGACGACGACGACGTCGTGCTCGGGTAGCATCTGGCGGCCCTCGAAAGCATCGATCGCCATGAACGAATGGTTCGTGACGACGACGTCGACCTCCTTCGCGTCGGCACGCGCCAGCTCGACGAAGCACTCCTCGACGACGGGGCACTTGCTGCCGAGGCATTCGTGGCTGGAGACCGACACCTGCCGCCATGCCTTCTCCGAGACGCCGGGCACGAGCTCGTCACGATCCCCCGAGTCGGTCTCGTTCGCCCACTCGCGCAGCCGGACGACCTCGCGGCCCGTGCGACCCGCGTCGGCGTCGACCTGGCCGACACCGAGCAGCGTGTCGGCGTCGTCGTCGGGGTAGCCGCCCGTCAGCTTGTGCTGGCACAGGTAGTTGCGCCTGCCCTTGACGAGCGCGTACGTCGGACGCCGCCCGAGCAGCGGCTCGAGGGCATCGGCGAGGCGTGGCATGTCGCGGTCGACGATCTGCGCCTGCAGCGCAAGCGTCGCTGTCGCGACGACGGCCGGCTTGTTGACGTCGAACGCGTGCCGGATCGCGGGAACGAGGTAGGCGAGCGACTTTCCGGTGCCGGTGCCCGCCTGGACGAGCAGGTGCTCGCCCGTCTCGATGGCGTGCTCGACGGCCTGCGCCATCTTCGCCTGGCCGGGGCGCGGCACCCCACCCACCCCACTGACGGCGGCAGACATGAGCTCATCGAGGGAGGGCAGTTCGGGCATGCCCCAACCCTAGGCCAGCGCGTACCGCGGCACCGACTCGAGCGCGCCGGGGCTGTGGATCAGCCTGCGCCGCCACCCTGACGGCGCCCCCAGCCGTCACGACTGGGGACGACGACGTCACTCCCCCGGCAGCAAACCGGGCAGCGCCGGCGCGTGGTCGGAGCAGATGTAGTGCGCGACGAGCGCGGTCCAGCCCGTCTGGTGCGCGGCGCCGAGGCCGACGCCGGTGTCACCGTGGAAGTACTCGCTGAACGTCACGTGCTCGTCCCACAGCGGGCCCTCGGGGTACTCGCGCTGATCGCCCGGGCGTCCGTTCGGCCCGAGACGGAACAGGTTCGTCAGGCGATCCTCGAGGTCGAGCACGATGTCGGACAGCTTCATGAACCGGCCCGAGTTCGTCGGGTATTCGTACTCGGTGTCGCCAGGCGTCGAGGCCGCGTAGAGGCGCAGCGCGTCGACGACGAGGAAGTTGACGGGAAACCACACAGGCCCACGCCAGTTCGAGTTACCGCCGAACAGGTCGATGTCGGACTCGCCCGGCGTGTAGTGGATCGACATCTCCCGCCCGCCGATCTGGGCGGTGTACTCCTCGCGGTAGGCGGCCGACAGCGAACGGATGCCGTATTCGGAGAGGAACTCCTCCTCGTCGAACAATCGCTTGAGCAGCAGATCCCGTCGGCGCTTGGAGATGAGCGACAGCGTCAGCTTCTCACCGCCCGAGTCGTGCTCGGCCTGCGCGATCGCCTTCATCATCGCGGGCTCGCGCTCCATCATCCACTCGACCTCACGGACGAAGTCGGGCAGTTCGTGCTGCACCCAGCTCGGCGCGATGAGCACGGCCATGAGCGGCAACAACCCCACCATCGAACGCACGCGAAGCTGCGTGATGTGGCCTGCCGGGTCGGACAGGGCGTCGTAGAAGAAGCCGTCCTCCTCGTTCCACAGGCTGGAGACGACGTCGGGGCTCGTGCGGTCCATCGCCCGGGCGAGGTTGATGAAGTACTGCAGGAACGTCGTCGCGGCGTTGTCGTAGCCGCGCTCGCGCCGCGCGAGCTCGAGCGCCATCCGCAGCATCGACTGGGAGAAGAACGCCATCCAGCTCGTCGCGTCCGACTGTTCGAGCTTGTAGCCGGGCGGCACGTCGGTGGAGCGGTCGAAGAGTGTGATGTTGTCCATGCCGAGGAAGCCGCCCTCGAACAGGTACGTCCCGTCGGCGTCCTTGCGGTTGACCCACCACGAGAAGTTGAGCAGCAGCTTGTTGAACACCTGGATGAGGAAGGACTGATCCTGGCCGCCGTCGATGGCGTACACCTGCCAGCACGCCCAGGCGTGGACGGGCGGGTTGACGTCCTCGAACGCCCACTCGTACGCGGGCAGTTGGCCGTTCGGGTGCTGCGCCCACTCGCGGCACATGAGGACGAGTTGATGCTTGGCGAACTCGGGGTCGATGTGCGCGAGCGGCACCGTGTGGAACGCCAGATCCCACGCGGCGAACCACGGGTACTCCCACTCGTCCGGCATCGAGATGACATCCGCGAGCGCCAGGTGCCGCCATCCGACGTTGCGCCCCGGGCGCCCGTCGAGGCCGGTGACGCGCGACAGCGGCGGCGCCTCGCCGGCCGGGTCGCCGGCGAGCCACTCGTCGACGTAGTAGCGGTAGAGCTGCTTGCCCCACAGCAGACCCGCGAAGGCACGACGCGCGATGTGCCGGTCGTCGGGCGAGGCGGAGGTGGGGATGACGGCGTCGTAGAACTCGTCGGCCTCGTCGCGGCGCGTGCGCATGACGATGTCGAAACCCTCACCGAATGCGGGATCGCCGGGCGGCGGCTCCTGGTGGGCGGTGCCCTTCGGTTGGTGCGCGGTGGAACGGCCCACCCCGCGCATCCGCAGCCTGACGGTGACGCTCTCGCCCGGGCCGATGTCGTCGAAGTGGTACCAGAACCCGACCTTCGTGCCGTAGTCGAGGCGGATCGCCTCGCTGTCACCGTGCACGATGCGAGCGTCGAAGCCGTCCTTCGTCAGCTCACGACGGTTGAACTCGTGGCCGAAGACGGCACCTTCGTTCGTCTCGTTGTCGCAGAAGATGATGCGCGGGCTGCCGTCGGCATGCAGCTCGTAGTCGCCGAGCCAGCCGTGCTCGGCGCGCACGGTGTTCGCGTCGACGAGTGAGATCGACGGCTCCCGGTCGTCGCGACCCCACGACCAGGTGTTGCGGTACCAGGCCTGCGGGACCAGGTCGAGCGGTGCAGCATCGGGCCCGTGGTTGGTGACGGTGTACTCGAGGCACAGGTCGGTCGGGTTCGCCTTCGCGTGCTTGACCTCGACGTCGAAGAAGCGATTCTCGGCGAAGACACCCGTGTCGATCAGCTCGTACTCGTCGTCGGTTCGCGAACGCTGCGCCGCCTCGGCGCGCAGATGGTTGTAGGGAAATTTGGCCTGTGGGTAGCGGTAGAGCCAGCTCGCCCACGAGTGCGTCGGCGTCGCGTCCGTCGGCCACCAGACCTCCTTGACGTCCTCGCCGTGGTTGCCCTCGTTGTTCGTCAACCCGAACAGGCGTTCCTTGAGTCGGTCGTCCTTGCCGTTCCACATGGCGAGGGAGACGTTGAAGAAACCGAACCGGTCGCACAATCCTGCGAGGCCGTCCTCGCCCCAGCGGTAGGCGCGCTGGTGCGCCTGGTCGAACGGCAGATACGCCCACGCGTTGCCGTCGGCAGAGTAGTCCTCGCGCACCGTCCCCCACTGCCGCGACGCCATGTACGGCCCCCACAGCCGCCAGGGGTCGCTGTCCTTCGGCGCCTGGGCGAGACGGCGGTGCTCCGCGGTGGCGGTAGGGCGGGAAGTCGGTGACACCCCCGCATTTTAGGTGAAGTGTGGGACACACCACCGCGCCGTCTGACAGGTGAGCCACCTCACCGCGTAGGCGCCGACGAGCCACCACCCTCACGGGAGCGTGACAGTGGTGGCTCGTCGTCGGCCGCCGCTGAACTCGCGACGGCGTGGCTTCAGGCGTTCGTCAGGTACGCCTGGAGTTCACCCTCGAGCTCCGGCATCACCTTGGCGTGGACGTAGGTGCCCTCGCCGCGGTGCTCGATCGAGAGGACCTCCGCGTCCGCGTGGAGGCGGCTGAGCAGGTCGCCGCGCTCGTACGGCAGCAGGACGTCGACGCGGCGCTCCGGCTTCGGCAGCTCGTCGGCGATGAGCTGGAGCAGCTCGGGCAGGCCCGCGCCGGTGCGCGCCGACACCGCGATCGCGTACTTCTCGTGGCGCATGAGCCGATCGATGACGTCGGGGTCGGCGACATCGGCCTTGTTGATGACGATGATCTCCTTGACGTCGCTCGCATCGACATCGGCGAGCACCTCGCGCACCGCGGAGATCTGAGATTCGGGGTCGGGGTGCGAACCGTCGACCACGTGCAGGAGCAGGTCGGCGTCCGCGACCTCCTCGAGCGTCGAACGGAACGCCTCGACGAGCTGGTGCGGCAGGTCGCGCACGAACCCGACGGTGTCGGCGAGGGTGTAGGCCCGCCCGTCAGCCGTCTCGGCGCGACGCACCGTCGGATCGAGCGTCGCGAACAGCTGGTTCTGCACGAGCACGCCCGCGTTGGTGAGGCGGTTGAGGATCGAGCTCTTGCCGGCGTTCGTGTACCCCGCGATGGCGACGCTCGGCACGTTGTTGTTACGTCGGCCGCTGCGCTTGGTGTCGCGCGTCGTCTTCATCTCGGCGATCTCGCGGCGCAGCTTCGCCATGCGCGTGTTGATGCGACGACGGTCGAGTTCGATCTTCGTCTCACCCGGACCGCGCGAACCCATGCCCTGACCGCCCGCGGCCTGACCGCCGGCCTGACGCGACATCGACTCACCCCAACCGCGAAGACGCGGCAGCAGGTACTGCATCTGGGCGAGCTCGACCTGGGCCTTGCCCTCCTTGCTCTTCGCGTGCTGGGCGAAGATGTCGAGGATGAGCGCGGTGCGGTCGATGACCTTGACCTTGACGACGTCCTCGAGCGCGCGTCGCTGGCTGGGCGCCAGCTCGCCGTCGGCGATGACGGTGTCGGCACCCTCGGCGATGACGATCTCCTTCAGTTCCTCGGCCTTGCCCTTGCCGAGCCAGGTGCCGGGGTCGGGTCGCAGCCGGCGCTGCACGACGCCGGCGAGCACCTCGGAACCGGCCGTCTCGGCCAGCGCGGCGAGCTCGCGCAGCGAGTTCTCCGCGTCCTCGGCGTTGCCCTCGCTCCAGACGCCGGCGAGGACGACCTTCTCCAGGCGCAGCTGGCGATACTCGACCTCGGAGACGTCCTCCAGCTCGGTCGACAGACCGTGGACACGTCGAAGCGCCGCGCGTTCTTCGCGCTCGAACTGGTCGCCGTCATAGGCGTCGACGACGAAGCCGCGCTCGTCGTAGGTGGGGGTCGCGTCGTCACTGTCGGCGAGAGCCTGGGCTCGGCGGGACAGGAAGTCGGCGGGGTTGCGCTCGTTCAGGGCTGGATCCTCACGTCGAAGGTCGTCGTTCGTTGCGGTGCGGTTCATTGTCTCGCAAGCGAGAGCCGCACCAGCATCGTCGCAGGAGAGAACGTCCGGGGCCACCGATTTAGTCCCGTCGTGCATGGAGGCAGCGGCCGGTCGTCGGGGCTGATCGCCTCGGGTGGCTGCCTGGTTGCGGCTTCCGGATGCCCCACGGACACGCCGTAGGCTGGGCCCTGATGAACGACCACTACTTCAGCGCCGAGCCCGCCTCCGCCGACGAGCGTCGCACCCTCACGCTCCGCCTCGCCGACCGCGCGGTCTCGATGACGACAGCACCCGGCGTCTTCTGCCCCGATCGCCTCGACGCCGGTACCGCCGTCCTGCTCAACCACGCTCCGACGCCGCCGCCGAGCGGGACGTTCCTCGACGTCGGTTGCGGGTGGGGCCCGATCACGACGACGCTCGCGCTGCGCTCCCCGTCAGCGCAGGTCTGGGGCGTCGACGTCAACCGTCGTGCGCTCGACCTGTGTGCCGACAACGTTGCGGCGCAGGGGTGTTCGAACGTCGCCGTCGCGCAGCCGTCGCAGGTGCCGGACCACGTCCGGTTCGACCTCATCTGGTCGAACCCGCCGATCCGGGTCGGCAAGAAGGTGCTGCACGAGCTGTTGCTGACATGGCTGCCGCGCCTCGTCGTAGGCGGGCACGCCTATCTCGTCGTGCAGCGCAACCTCGGCTCGGACTCGCTGCAGAAGTGGCTCGCCGAGCAGCTCGGCTCGTCGTATGCGATCGAGCGGCTGACGAGCGTCAAGGGATTCCGCATCCTCGCGATCGAACGCCTCGACGACGGCGGGCCGCTGCCGCTGCCGGCGTCCGACGACGTCAGCCGCAGCAGCGACGCCTGACGCGAGCGGTCACAGAGGCAGCCTCACAGCTGCGACAGGTCGATCTCGCCGTCGGCGACGAGCACGGCGGGGCCGGACAGCGCGACCTCGGTGCCCTTGATGTGCACGCCGAGCGTGCCCCCGAGCACGTCGACGCGCCAGTCGACCTGATCGGCCGGCTGGCCGCCCCACCACCACGTCGCGAGCGCCGCGGCAGCCGCGCCGGTGCCGCATGAGCGGGTCTCCCCCGAGCCGCGCTCGTGGACGCGCATGCCGATGTGCGCGTGCTCGATGGCGTGGACGAACTCGACGTTCGAGCCCTGCTCGGGGTGCGGGTCGATGTGCGGAGCGTCGCTCAGGTCCAGGGCCGACAGGTGCACCGACGGCGGCAGCGCAACGACGGTGTGCGGGTTGCCGAGGTCGAGGCTCAGGGCGGGCAGCGGGTCCGGTGACCCGTGAACCTGGACGACCGAGTCCATCCCCCGCCGCTCGGCCTCCTCTGCGCGGGCGAGGCGCCACTGGCCGAGGTCGACGGCCCAGCCGTGCGGCACGGCCACCATCTCCTTGAGCCCGGCACGCGTCGCGATCACGAACGGCGCCCCCTCGTCACCGCTCACGAGACCGCGGGAACGCAGGTACTCGGCGAAGACGCGCGTGCCGTTGCCGCACATCTCGGCCAGCGAGCCGTCAGCGTTGCGGTAGTCCATGAACCACGTCGCCTGCGGCGCGAGGTGGGCGACCTCGGGCACGTTCGCCGTGCGCACGACACGGATGACGCCGTCGGCGCCGATGCCGGCGTGGCGGTGGCACAGGTAGGCGACCTGCTCGGGCGTCAGGTCGAGCTCGCCGGATTCGTCGGGAACGAGGACGAAGTCGTTCTGCGTGCCGTGGCCCTTGGTGAAGTGGATGCGCGTCACGCGCTCATCGTGTCACACCGCGTCGGCGTCAGGTTTCGCCACCGCGCCGTGCCGCTCCGGCGCGTAGGCGACGATCTCCGCGAGCGCACGATCGAGCAGATCGGGAGCGTCGAACGGCAGCCACACCGGCCGCGGATCGGGCCGGAACCAGGCGCGCTGACGGCGCGCGAACTGGCGCGTCGCGATGGCCGTCTCGGCCTTCGCTGCGGCCTCGTCGAGGTCGCCGTCGAGCTGGCGCAGCGCCTGGCTGTAACCGATCGCGCGGCTCGCCGTGCGGCCCTGACGCAGGCCGCGGGCGTCGAGGGCGCGCACCTCGTCGAGCATTCCGGCGGCCCACATGAGGTCGACGCGGCGTTCGATGCGGGCAACGAGGACGTCTGGGTCGGCCTGCAGGCCGAGGACGATCGTCGGGCGCAGGAAGGTCTTGGTCGGCGCGCTCGCGCTGAACGGGCGCCCGGTGATCTCGATGACCTCGAGGGCCCGCACGACCCGCCGCACGTTGCTTGCGAGGATGTCGCGTGCTGCCTGCGGATCCTTCGCGGCCAGCTCGCGATGCAGGGCGCCGGAACCCTCGGCCACCGCGCGTTGTTCGAAGTGGGCGCGCACCAGCGGATCCGTCGGCGGGATGTCGAGGACGTCGAGCGCGGCGCGCACGTACAGGCCCGAACCGCCGACGACGATGGGGCGCCGGCCGCGCGCGAGGATGGCGGCGATGTCGGCGCGCGCCCCCTCCTGGAAGCGAGCGATCGTCGCCTCGTCGAGGATGTCGAGCGTGTCGATCTGGTGATGCGGGATGCCCCGACGCTCGTGCGGCGCGAGCTTGGCCGTCCCGACGTCCATGCCGCGGTAGAACTGGGAGGCGTCGGCGTTGACGATCTCGCCGCCGAGACGCTCGGCGAGGTCGAGCGACAGGTCGCTCTTGCCCGTCGCCGTCGGGCCGACGAGCGCGATGACCTCGAGGGGCGCGGGAGGGCCGTTCACGGCATCCATTGTGGCGGATGCGCCGGTCATGAGGCGCCCGGCGTGGCCGCGGCCTGCGTCCGTCGCGTGACGGCGACCAGCCAAGCCGCGATGAGCGCCGCCAGAACGACGAGCGCGCCGACGAAGAGGCTCGCACCCGCCCAGCCGGAGCGGGAGAACGGCAGCCCGACGAGCGCCCCGACGACGGACGAGCCCGTGTAGTAACCGAACAGGTAGAGGGAACTGGCCTCCGCGCGGTGCTCGTCGGCCATGGCGCTCACCCAACCGCTAGCGCTCGAATGAGCGGCGAAGAACGCGCCCGTGAACACGAGCATGCCGACGAGCACGCCGGGCAACCAGTCGACCCACGCGAGGGCGAGACCGACGAGCATGAACGCGATCGACGCGAGCAGCACCCGGCCGCGGCCGAACCGGTCGGCGAGGCGCCCCGCCCACGCCGACGTCACCGTCCCCGACAGGTACATGACGAACACGAGGCTGACGAGCGCCTGCGGCAGCGCGAACGGCTCATCGAGCAGACGGAAGCCGAGGATGTTGTAGAGCGACACGAACCCGCCCATGAGCAGGAACGCAATCGCCACGAGCGCCATGACGCGTGCGTTGCGCAGATGCGTCGCGACGTTGTGCATCGATGCTCGAACACCGATCGGTTTGGCCGCGAAGAACCGGCTCGGCGGCGCGAGGCGCACGAAAACGGCCGTGAAGACGAGGGCCACGACGGCTGCCGCCTCCATCGCCCACCGCCAACTGACGACGTCGAGGGTCAGCCCCGCGACGAGGCGCCCCGACAGCCCACCGATCGTCGTGCCCGCGATATAACGGCCCATCGCGGCGCCCAGATCGCGCCCGTCGACCTCCTCCGCGAGGTACGCCATGGCGACGGCCGGCACGCCCGCGAGCGTCAGGCCCTGCAGCGCGCGACCGGCGAGCACGACACCGAGATCGTGCGCGAGCGGGATGAGCAGGCCGATGAGCGCGGAGACCAGAGCCGACGCCGCCATGACACGGATGCGCCCGAACCGCTCCGACAGGATGCTCGCCGGCACGATCGCGAAGGCCAGCACGCCCGTCGTCGCGCTGACGGCGAGCGCCGACGTCGCCGGGGAGACATCGAACTCGCGAGCGAGCTGCGGCAGGACGGCCTGCGCCGAGTACATCGAGATGAACGTCGCCATCCCCGCCGCGAACAGCGCGGTCGTGATCCGGGTGTAGCCGTTGGTGCCGCGCCGATAACCGCGCGGCGCCTGCGGCGTCAGCTGCGCACTCGTGGGAATCCTGCTCCTGTCATGACGAGATCGCCGGACGAGCCGACGTGGGTGCCTCACGTGCGGCGGCGCGATGGTCAGCGCCGCCGTCGCTGCCGCGCGAGGTTCAGTTCGCGGCGCAGGCTGGCGCCGTCGCGACGGGCATCTGCGGCTGCCCGATCGACGGCATGCCGAGGCTGACGGCGGGCTTCGCGGCGCCGGTCGGCGTACCGTCGGCCGCCGCGTCCTGCAACGCCTGCCAGGCATCACCACCGCGGGTGCGGCGCACGCTGTACGTGCCGCCGTCGAGACCGGAGTCGGCGACGAGGTGGTGCGGCGCGCCGTACGTGACGTCGACCGTCACCATGTCACCGGGGCGCGGGCGCTTGGCACCCTCCGGCACGGCGAAGTGGACGAGACGGTTGTCCCGCGCCCGGCCCGACATGCGGTGCGTCTCGGCGTCCTTGCGGCCCTCGCTCGGCGCGACGAGCACCTCGACGGTGCGCCCCTCCTGCTCGCGGTTGCCCGCCCAGGAGACGCGTTCCTGCAGCTCGATGAGGCGCTCGAAACGCTCCTGGACGACCTCCTTGGGGATCTGGTCGTCCATCGTCGCGGCCGGCGTGCCAGGGCGGATCGAGTACTGGAACGTGAACGCCGAGCTGAAGCGGGAGGCCTCGACGACGTCGAGGGTGCCCTGGAAGTCCTCCTCCGTCTCGCCGGGGAAACCGACGATGATGTCGGTCGTGATCGCCGCGTCCGGCATCTTCTCGCGGACCTTCTCGATGATGCCGAGGAACTTCTTGCTGCGGTAGCTGCGGCGCATGTCCTTGAGCACCTTGTCGCTGCCCGACTGCAGCGGCATGTGCAGGCTCGGCATGACGTTCGGCGTCTCCGCCATCGCGTCGATGACGTCGTCGGTGAACGCCGCGGGGTGCGGGCTCGTGAAACGCACCCGCTCGAGGCCCTCGATCTCGCCGCACGCGCGCAGCAGCTTGCTGAACGCGTGACGGTCGCCGAACTCGACGCCGTAGGTGTTGACGTTCTGCCCGAGCAGCGTGATCTCGACGACGCCCTGCGCGACGAGGGCCTTCACCTCGGCGAGGATCTCACCGGGGCGGCGGTCTTTCTCCTTGCCGCGCAGCGCCGGCACGATGCAGAACGTGCACGTGTTGTTGCAGCCGACGGAGATCGACACCCAGCCGGAATAGGCCGAGTCGCGACGCGTCGGGAGCGTCGAGGGGAAGACCTCGAGGCTCTCGAGGATCTCCACCTGGGCCTCGGCGTTGTGACGGGCACGATCGAGCAGGGCGGGCAGCGAGCCGACGTTGTGCGTACCGAAGACGACGTCGACCCACGGCGCGCGCTCGACGATCGTCGCGCGGTCCTTCTGCGCGAGGCAGCCGCCGACGGCGATCTGCATGCCCGGCGTCGCGTCCTTCGTCGGACGCAGGTGCCCGAGGTTGCCGTAGAGCTTGTTCGCTGCGTTCTCGCGGACGGCGCACGTATTGAACACGACGAGATCGGGGTTCTCGGAGCGCTCCGTCTCCGGAAGCGCCGCGAAGTCGGTGTAACCGGCTTGTTCGAGCAGCCCCGAGATGCGCTCGGAGTCGTGGACATTCATCTGGCACCCGTGGGTGCGCACCTCATACGTCTTAGCCATGGCCATCCAAGTCTACGCCGGTCGGCGTGGTCGAGTTCCGGGGCGCTACGGGGCCTGATTCGTGCTCGCTCATGACGCTTCCTCCTGCACCTGCCGGATGACGGACCACACGAGCTCGCCCGAGTAGCCCTTGCGAGCGAGCAGCCCGGCGAGGCGGCGCGTCTGCGTCGGCTCGTCAAGCCGGCTCATCGTCACCATCTTCTTGCGCGCCAGGACGAGAGCTTGCTCGCGTTCGACATCGTCGTCGACCTGTTCGAGCGCGACGGTCGCGACGTCGTCGTCGATGCCCTTGCGCTTGAGCTCCTGACGCAGCGCGCGACGGGCGAGCCCCCGGGAGGCGAGCTTCGAACGCACGAGCATGGCGGCATAGGCCTCGTCGTCGACGAGCCCGACGTCCTCCATGCGGTCGAGGACGACGTCGATGACGCCCTCGCTCACCTCCTTCTCACGCAGCTTGTCGGCGAGCTGCGAGCGGCTGCGCGGCATCGCCGTGAGCTGCGTGAGGACGATCTCGCGCGCATACCCGATCGGGTCCTTCTCGCGCTCAGCCGCCTCGGCTTCCCGTCGCGCCGCTGCCCGCTTCTCGCGCCGCTCAGCTTTCTCGGCCCACGTCAGCTGCTTCTTGGCCTTGCGCTTGGCGCCTGAGCGCGCGCCTACGCCCGAGGACGAGGCGCCGAAGGACGACGTACCGAACGATGATTGGCCGAACCCGGACGACGAACCGCCCCGGCCCTGGCGCCGGCGCCCGGCGCGGCCGGGCCGGGCGCTGGCGTTGTCGCCACTGTCGTCACCGGCGAAGCGGCTTTCGTGGCCCGCCGAGCCGAAGGGACGAGCGACTCCGGCCGCAGGGTCGCCGGTCGACAAGCCGCGCGCCGTGGCCGGTCGCTCGTCGCCCCACGTCTGTGACGCGGCGAGGCTCGCCTCGCCGACGTCGACGGGGTCGACGAAGTCGGGCAGCCCCAGAGACTGCCTGACGTCGTCAGGTCGTGAAGGCATGTGTCGCGCTCACCGTCTCCCACACGCGGCGACGTCGATCCCCGGTCGGAGCGGGGGCGTCACCGCCGCGTCGTGGCGTCGATCAGAAGTCGACCATGACCTCGGCGTCGATGGGCGCGTCCGGGTCGAGGCCCTCGAGCACCGCGTCGTCGTCCGGGATGATGCCGAGCTTCTTCTTGATCTTGAGCTCGAGTTCATCGGTGAGCTGCGGGTTGTCCTTGAGAAAGGTGCGGGCGTTCTCCTTGCCTTGCCCCAACTGGTCGCCCTCGTACGTGTACCAGGCACCCGACTTGCGGACGAAGCCCTGCTCGACACCCATGTCGATGAGGCCACCCTCGCGCGAGATGCCCTGGCCGTAGAGGATGTCGAACTCCGCCTGCTTGAACGGCGGCGCCACCTTGTTCTTCACGATCTTGGCGCGAGTGCGGTTGCCGACCGGCTCCGAACCGTCCTTGAGCGTCTCGATGCGGCGCACGTCGATGCGGACGGACGCGTAGAACTTGAGGGCCTTACCACCGGTCGTCGTCTCCGGGGAGCCGAACATGACACCGATCTTCTCGCGCAGCTGGTTGATGAAGATCGCCGTCGTGCCGGTCGAGTTGAGCGCACCGGTGATCTTGCGCAGCGCCTGCGACATCAGGCGCGCCTGCAGACCGACGTGGCTGTCACCCATCTCGCCCTCGATCTCGGCGCGGGGCACGAGCGCAGCGACCGAGTCGATGACGATGATGTCGAGCGAACCGGAACGGATCAGCATGTCCGCGATCTCGAGCGCCTGCTCACCCGTGTCGGGCTGGCTGACGAGCAGCGAGTCGGTGTCGACACCGAGCTTGCGGGCGTACTCCGGGTCGAGCGCGTGCTCGGCGTCGATGAAGGCCGCGATGCCGCCGGCCTTCTGCGCATTGGCGACGGCGTGGAGCGCGACCGTCGTCTTACCCGACGATTCCGGGCCGTAGATCTCGACGACACGGCCACGGGGCAGGCCACCGATGCCGAGCGCGACGTCGAGCGCGATCGAGCTGGTGGGGATGACCTCGATCGGAGGACGCACGTCCTCGCCGAGGCGCATGATCGAGCCCTTGCCGTGGGCCTTCTCGATCTGAGCCATCACGGTGTCGAGCGACTTGATCTTGTCGCCCGATGCTGACGGGTTGGGGGTGGTGGGTGCCTTGGCCATGGCCCTTCTCCTTCGAAATCGTGGGTGGTCGCGCCTACCGGCGATCGACGAGGAGGCCGACGTGCTGGGTGACCTCGTGTCGAATCAGACGCTAGATGCGACCACCGACAACACCGGAATCACGGGCCACGCACGCTGTGGAGAAGGGTTCCCCGGCGTCGCATCTGTGGACCACATTACACGAAATAGAACACGCGTTCGAACAACGTCGCGTGGCGTGTCCGCGTGCGGTCGACGAGCCACCTCAGACCCGCGACGGCGGCACCCGCCATCCTCGTTCCGCTCACCCCTACCCACTGCCGGGACGACCCGCCCGGCTCATCGGAACCGAGACGGCCTCACTCGAACGGGTGGTCGATGACGGGCCGGTCGCGGCCCAGGCGGCGCTCTTCGGGGATGTCGAAGGCGTCGCACACGGCCAGCCAGACCCGTCGGGCGGGGACGCCGGCCGCGAGCGCCTCGTTCGCGGTGCGCCCGTCGAGCGCGCCGAAGACGTGGCTGCTCGCCACCATCGAGCCGTAGGCGTCGCCGAACTCGTCTGCCATGAGGCGGTTGAACTCACTCTCTCGCACCCCGCCACCCTTGCCCACGGGCCACTGCGGGGGCAACCTGACGGGGCGAAAACCGCGAAACGACGGGGTTGTCGGCGCCGCGTGGCACGCTTGGGCGCATGAACAGCCCTGTCGTCGAACGCTTCTGGCCGGCCACCCGTGAGTGGTTCACGGGCACGTTCGGCGCACCCACCCCCGCTCAGGAGGGCGCGTGGGAAGCGATCAGTGAGGGGCAGCACACGCTCGTCGTCGCCCCGACCGGTTCGGGCAAGACCCTGAGCGCCTTCCTGTGGGGGCTCGACCAGGTCATGCACGCAGGCGACGACGCGCAGCCCGACGCCGACCACCGCTGCCGGGTCCTGTACGTCTCGCCGATGAAGGCCCTCGCCGTCGACGTCGAACGCAACCTGCGCTCCCCCCTCGTCGGCATCCGTCACGCGGCGACGCGCCTCGGCCTGAGCGAGCCCGAGGTCTCGGTGGCGGTGCGTTCCGGCGACACGACTCCGAAGCAGCGGCGCGACTTCGCGAGCAAGGGCGCCGATGTCCTCATCACGACCCCGGAGTCGCTGTTCCTGCTTCTGACGAGCAACGCGCGCGAGCGGCTGAAGGGCGTGCAGTACGTCATCATCGACGAGATCCACGCCGTCGCGGGCACCAAGCGTGGCGCGCACCTCGCCGTCACGCTCGAACGCCTCGACGAGTTGCTCGACTCCCCCGCGCAGCGCATCGGCCTGTCGGCCACCGTCCGCCCGATCAGCGAGGTCGAGCGCTATCTCGCCGGCGGGCGCCCCGTCACGACGGTCGCGCCGCCGATCACGAAGACGTGGGAGCTCGACGTCGTCGTCCCCGTCGAGGACATGGCAGACCTCGCCTCCAGCCCGCGGGACGACGACGCCTCGTTCGACGATCACGCCCCGGAGCGGACGGCGTCGATCTGGCCCCACGTCGAGGAACGCATCGTCGACCTCATCGCCGCGCACACCTCGACGCTCGTGTTCGCCAACTCGCGGCGACTCGCCGAGCGTCTGACGGCACGCCTCAACGAGATCTGGGCCGAGCGCCTCGACGCCGCGGCGCAGGCGGAAGCGCTCGGCAGCTCAGCCGGGGCAGACGACATCGACCTCGACACGGCCGATCTGAACGACGACGACGCGACCGCCGCAGACGCGGACAAGCCAGCGCACGCATCGTCGAGCTCCCTCGTCGACCCGTGGGCCACAGGCCCCGTCGGCGACGCCATGACCGGCGCTGCCCGGGCTGACGAGGCTCGCGCCGGAGATGGCCGGGCGACCCGCGACGAGGTCATGCCTGGGTACGACGCGCGCGCCTCGACCCCACCTGCGGCGCTCGTCGGCGGTGCCGGGACGTCGGCGGGCACGCCGGCCGTCATCGCGCGCGCTCACCACGGGTCGGTGAGCAAGGACGTGCGGGCGGAGATCGAGGGCCAGCTCAAGGCGGGGCGCCTGCCCGCCGTCGTCGCGACGAGTTCGTTGGAACTCGGCATCGACATGGGCGCGATCGATCTCGTCGTACAGGTCGAATCGCCACCGAGCGTGGCGAGCGGGCTGCAGCGCATCGGCCGTGCGGGTCATCAGGTCGGGGCGACGAGCCACGGTGTGCTCTTCCCCAAGTACCGCGGCGATCTGCTGAGCGCCGCCGTCGTCGTCGACCGCATGCGGCGCGGCCTCATCGAGTCGATCGCGGTTCCGGCCAACCCCCTCGACGTTCTCGCGCAACAGGTTGTCGCGATGGTTGCGATGGACGAGTGGCGTCGCGATGACCTCGAACGGGTGCTGCGTCGCGCGGCGTCGTTCGCGGGTCTGACGGGCAGCGTCCTCGACTCCGTCCTCGACATGCTGTCGGGGCTGTATCCGAGCGACACCTTCCGTGAGCTGCGCGCCCGCATCGTCTGGGATCGCAGCGACGACGTGCTGCGCTCGCGCCCCGGCGCGCAACGACTGGCCGTCACCTCCGGCGGCACCATCCCCGACCGCGGCCTGTACGGCGTCTTCCTCGCGGGCGGCGACGGGCCGGGGCGCCGCGTCGGCGAACTCGACGAGGAGATGGTCTACGAGAGCCGCGTCGGCGACGTGTTCACCCTCGGCACGAGCACGTGGCGCATCGAGGACATCACGCGCGATCAGGTGCTCGTCACCCCCGCGCCGGGGCAGGTGGCGCGGTTGCCGTTCTGGAAGGGTGACGCACTGTCGCGACCCCTCGAACTCGGTGCGGCGATCGGTGCGTTCACCCGGGAGATGGCCGAGACGAGCGACGACGACGCCCTCACGCGCGCCCGCGAACTCGGGCTCGACGAACTCGCTGCCCGCAACCTGCTCACCTACCTGCGTGAGCAACAGGAAGCCGTCGGGCACATGCCGACCGACCGCACCGTCGTCATCGAACGCTTCCGCGACGAGATGGGCGACTGGCGCATCGTCGTGCACTCCCCCTTCGGCGCGTCCGTGCACGCACCGTGGGCGCTCGCCGTCAGCGCCCGGATGGCGGAGCGGTTCGGCGTCGAGGTGCAGGCCATGCACACCGATGACGGGCTGGTCTTCCGCCTGCTCGAGACCGAGGGCGATGACGACACCCTGACGAACGCCCTCATCGAGGCGATCGTGCTCGACCCGGACGACGTGGCCGACATCGTCACCCATCAGGTCGGCGGCACGCCCCTGTTCGCGGCGCGATTCCGCGAGTGCGCCGCGCGTGCGCTGCTGCTGCCGCGCGGTAACCCGGGCAAGCGTCAGGCGCTGTGGCAGCAACGTCAGCGGGCCGCGCAGCTGCTCGAGGTCGCGAGCGCCTACCCCAGCTTCCCGATCGTCCTCGAGGCGGTGCGTGAGGTGCTGCAGGACGTCTACGACGTGCCCGGCCTCGTGAATCTCATGCGTTCCATCGCCAAGCGCGAGGTGCGTGTCGTGCACACGCAGACGACGTCGCCGAGCCCGTACGCCAAGGCGATGCTGTTCAGCTACGTCGCGCAGTTCCTCTACGAGGGCGATTCGCCGCTCGCGGAGCGGCGCGCCGCCGCGTTGTCGCTCGACCCGGAGTTGCTCGCCGACCTGCTCGGGTCCGCCGGCGGACTGTCCGTCGCCGACCTGCTCGACCCCGACGTCGTGCGGTTGTTCGAGTCGCGCACCCAACGGCTCGCGCCCGACCGGCGTCTGCGCCATGCCGAGGATCTCGCCGATGCCCTGCGCGCCCTTGGCCCGCTGACGCTCGAGGAGATCGCCGCAAAGGCTGTGCCGGCCTCGACGTCGTCGGCCGACCCGGTGGTATCGCAGGCGGAGTCATCCGGTCCGGCGCCGACGGCGGCAGGTGAGCTGGCGGAGACCGGCGACGACGCGGTGGAGGCGACCTCGACGGACGTGACGGCTGACGACGTGGGGTCGGACGCGGCCGACCATGAGTCGGAGCTCGACCCACCTCCCGGTGCCGAGGCCCGCGACGTCGAGCCGTGGTGGCGCGAACTCGTCGCGGCCCGGCGCGCCATCGAGGTGCGTTGGGGCGGTGACGTGCGCCTCGCCGCGATCGAGGACGCGTCGCGTCTGCGGGATGCGCTCGGTGTCGCGCTGCCGCCCGGCGTTGCGCAGGCGTATCTCGAACCCGTGACGGCGCCGCTCGACGATCTACTGCTGCGATACGCGGCGAGCCACGCCCCGTTCACCGCGGCCCGCGCGGCGCGACACTACGGCCTCGGCGTCGCCGTCGTCACGAGTGCGCTGACGCGGCTCGCGCACGACTCGCGCCTCGTCCACGGAGCTCTGCTGCCCGACTCGCTCGGCGGCGGCGATCGTGACGGGGAGTTCTGCGACCCGGGCGTCTTGCGCACGCTGCGACGCATGTCGCTGGCGTCATTGCGCGCGGAGATCGAACCGGTCGCCGCGGAGCAGTACGCCCGTTTCCTGCCGCGCTGGCAGCAGGTGGGTGGGGGGCTGCGCGGACCCGACGGTGTGCTCGCCGCCCTCGAACCGCTCGTCGGGGTGCCGCTGCCCGCGTCCGCGATCGAGAGCCTCATCCTGCCGGCCCGCGTGACGAACTACCGCCCCTCCGACCTCGACGAGCTGCTCGCCGCCGGTGAACTGCTGTGGCAGGGGCACGGCAGCATCTCCGCCGACGACGGTTGGATCAGTTTCCACTTCCCCGACACCGCTCCCCTGACGCTGGCCGCGCACGCCCTTCCGAGTGAGCTCGACGCCCCCGGCCGTGAGGCGCCCGCAGAAGAGCGGTCGACGGCCGCTGCCGCATCGTCCGAGATTGCGAGATCTAGTGCCGCCCGATCTGACGCCGAGCCAGATGCGCAGACATCCGACGCGGCGGCCTCTGGCGTTGTCGATAACACCGACGATGCCGACGTCAATGGCTCGGGTGTGAGCGAACCACCCGCCGACCAACTCGCCGAGGTGGCGGGTGCCGCCGCCCCGATGACGGCTGACTCAGGTGCGCACGGCGCGACCGCTGAGTCCCGCGACGACAGGACGGCAGCGCCCACTCAGACCGGGACGCAGAAGGGGCGTTCGCCCCTCACCGGCGCCGCAGTGGCGCGAGCCCTCGGGGCTGGTGGCAGCCACCTGTTCGCCGATCTGCGCACTCGCCTGGCAACCGCGGACGACTCGGCTCTCACGAGCGCGCTGTGGGACGCGGTGTGGAACGGTCACGTCAGCGGCGATACGTTCGCGCCCGTGCGCGCTCTGCTCACCGGCGGCGCGAGTGCGCACAAGCCGCGGGTGTCGACGGCGCGCGGCTCGCGGTATGCCCGCCTGCGGGGTCCGTCGTTGTCGTCGCGTGCCGGCCGCCCCAGCGCAGCGGCCGCCGGCAGGACCCCTCCGACCGCCGTCGGACGATGGCGCCTCCTGCCCGCAGCCGAGGATGATCTCACCGAACGCACGTTCACGCGGGCCGAGGGGCTGCTCGCCCGCCACGGCATCGTGACGCGCGGCGCCGTCGTCGACGAGGACGTCGTCGGCGGGTTCGCCGCCGTCTACAAGGTCCTCGCCGGCGCCGAGGAGCGTGGGCTCGTGCGGCGCGGCTACTTCGTCGAAGGTCTCGGTGCCTCGCAGTTCGGGGCGTCGGTCGCCGTCGATGCGCTGCGTGCGACGCGCGCGCCGGAGCCCGATCCGTGGGGTGCGCGGCCCGTCGAGTGTCTCGTGCTCGCGGCCTGCGACCCGGCCAACCCGTTTGGCGCGGCGCTGCCGTGGCCACCGGCACGTGACGAGCACGCCGGTCACCGTCCCGGGCGCAAGGCGGGCGCGCTCGTCGTCATCGCCGATGGCGCTCTCGTCGCCTACGTGGAACGCGGCGGCCGCACGGCCCTCACCTGGACGGTCGAGGACGCCGTCTGGCCGGAGGTGGGCGCACGATTGGCGGGGCTCGTCAGCGGCGGCCAGGTCGACTCGCTCAGCATCAAGACGGTGAACGGGATCAGCGCCCTCACCTCGGACGAGCCGATCGTGAAGGCGCTGATGGACGCGGGGTTCGTCGCCGGGCCGCACGGCATCCGCAAGCGACGCTGAGCATCACCGCGGCGGGCTGCCCGCGACGGCGCCGCTCAGCCGAGGGCCGTCACGCAGCCTTGGCGACCGCCGCGCGGTTGGGGTGCAGGACGAGGGGTGCGTGCGCAGCCTCGGCGCGCGCGACGTTCTGGGCGACGAGGTGCAGTGTCTGCGACATCGGCAGCTCGAGCGCCTCGCAGACGGCGGCGAGCAGCTCGGACGAGGCTTCCTTCTCGCCGCGCTCGATCTCGCTCAGGTAACCGAGCGAGACGCGCGCCGCCTTCGAGACCTCGCGCAGGGTGCGCCCCTGCGCCTGACGCTGGGAGCGCAGCACGTCACCGAGCTCTTCGCGAAGCAAGATCATGCGTATCTCCTGGTGACGATGGCACGTGCGTGCCAGTTGTGGTTGCTCTCACTGTAGCGGCGACGGGTGACAACCCTCCGAGGGCCGCCGTGGACGAGCCGCCGACGACGGTTTCGTCGGCGGCGTGTTCCATACGGATCGTGTGAGCCCTCACGCCTGGTCGAGGCTCATCCGCCATGCTGCTTCGCTCGCAGCCCGACGGATCGCCGCGCGATCACCGCTGAAGGTGAACTCTTGAACGTGACAACGCACACCGTCGGGCTTGGATTCCCGGTCCGCGACCGCGATCGCCACGTAGCAGCGTCCGACAGGTTGACCGTCCTGTTCGCTCGGCCCGGCGACGCCCGTCGTCGCGGCGGCCACGTCGGCTTCGAAGAGACGTAGCGCACCGCGCGCCATCTGCGTGGCGACCTCGGCATCGACGGCTCCGCGTTCGGCGAGCAGAGCTTCGTCCACCCCGAGGACGGCGGCTTTCGCCTCCGTCGCATAGGTGACGGCCGCGCCGCGCAGCACACGGCTGGCGCCGGGGACGTCGGCGATCCCCGCGCTGACGAGCCCCGCCGTCAGCGATTCTGCGCAGGCGAACCTCAGCCCGCGACGGGTGAAATCCTCGACGAGCCGCTGAGCCGTCTCGGACGCTCCCACGCTCATGCGGCCCCTTCCTCCCCGCGCCCCCCATGACGGCGGTTGAGCCGCGCCGCCTGGACGAAGTAGTCGACGCCGGTGACGACGGTGACGACGATCGCGCCCGCGAGAATCGCCCACGCCAGCGCGTGCCCGACCCACGGCAGCGGCAGCACGAACAGCCCGGCTGCGAGTGCCTGCAGCGCCGTCTTGATCTTGCCGCCGCGGCTGGCCGGCATGACGCCGTGGCTGCGGCGGATGACGACGAATCGCAGTGCGGTGACGGCGATCTCGCGCGCGAGGATGAGCACGGTCGCCCACCACGGCACGACGTCGATGAGTGACAGGCCGACGAACGCCATGCCGGTGAGGGCCTTGTCGGCGATCGGGTCCATCAGCTTGCCGAAGTCGGTGACGAGACCGCGCTTGCGGGCGATGTCGCCGTCGATGCGGTCGGTGATCGCCGCGACGGCGAACAGCACGAACGCGATGATGCGGAACGTGTCGTCGTGCCCGCCGCGAGCGACGAGGAACCAGCCGAAGAACGGCACGAGCGCGATGCGACCCATCGTCAGGGCGTTCGCAATGTTCCAGTCGCTGACGGTCTCGCGGCCCGCAGGCGCGTCGACGGGGGCCGCAGGCTCGGAGGCTGGGTCGTCCGTCACGCCACCCTCGGTCGCGTCGGGCGTGTGGCCCTGAGTCGCACGATGCGCCACGTCAGCGCAGCTCCCCGACGAGGTCGATGCCTTCGGTGGCGACGACCTCGACCTCGACGATGTCGCCGACGCGCAGTTCGCGCCCGTCGGGGGCCTCGACGTAGGTCATGCCGTCGACGTCCGGGCCCTGCTGCCCGGCGCGGCCGACATGGCGAACGGCGGCCTCGGGGTCGTCCTCGTCGTCCGACTCGGTGGCCTCGATGAGCACCTCGAGACGCTCCCCGACGCGCTCCTCGGCTCGCTGGAGGTTGAGTTCCTCGGTGAGCGTACGGAAGTGCTCGAGGCGGGCTTCGATCTCGTCCGTGGGTAGCTTGTCCGCGTAGCTCTCGGCCTCGGTGCCGTCCTCGTCGGAGTAGCCGAAGACACCGACGACGTCGAGGCGCGCCGCGACGAGGAACTGCTCGAGTTCGTCGAGGTCCTTCTCACTCTCGCCGGGGAAGCCGACGATCACGTTCGAGCGGATGCCGGCGTTCGGCGTGCGGCGGCGCACGTCGTCGAGGAGCGTGAGGAACGACTCGCGGTCACCGAAGCGGCGCATCGTGCGCAGGAGCGGCCCGGAGGCGTGCTGGAAGGAGATGTCGTAGTACGGCGCGACGCCGGGCGTGTTCGCCATGACGTCGAGCAGGTCGGGTCGGATCTCCGCAGGCTGCAGGTACGACACACGCACACGCTCGATGCCGTCGATGGCGGTGAGTTCGGGAAGCATGGTGTCGAGCATGCGCAGGTCGCCGAGGTCCTTGCCGTACGACGTCGAGTTCTCCGAGACGAGGAAGACCTCCTTGACGTCGTGCTCCGCGAGCCAACGCGCTTCGGCGAGAACGTCGGAGGGACGGCGGGACAGGAACGCGCCGCGGAAGGCCGGGATGGCGCAGAACGCGCACCGTCGGTCGCAACCGCTCGCGATCTTGAGCGGCGCCCACGGACGGCCGTCGAGGCGGGCACGGATGACGCGCGGCGTCGCGACGGGCGAGGCCACCTCGACGTCCGACGGCTCGCTGACCGGCGCACCATGGCCGGGCAGTGCGAGACCGTCGGCGCCCTCCTGCCGCTTCGCGGGCGAGATCGGCAGTAGCTTGCGGCGGTCGCCTGGCATGTGCGCCTCGGGCTTGTGGCCGTTGAGCACCGACGTCAGGTGCGTCGACATGTCGGTGTAGGAGTCGAAACCGAGCACCGCGTCGGCCTCGGGCAGCTGATCGGCGAGCTGCTTGCCGTAGCGCTCGGCGAGGCAGCCGACGGCGACGACGGCCTGCGTCCGCCCCGATTCCTTGAGTTCGTTCGCCTCGAGC
Source organism: Dermacoccus sp. NHGro5 (assembly GCF_017565385.1). NCBI lineage: Bacteria > Bacillati > Actinomycetota > Actinomycetes > Micrococcales > Dermacoccaceae > Dermacoccus > Dermacoccus sp. NHGro5. Next base: position 72,859 of record NZ_JAGEKQ010000026.1, on the reverse strand, counting down.
AGCGCGTCGATCGAGTCCTTCTTCGCCTGCTCGACGAACCCGCACGTGTTGACGACGGCGACGTCCGCCTCTGCGGCATCGTCGACGAGCGTCCAGCCCTCCGCGGACAGACGCCTGCGAGCTCTTCGGAGTCGACCTCGTTGCGCGCGCATCCGAGGGTGATGACGGCGACGCTGCGGGTGGGGGCGGAAGTCATGCTCGAAAGTCTAGTGGCGCCGCCCTCGCCCAAGGTTCGGCCCACGCCGAGCGACCTATCATTGGCGCGTGTATGACGCCCCTCTGATCGTCCCGGCCGTCCTCCTCGCGTTCGTGCTCCTCGTCTCCGGCGTCGCGAAGCTCGCGGATCTCGAGACCGCCGCCCAGGCCTTCACGAGCCTGCGCCTGCCGCGATTTCTCATGCGGTGGAAGGTGCCGACGCTGCTGCCGGTCGCCGAGATCGTGCTCGCGATCGCGCTCATCGTGACGTCGGGGTGGCTCGCGGCCGTGGTCAACGTAGCGGCCGTGCTGCTGTTCGTCGCCTACCTCGTCGTCATCGTGCGCGCGCTGGGCTTCGGCGAGCCCGTCACGTGCTCGTGCTTCGGCAAGCTCGGCCTCGGCTTCGTCGACCGACTCACTGCAGTACGCAACGTCGTCCTCGTCGCGCTCGCGGCGCTGTCGCTGTTCGACGCGGCGCGTGGTGACGGCGTCCTGGCGCGCCTGCGTGATTTCGACGGCGGCGAGTGGGCCTGGCTCACGGGCGTGTTGGGCGCGGTGCTGCTGACGTGGCTCATCGCTGGCCACCGCGGCGACGACTCGGTGGCTTCTGCGGTCTCGGGCCCGGTGGCCACCGCGGGCGGCGGCGACGAGGACGACTACCTGCGCGTCCCCGTCCCCTTCGCCGCCGTCACGACGCCGGGCGGGCAGAGCGTGACCCTGCGCGATCTCGCGGCGCGTGAAGCCGTTCTGCTGCTCTTGGTGTCACCGACGTGCGGCTCGTGCATCGACGTCATCGAGCACGCGCGCACCTGGCAGCGCACCATGCCGGCGCTGCGCACGAGCCTCGTGCTGCCGATGGCGCCGAGCGAGGTCGTGCCGGGCCTCGACGACGCCGACGACTTCGACCTGCTCTTCGACGAGACGTACGCCGTCGCGCGGCTGTTCGGCGTCGGCACTCCCTCGGCCGTGCTGCTCGGCGCCGACGGCAAGCTCGCCGGCGGGCCGGTGGGCGGCACGAAGGACGTCATCGCTCTCATGGGTGACATCGCCGACCAGCTCGATGCCGCGCCGAACGAGAACCCCGCCGACACCTCAACCGTGGGGGTTTCGGACGCCGCGCCATTGGACCCCGCAGTTGCCCCGGCCACCGGCGCCGCGGCCCCGAACCCTCCGAAGCCTCACGCGAGTGGCGCCCCGGCCGCCGACGCCGCCGCGTCGAGCGCCGTCGAGTCTCACGGGGTTGACGCCCTCACCGCTGAGACGCCCGTCGCCCCTGATGGCACTCGCGCCGGTGATGCCCCTGAATCTCCGGCCGCCTCCGTCAACCAAGCGCCTCAAGCCGCGGGCGTTCACAACGTCTCTGACCCCTCAGAGGCGAGCGACGATGATCTGCTCGACTACGTGCCGACGCCGACGCCGTTCATGATGTTCGAGGACGCGACGGGCGCGACGACGTCACTGCGACAGATTGGCGCGATGGGCCCAGCGATCTTTCTCTACGTCTCACCGTCGTGTGGGTCGTGTCTGCACGTCATGGACGCAGCGCCGGCGTGGCAGGAACAGCTCGGTGCCCTGCCGATCCACTACGTCGTCACGACGCACCTGCAGGCGGACGCCATCGTCGAGCGCGGCATCGACCCGGCCCGTGTCATGATCGACGAGCCGCTCGCCATCTCACAGATGATGCGGGTCGGCACGCCGACGCTGTTCGCCGTCGGCCCGACGCAGGAACTCATCGCCGGCCCCGTCTCGGGATTCGATGCCATCGAGGCGACGATGCAGGACATCCTCACCGAGGTCGCCGCTGCCCGCCCGGCTCACTCCTGACGCACCCGTCCTGTCCCCTCGCAGCCGTCCCCATCGGCGATTTACGTCCACGTTCGCGATTCCCGTCCTCTTCTGCGAACGGCGTCCACCTTCGCGATTCCTGTCCACAACGGCGATTCTTGGCCACCTTCATGGAAGTGACCAAGAATCGCGAATGTGGACGGGAATCGCACATGTGGATGTGATTCGCCGATGGGGACGGGAATCGCAGATGAGGACGCGCCCGAGCCGCCGGCGGGCGGGTCAGCGGCGGGCGGACGAGCGGGTCAGCGGGCGTTGCTCGTGAGGTTCCAGGCGTCCTCAGAACCGTCGTCATCGGACGAGTCGTGCCCGTCGTAGTACTGCTCGCCCGGCTCGGCGAGGTCGGCCTGCGACTGCGCGACGAGGTCGATCGGCCCCGCTCCCATCGAACCGCCCGCACCCATCGAGCCGGGTGCACCCGTGGAACCCCCGGAGCCGCCCGAACCCCTACCGCCGAGGGCGTCGTCCTCGTCAGCATCCGCGAAACCGTCGCCACCCGACGCATCGGGCACGTCCTCGCCCTTGAGCAACGCCAGCGTCTGCGGCAGGTCGTCGGGCTTGACGAGCACGTCACGTGCCTTCGAGCCCTCGGACGGGCCGACGATGGCGCGCGATTCGAGCAGGTCCATGAGGCGCCCGGCCTTCGCGAATCCGACGCGCAGCTTGCGCTGCAGCATCGAGGTCGATCCGAACTGTGTCGTGACGACGAGTTCGGCGGCCTGCAGCAGCACGTCGAGGTCGTCGCCGATGTCGTCGTCGATCTCCTTCTTCGGCGCGACCTGCGCGACGTCCTCGCGGTAGTTCGGCGCGAGCTGGCTCTTGACGTGCGCGACGACGGCGTGGATCTCGGATTCGTTGACCCATGCGCCCTGCACGCGCATCGGCTTGCTCGCACCCATCGGCAGGAAAAGCGCGTCACCCTGACCGAGCAGCTTCTCGGCACCGGGCTGGTCGAGCACGACGCGGCTGTCGGCGAGCGACGACGTCGCGAACGCCAGGCGCGACGGCACGTTGGCCTTGATGATGCCGGTGACGACGTCGACGGACGGGCGCTGCGTCGCGAGGATGAGGTGAATGCCCGCGGCACGCGCGAGCTGCGTGATGCGCTGGATCGACGCCTCGACGTCGCGCGGCGCGACGAGCATGAGGTCGGCGAGCTCGTCGACGACGACGAGCAGGTAGGGGTACGGCGCGAGCTTGCGCTTGCTGTCGGGCGGCAGCTGCACCTTGCCCGCGCGCACCGCCTTGTTGAACTCGTCGATGTGCTTGTAGCCGAACGCGGCCAGGTCGTCATAGCGTGCGTCCATCTCGCGCACGACCCACTCGAGTGCCTCGGCGGCCTTCTTCGGGTTCGTGATGATCGGCGTGATGAGGTGCGGGATGCCCTCGTACGCCGTCAGTTCGACGCGCTTGGGGTCGACGAGCACCATGCGCACCTCTTCGGGCGTGGCCCGCATGAGCAACGACGTGATCATCGAGTTGACGAAGCTCGACTTACCGGCGCCCGTCGCACCCGCGACGAGCATGTGCGGCATCTTCGCGAGGTTCGCGACGACGTAGCCGCCCTCGACGTCCTTGCCGACACCCATGACCATCGGGTGCGTGTTGTTGCGCGCCGCCTGGCTGCGCAGCACGTCGCCGAGGCTGACGAGTTCCTTGTCGGCGTTCGGGATCTCGATACCGATGGCCTTCTTGCCGGGGATCGGCGACAGGATGCGCACGTCGGCGCTCGCGACGGCGTACGAGATGTTCTTGCTCAACCCCGTCACACGGTCGACCTTGACGCCGGGGCCGAGTTCGACCTCGTAGCGCGTCACCGTCGGGCCGCGCGTGAACCCGCTGACGACGGCGTCGATACCGAACTGCTCGAGTACCTCGGTCAGCGCGTCGACGACGCGGTCGTTCGCGGCGGAACGCTCCTTGGGCGGGGTCCCCTGTTCGAGGACGTTCGAATCGGGCAGCGTGTACGTGACGTCGCCGCCCATTGCGAGCTGCTCGACACGAGGTGGAAGCTGTTCGGTGGGCTGAGCCTCCACCTGACGTTGAGGGACGGCTGCGGCCGGCGCAGCCTGCTCGACGCGCGTGGCACCGGCATCCTGACGGGCCGCCGCGGCCTTCGGCGACTCCCCCGGCCGCTGTGCCGACGCCGGGCGCGACGCCTGCGCCGCACGTGCGGAGGCCTGGTCGACAACGGCATCGTCGACGGAATCCATGGGTGCGGAGCGGCGCGCTGCCCCACCTGCCGCCTCCCCTGCCGGCGACGCTCCGGAGCGCGATGCCCGGGCTCGCGCGAGCGCAGCGGCGCTCGCGTCGCCGGCGCGCTCGTCGTCAGAGCCGCCGTCGGGCATCTCTCGCGTCTGATCGACGCCCGCCGGGGCGCCGTCGATCGTGTCGATGTCGTAGATCTGCTGCTCACCGCGACGGCGGTTGAGCGGGTTGCGTGATGTGCCACGGCCCTTGCCGCGCGGTCCCTTGCCGACGACCTCGGCGGCCTGCTCGTAGGGCTCATCGCCGCGCCGGGCGTCGTCACCCGCGCCGCGACGCGAGCCGCCCCGCGCGCGGTTGCCGATGTCGGCGCCGTGCAGGTCGTCGGCGACGGCGTCACGCTGAAGCAGCTCGCCCTCGTCGTCGCGTTCATCGAGGGGGTGGCCGAAGATCTGCGCCTCGACCTCGCGGATGCGCTGCGGGATGCGATTGACGGGCGTGCGCGTCAGCACGAGGAAACCGAAGAACGACACGAGCGCGAGGATGATGCCCGCGCCCCACACCGTGAGCGCGGCAGACAGCGGCCCTCCCGTGATGACGCCGAGGATGCCGCCTGCGCCGCGCACCGCGGTCGAAACCCCTGTCGACGGACGCCCGCCGACGAGGTGGGCGATCCCCGTCGAGCCGAGCGCGAGGATCGTCAGTCCGATCGTCATGCGGTTGGTCGGCTGGTGCCCCCGCGGGTGGCGGAACATGTGGATGGCCATGCCGATGAGGACGACGGGCAGAACGTAGGCGATGACGCCGAACGTGCCGGCCGCGACGGCGTGGACGACGTCCCCGAACATGCCGGGCAGCCCCCACCACTCCCGCGCAGCGACGACGATGCCGAGGGCGAGGAGGGCGAAACCGAGCCCGTCGCGACGGTGTTCGGGTTCGAGGTCAGAAGCGGCGGCGCCGACGCGGCGGACGGTGCCGCCGGCGACGTGCGAAACACCCATCCACGCGCCACGAGCAGCGCGACCGGACGCGGAGGGACGCGCTTCAGCAGCCCCTCGCGACGAGCCGGTCTTGCGCGCGGGTGCATTCTTCGTCGTGCCGCCCGAACGTGGTGCGCTCGACTTCGGCGGGGTCGTGCGGGCGCGCGTCGTCGAGGCCGCAGATGCGCCGGCCGGGCGCGAGCTCTTGGCGCGCGGCTGCGAAGAGGCCTTCTTCGCGACGAGGACGCTGTCGTTCGCTGGTCTGTTTCGGGTCGCCACCCCGCAAGGCTAGTGGGGGTTCCGGCCGTTTTCGCGGACCCACGCCGTGACACGGGTCCAATGGTGACGGCGGGTCGGCTCGACACCTTCGAATCCGCGTCCCGATGCGCTGGCGCGTTGACGCGCTCGCATCCGACAGCGCCCTGACCCTTGTCGGAGGCGCCGCCAGCTGCCCGGGGGACCACGGGCATCCCCACCGCGAGACGCCGACTCTTGCGCGCGGCGCTCGCCATCCGCGATCCCACAGGTGATCTCACGATGCGAACCTCTGGCCGCACGTCGGTGGACGCGGCGGAGGGCCGGGTGCGAGCGTTCACGTAGGTCATGAGTTCCAGCGCACAGCCCCGGCTTGCTGGACGGCAACCCTCCACCGCGGTGGGGTGCTCCGGGTGACGACCTGGCCGCCACCAGCACCGGTGTCGGCAAGCGCGGGCCGAGCCATCTGGCGACGGCGAGGCCCCTGATTCGAGGAGCCTCGATGCCCCGTTCTGCCATTCTCTCGATCCTTGACTCCGACGCGCGCCGCCACGCTGCGAGCCACACGACCCGCCCCGCTCACGCCGTAACCCCCGGGACTCCCGTCGCGGACCCCGAGCGTCACCACACCCAGCCCGCGCACCCCGGCGGGTCCCGTCGCGAGACGCCCACGGCTACCCATCATCGCGCGGACGCGCCGCAGCAGGCCAATGCCGCCCTGGCCACGATCGGCGCCGATCTCGGCGTCGCGACGCTCGACGGGCGCGTCGTCGAGCACGCGAACTTCGACCACGGCGCGACGGCTCCCGCGCTGCAGGCCGCCGCGCGGGCCGTCGACACGACCCTGCGCACGTACGGTTCGGTGCATCGCGGTGCGGGACGGGCGTCGCAGCTGACGACCCGGTGGTACGAGGAGGCTCGGCAGGAGGTCGCCGCGTTCGTCGGCGCGCGCGAGGACGACGTCACCGTCTTCACGCGCAACACCTCGGACGCGCTCAACCTGTTGGCTCACTGTCTGCCGCAACAGACGCAGGTCTTCGTGTTCCGCTCGATGCACCACGCGGCGCTGCTGCCGTGGGCGGACGAGCGGACGACGCGGCTGCCGATCCCTCACTCTCACGCCGAGGCTGAGGGCTACCTCGACGTCGCTCTGGCGGAATTCCGCGCCCACAACGATGCTCCCGTGTTGGTCCTCATCACCGGCGCCTGCAACGTGACGGGCGAGGTGTGGCCCATCGAGCGCCTCGCCGCCGTCGCCCGCCGGCATGAGGCGCGGACGGCTCTCGACGCCGCGCAGCTCGCCCCGCACCGCCGCGTCGACATCGACGCCTGGGGCATCGACTACGTCGCTCTGTCCGGCCACAAGGCCTACGCGCCGTACGGTTCAGGAGCCCTCGTCGGGCGCCGCGACTGGCTCGACACCGCCCCTCCGTACTTCCGCGCCGGCGGCGCGAGCCACCGCGTCAGCGAAGATGCGTCAGGCGCCGGCGACGTCGCCTGGGCGCCCGCGCCCGCACGCCACGAGGGCGGCACCCCGAACGCGGTCGGGGCCATCGCGCTCGCGGCCGCAGCCTCGACGCTGTCCGCGCAGCGCGGCGAAGCCGAGGCGCGCGAGGAGAAGATCCACGCCATCGTCCGCGACGGTCTCGCCTCGATCGACGGCGTGAGGATCGTCGAACTCTTCGACGAGCAGAATGCCGCGGACGCTCACCTCGACGATGGCGCGCCAAGGCGGAATGCGAGCGACAACGTCGGCGTCACGACGTTCACCGTCGCCGGATACGACCCGACGCTCGTCGCTCAGGTGCTCGCAGACGAGCACGGCATCGCTGTGCGCGACGGGCGATTCTGCGCTCACCTGCTCTGCGACGCGCGCCTCGGCGAGGGCGCGACGGCAGTGCGCGCCTCGATCGGTCTCGCCACGACGACAGAGCACGCACGACGCCTCGTCGACGCCGTGCGTGCTCTCGTCACCCATGGGCCCACCTTCGACTACACCCACACCCCGGGCCTCGGGTGGAGCCCCGTCACCGACCGACGAGACCTCTCAGAGCCCCGCCCCTGGTGAGGAGAACGAGCGGCGGTGGGCCCCAGCGAGGGGCTCACCGCCGCATTTCGTCAGATACGGGATGCCGACGCGGTGGCTCCTGTCGAAGGGCCCGCTCGCGCGCTCATGCGAGTTTTTTTGACCACGCTCAATAACAAACCTCGACGTCCATTTCGAATCCAGTTGCACCCCAACGGACGAAGGGTGCGACGCGTCACACGCGTCGCACCCTTCATTCATCCGAGATGGCAGCCAGAGGCGATCTCAGCCGCCTCACACGACCCCCTGACATACCCCCGAAGCGTCAGGCGTCGATGACCACCGGGATGATCATCGGTCGGCGGCGCAGCTTGCCGCCGACGAAACCGCCCACGGCGCGCCGGATGACCTGCTGCAGTTGGTGGCTGTCCTTGACACCCTTGTTGCGTGCCTCGAGCAGCGCCTGCTCGATCTTCGGCCGGACGCGGTCGAACACCTCGTCGCCCTCGGCGAAGCCGCGCGTGCGGATGTCCGGGCCGGCGAGGATCGCGCCCGTCTTCGCGTCGCGCACGACGATGACGGTGACGAAGCCCTCGTCACGCAGGATGCGGCGGTCCTTGAGCATGTCCTCGTCGGTCGTACCGACGAGCGAACCGTCGACGTAGACGTACCCGACCGGCACCGCGCCCGTGATGGCAGCCTTGCCGTTGACGAGGTCGACGACGACGCCGTTCTCGGCGAGCAGCACCTGGTCGCTCGGCACACCCGTCGCGGCGGCGAGCTTGCCGTTGGCGACGAGGTGACGCCACTCGCCGTGGATCGGCATGACGTTCTTCGGCTTGACGACGTTGTAGCAGTACAGCAGCTCGCCGGCGGAGGCGTGGCCCGAGACGTGCACCATCGCGTTGCCCTTGTGCACGACATTGGCGCCGAGACGCATGAGGCCGTTGATGAGGCCGTAGACGGCGTTCTCGTTGCCCGGGATGAGCGAGCTCGCCATGAGGATGGTGTCGCCCTCCCCCACGTCGATACGGTGGTCGCGGTTCGCCATGCGCGCCAGCGCCGCCATCGGCTCACCCTGCGAGCCGGTGCAGATAAGCACCTGCTTGTCCTCGGGCATCTGCTCGAGCTTCTTGATGTCGACGAGCACGTTGTCGGGCACCTTGAGGTAGCCGAGGTCGGCGGCGATCGTCATGTTGCGCACCATCGAGCGCCCGACCATCGCGACCTTGCGCCCGTGGGCCTCGGCGGCGTCGAGCACCTGCTGCACGCGGTGCACGTGCGAGGAGAAGCAGGCGACGATGATGCGTCGCTCCGCCTTCTCGAAGACGCGCTCGATCGCGGGCGTGATGTCCTTCTCCGGCGTCGTGAAGCCGGGCACCTCGGCGTTCGTCGAGTCGGTGAGGAACAGGTCGACGCCCTCCTCACCGAGCCGCGCGAACGCGCGCAGGTCGGTGATGCGGCCGTCGAGCGGAAGCTGGTCCATCTTGAAGTCGCCGGTGCACAGCAGGTTGCCTGCGGGGGTTCGGACGAAGACGGCGAGCGCGTCGGGGATCGAGTGGTTGACGGCGACGAACTCGCAGTCGAACGGGCCGATCTTCTCGCGCTGGCCCTCCTTCACCGCCATCGTGTACGGGCGGATGCGGTGCTCCTTGAGCTTCGCCTCGATGAGCGCGAGCGTCAGCGTCGAGCCGATGAGCGGGATGTCGTTCTTCATGCGCAACAGGTACGGCACCGCGCCGATGTGGTCCTCGTGACCGTGCGTCAAAACGATGGCCTCGATGTCGTCGAGGCGATCCTTGAGGTAGTCGAAGTCGGGCAGGATGAGATCGACGCCCGGGTGATCCTCGGGGAAGAGGACACCACAGTCGATGATGAGCAGGCGTCCGCCGTACTCGACGACCGTCATGTTGCGGCCGACCTCGCCGAGACCGCCGAGCGCGATGATGCGCGCACCGTTCTTCGCCAGCGCGGGCGGCGGGCCGAGTTCGAGCGGACTCTTCATCACAGCAGCCCCGCCTTCGTCAGGCCGTCACGCAGGACGGCGTACATCGCCTCGTCCGCGGGCAGCAGCGGCAGGCGGATGGCGTCGGAGTCGATGACGCCCTGCTCCTTGAGGGCGGCCTTCACCATGATGGCGCCCTGGGAGGTGTTCATCAGCGCGTCGATCGCGGGGATGAGCTTGGTGTGGATGGCGCGCGCCGTCGCGAGGTCGCCCGCGTCGACAGCGTCGATCATCGCGCGGAACTCGTTGCCTGCCACGTGGCCGACGACGGAGACGACGCCGACTGCGCCGAGCGCGAGCCACGCGAGGTTGACGACGTCGTCGCCCGAGTACCACAGCAGATCGGTCTCGTCCATGAGCTTCGTCGCCTCGAAGAAGTCGCCCTTGGCATCCTTGACCGCGCGCACCTGGTCGATCGTCGCGAGCTGACGGATCGTGTCGCTCGCGAGCGCCGTCCCCGAGCGCCCGGGGATGTCGTAGGCCATGGCCGGCAGGTCGGTGGCGCCGACGACGGCCTTGAAGTGCTCGACGATGCCCGCCTGCGTCGGCTTGTTGTAGTACGGCGTGACGACGAGGACGGCGTCCGCCCCAGCGTCCGCGAGTGCCTTGGCGGCGCGTACCGAGTGCGCGGTGTCGTTCGTACCGACCCCGGCGGTGATCGCTGTGCGGCCCTTGACGGCGTCGGCGACGGCGCGCACCGTCTCGATGTTCTCCTCGTCGGTCGTCGTCGCCGACTCCCCCGTCGTGCCGTTGACGACGAGGCCGTCGTGCCCGTTCGCGACGAGGTGCTCGGCGAGCTTCTTCACTCCGTCGTAGTCGATCGAGCCGTCCGGTTTCATGGGCGTCACCATGGCCGTGACCATGCGCCCGAAAGGTGTCGTCGTCGTCATGCGCCCAGGTTAGTGCACGAGCGTCCACGTGTGCGGACGCCCGCCGCGCGCGACGTCGCCACCACCAACTCGCCACCACGAAGCGGACGCCGCAGGCGCCTTGTCACCGGCGCGTCCTACAGTGAGGCGCGTGGAGCAATATCACGCACTGCTGAGGCGCATTCTCGACGAGGGCACCCGCAAGGACGACCGCACGGGCACGGGGACGCTCAGCGTCTTCGGTCATCAGATGCGCTTCGACCTGTCCCAGGGGTTTCCCGTTCTCACGACGAAGAAGCTGCACCTGCGCTCGATCTTCGGCGAACTGCTGTGGTTCCTCCGCGGCGACACGAACGTCGCATGGCTGCACGAGCGCAAGATCTCGATCTGGGACGAATGGGCCGACGCCGACGGTGACCTCGGGCCGATCTACGGCCACCAGTGGCGCTCGTGGCCGACGCCGAACGGCGAGACGATCGACCAGATCGCGCGCGTCGTCGAGTCGATTCGCACGAACCCCGACAGCCGTCGTCACATCGTCTCGGCGTGGAACGTCGCCGACGTCGACGACATGGCGCTGCCGCCGTGCCACACGATGTTCCAGTTCTACGTCGCCGACGGAAAGCTGTCGTGCCAGCTCTACCAGCGCAGTGGTGACGTCTTCCTCGGCGTCCCGTTCAACATCGCCTCGTATGCCCTCCTGACCCACATGGTCGCGCAGGTCACGGGCCTCGCGGTGGGCGATTTCGTCCACACGCTCGGCGACGCGCACCTCTACGTCAATCACCTCGACCAGGCGCGCCTCCAGCTGACACGTACGCCGAAGACGCTGCCGACGCTCGTGCTCAACCCCGACGTGACGGCGCTCGACGCGTTCGAGCTCGATGACATCCGCCTCGACGGTTACGAGGCCGACCCCGCGATCAAGGCCCAGGTGGCGGTATGAGCGATGCGCCCCAGCTGACGAGCATCGCCGCCGTCGCCGAGAACGGCGTCATCGGCACGGGCGGCGACATGGCGTGGAACATCCCCGCCGACTTCGCGCACTTCAAGGCGACGACGATGGCTCACCCCATGATCATGGGGCGCACGACGTTCGCGACGATGGGCACCCTGCCCGGGCGCCGCTCGATCGTCGTGACGCACGATCCCGAGTTCGCCCCCGCACAGCCGGCGCGTGACGACACGTCCGTCACCGTCGTTCACTCTGTCGACGAAGCCCTCGAACAGGTCGCCGGCCAGGACGCGTTCGTCGTCGGCGGCGCGCAGATCTACGCCGCGACGATGGACCACGTCACCCGTCTGCTCATCAGCGAGATCCCCCTCGCGCCTGAGGGCGACGCCCACTTTCCCACGATCGACCCGGCCGTGTGGGTCGAGACGCAGCGCGCACCGCGCGACGGGTTCACGCTCGTCATGTACGAACGCCGCACCTCGTGAGCGACGCCCGGCACGAGACGTCGGGAGGTGACGCGCCCGTCGACGTCCGTCATCACCGGACGGCGCACACCCCTGGCGACCACTCCGACCACGACCATCCCGACGCCCTCCACGAGGACGCCGCGGCCGTCAAGAAGGACTCGGTCTCCCTCGCGATCGCGACGGGCGTGTCCGGCGTCAGCTTCGGCGCGCTCGCCATCGCTGCGGGCCTCACGACCTGGCAGACGATGGCGCTGTCGCTGCTGTTGTTCTCCGGCGGTTCGCAGTTCGCCGTCGTCGGGGTGCTCGGTGGCGGTGGGTCGGGAGCGTCGGCCGTCGCGACGTCGTCACTGCTCGGCGTGCGCAACGGCATCTATGGTCTGCAGATCAACCAGTTCCTACGCCCGCGCGGGCTGCGGCGCCTCCTCGCCGCGCAGGTGACGATCGACGAGTCGGCCGCCATGTCGGTCGGGCGCCCCACCGAACAGTTGTCACGCACCGGATTCTGGTGGACGGGCCTGGGCGTCTACGTCATGTGGAACACGATGACGTTCGTCGGCACAGTCGCCGGCAACGCGATGGGCGACCCGAAGAAGTACGGCCTCGACGCCGCCGCCGTCGGCGCCTTCATGGCGCTGCTGTGGCCGCGCCTCGGCACGCTGCAGGGCAAGGTGACGGCGGCGCTCGCCGCGTGCATCGCGCTCGGGTTGTCGCCGCTCACGCAGGCCGGCGTGCCCGTTCTCGCGACGGTCGTCGCGGCCGTCGTCGTCGGCTGGTGGTACTCCACACGGCACGATTCCCCCTCAGCCGACGGCGAGTCGAGCGCCGACGTTCCCGGCGTCGAGACGTCTCGCGCCGATGCGCCCGGTGACGGCGCGACGCCCGGTGGCCCGTCCGACGCCGGCCGGATCGGATCGACGACATGAGCACATGGACGACGGTTCTGCTCGCGAGCGCGTTGTCGTTCGTGCTCAAGTTCATCGGCTATCTCGTGCCGCCGCGCTACCTCGAGGGCAAGCGGACGTCGAACATCGTCGCGCTGCTACCGGTGGCGTTGCTCACCGGCCTCGTGTGTGTCCAGGCGTTCGTCGGCGACGGCGGCCGGGTCGTCATCGACGCGCGCGCAGCGGCGGCCGTCGCAGCGATCATCGCCCTGGTTCTGCGCGCGCCGTTCATCGTCGTCGTCATCGTCGCGGCCGCGACGGCCGCGATCATCCGGTTGTTCTGAGCCGACGCTCCTGGATTCAGATCTCGCTCCCTATGGTGGAGTGAGACCTCAGGACGAGCTTTCGAGGGGATCGATGAGGCGCAGCCCGCCGACCCCGGCGAAATCCTGCGCGTTGCGCGTGGCGAGTGCAGAGCCGGCGGCCAGAGCGATACCGGCGATCTGGGCATCCGCCGTTCCCATGACTCGCCCGACCGACGTAGCACTCGCGAGAACGTGGGCGGTCGCGTGCGCTCACGCAGCGTCTGCAAGAAATTCTTCTCCGGCACGTGGGTCGCTGCCGCGAGAATCGCCCGCACCTCGGCCTCGACGGAACGTCCAGGCTCCGCAGCCTGACGGCGCAGGCGCTCGTGGACGACCTCATCGACATCTGGCATCCTCAGAGTGGCCAAGACGAGCACCTCCTCGGCAGCAAAGCGAGCAAGGAGGTGCTCGTGAGCCCATGGCGAGACTCAGGCGGCTTGGGGCTGCACCTGCCGCTGCACGAGCTGCGTGACGTTCTGGGGCTTCCGCTCGAGCTTCGCGGCGTACTCGTTCGGCAGCGACAGGCGGATGATCGCCCACCAGGCCGACGCGATCTGCTTCGGCAGCGGCCCCGTCACGTAGGACAACCCGTAGCGGCGAGCGATGTCCTGCACCTGCTCGCTGATCTCCGCGTACCGGTTGCTCGGCAGGTCGGGGAACATGTGGTGCTCGATCTGGTAGCTCAGGTTGCCCGTCGCGATGTGCATGGCCCGCGAACCGCTGATGTTCGCCGAACCGAGCATCTGGCGCAGGTACCAGTCGCCGCGCGTCTCCCCGACGATCGACTTCTTCGTGAACGTCTCGACACCACTCGGGAAGTGTCCGCACATGATGACCGAGTGTGTCCAGAGGTTGCGCGTGAGGTTCGCGATGAAGTTCGCCTTGATCGTCTGCTTGCCCGACCCCGTCAGCGCCGAGAGCAGCGGGTGCGCAATGTAGTCCTTCGTCACCTGCTCACGGATCTTGTGCAGCACCTTGCGACCGTCGCGGGCGAATACGTCCTTGTCCTTGCGCCCCTTGAGGTACTTGCCGATCTCCAGGTCGTACGCGGCGATGCCGTACTCGAAGAAGCACGCGTTGATGAAGTTCCACATCGGCTGTGCGAGGTAGAACGGCACCCACTTCTGATCCTCGTCGACGCGCATGATGCCGAACCCGAGGTCGTTGTCGCGCCCGATGACGTTCGTGTACGTGTGGTGCAGCTCGTTGTGGCTGTGCTTCCACAGGTCGGCGGGCGAGGCGTTGTCCCACTCCCACGTACTCGAGTGGATCTTCGGGTCGCGCATCCAATCCCACTGGCCGTGCATGACGTTGTGGCCGATCTCCATGTTCTCGAGGATCTTCGCCACGGCGAGCCCCGCCGTCCCGATGACGAACGCCGGCTTCTTCTTCGAGAACAACAACAGTGCCCGCGACCCCATCTCGAGGCCACGCTGCACCTGGATGACACGACGGATGTACGCCGCGTCCTTCTCGCCCCGGCTCTCGACGACCCGTGCACGCACCGCGTCGAGCTCCTCACCGAGACGCTCGATGTCGGCGCGGCTCAGGTGAGCGATCGGGTTGTGGTCCTTCTTCTGCAGTGCGGTCATGCGACAGCCATCCTTCTTCGTCGTTCTCGTCGTGCGGTTCGTCATGGTCGTGGTTCGTCGTGAGGCGCCCGAGCCGATCTCGCGCCCGGCCGGCGCCCTGCACAGGCGTCGAGTTCAGCGTCCGATCGTGCAGTCCCCGGCGGCGGAGGAGATGCAGGTCTGCACCATGACGCCGTCGCCGTCAGTGCCGCTCGTCACCTCGCCGGTGCGCATGTCGCGCACCGCGCCGGAACGCAGCGGCAGCACGCAGCCGTAACAGATGCCCATGCGGCATCCGCTCGGCACGAGGATGTCGGCGGCCTCGGCCGCGTCGAGGATCGACGTCTCGCCGCTGACGGCGACCTCCCGCGTCGTCGTGCCCATGACGATGGTCGCGGTGCCGCCCTCCCCCGGTTCGGCGAGCTCGACGACGAAGTTCTCGGTGTGCAGCTTGTCCTCAACGCCATTGAGTTCGGCGAACTCGCGCAGCATCCGCAGCATCCCGGCGGGGCCGCACGCGTACACCTCACGATCGCGCCAGTCGGGTACGAGATGGTCGAGCTCGGCCGGTTCGAGCCGGCCCTCGAGGCGTGTGTGGCGCTCGACGAGGGTGATGGCGCCACGCTCGTGCAGCCCGTGCAGCTCGTCGGCGAAGATGACGTCCTCGGGGTGGCCGGCCGAGTGCACGACGACGATGTCGTGCGTGCGTTCGCCGTCGGAACGCTCGCCCTCGGCGGCGAGACGGTGGCGCAGCATGCCCATGACGGGGGTGATGCCGGAGCCGCCGGTGACGTACAGCGTCGGCTCGACACCTCCCGTCCAGACGAACTCGCCGCTCGCCTGTTCGAGGTGCACGATCTGGCCGGAGCGCAACGACTCGTGCAGGTGGGAGCTGACGAGCCCGCCGGAGAGTGACTTGACGGTGATCGTGATGCGCCCGTCGTCGCGCGGCCCCGACGTCACCGAGTACGCACGCCACAGGCGCACCCCGTCGACGTCGACGCCGACGCGGATGAACTGCCCCGGCACGTGCCCTGCCCAACCGAGGCCCGGCTGCAGCGTGACGGTCGCGGCGTCCGCCGTCTCGGGGTGCACGTCGACGACGCGGGCGCGCAGGTAGCGGGGGCTGCGCAGCGGGTCGACGAGGTCGAGGTAGTCGTCGGGCAGCAGCGGCGTCGTCAGGGTGCGCACGGCGTTCCAGGCGAGATGCTTCAGGCGGGCGGAGGCCCGCCGTTCGTCCGACGAGCGGGCCATCGTGGTTGATGAGGAGACGGCGTGCGGCATGCGACCAGCGTATTTGGCGCGCAGCTGATAATTCTTGACCGCGACCTCACATGATCTTTTCGGTATTTGTTCGTAGAGTGTGAACATGTCGACTCTGCGGCAAGACACCATTGCCACCCTGCGAGAGCACCTGCCGAACACGGCCAGCGGGTGCGTCGAGGCCATCATCCGAGAGGTGCCCGGCTACGACCGCGAGTTCGGCGACACACTGCGCGCGAACATCGAGGCGGCCGTCGCGATGGCCCTCGCGGCCTTCCTCGACACCCTCGGTGACGACGGCGACACGACGTCCGCCACGGCCATGCGCACCGGCGCCTACCGCCTCGGCCAGGGCGAGGCGGAAACGGGGCGCTCGAGCGACGCGCTGCTCACGGCCTACCGCGTCGGCGCCCGCGAGGCGTGGACGCACTTCGCCGAACGCGCCGTCGCGCAGGGCGAGTCGGCCGCGAGCATCGCGAGCCTCGCTGCGGGCACGTTCGCGTTCATCGACGAGTTGTCCGTCGAGAGCCTCGCCGGCCACACCGCGGCCATGACGGCCCGCACCCGTGAGCTCGCGCGCCGACGCGACCAGCTGGCGGCGGCATTCGTCGCGGGCGACCAGCCCGACACGCTCGAGCATCTCGCCGAACGGGCTCACTGGAACCCGCCGCGCACCCTCACGGCGCTGGCACTGACGGGCGACGCCCCGGCGGCCGTCGCGAGCGCCGTCGGTGAGAAGGCCCTGTGGTCGCGCACCCCGGACGGCTCGCCGCTCGTGCTCGTGCCCGACCTCCCACCCGGCAACCGCGCGCGCGTCCTCGCTGCCTGCGCTACGACCACAGCAGCCCTCGGGCCGGCGCTCGCCTGGAGCCGCGCCGCCGAATCGGTGACGCGCGCCCGACGCGCGCTGCGATTCGCCCGGGTGAGTGAACCGGCGGACGCCGACACGCTGCTGCCCGAACTGATCCTCGACGCCGACCCGCTCGTCGCGCAGATGCTGCGCGAGCGCGCCCTGGCGCCGCTCGCCGACGTCTCGGAGGCCAAGCGGGCCGTGCTCGCCGAGACGCTGCTCGCCTGGCTGCTGCACCACGGACGCCGCGAGGAGGTCGCCGAGGCCCTCCACGTCCACCCCCAGACGGTGCGCTACCGCCTGGGCACCCTGCGCGAACACTACGGTGACACGCTCACCGACGCCCGCACCGGCCTGGAGCTGACGCTCGGGCTGATCGCCGACCGATCGAGGAGCCCGCAGTGAACACCCCCGCAACCGACCGTCCGCAACCCGCAGCAGCCCAACCGACGAACGCCGACGACACGAACCCCGACGCCATGACCCTCGACCCGATGATCCATGAACCCACACGGTCGGCTCTGCCTGACGGGCACGGCGAGTCCACTGGGCACGGCGAACATGGTGAGCACCCCGCGGGCGAGGCCCTGGCGGTGGCGATGAAACCCCTGCTGCGCGGGTGGCTGCACCTCGTCCTCGCGCCCCTGTGCCTCATCGGTTGTCTCGTGCTCGCCCTGCTCGCCGACACGACCCCGGCGCGCGTCGGGGCGCTCGTCCTCGGTGCTACGGCGACGATGCTGTTCGGCACGTCGGCGCTGTATCACCGCCGATACTGGAGCCCGCGCGCCGACACGATCCTGCGCCGCCTCGACCACTCGAACATCTACCTCATCATCGCCGGCACGTACACGCCGTTCGCGCTGACACTGCTCGCGGGCCGGCAACGGGTGAGTCTGCTCGTCATCGTGTGGGTCGGCGCGCTGCTCGGCGTCGCTTTCCGCACGTCCTGGGTGCATGCGCCGCGTTGGCTCTACACGCCGATCTACGTCGCGCTCGGCTGGGTCGCGATCTTCTACGCCGGGCCGTTGCACGCCGCGGGCGGCACCCTCGTCATGACGCTCATCGCCGCGGGCGGCATCCTCTACACCCTCGGGGCCGTCGTCTACGGCTTCAAACGCCCTGATCCGTGGCCGCGAGTGTTCGGCTTCCACGAGATCTTCCACGCCTGCACCGTCGCCGCGTTCATCGCCCACTTCATCGCGGCGGCCATCGTCCTCACGCGCTGACGGCGGCCTCCCCGCGTGCCTTGCCCGCCCGGCCGTCGGCGCGGGCCACAGGATCGCCACCGTGGGCCTCGCCTCCGCCACGCGAGCACCGACCAGCGCAAGTCGTCCCGTCAGGCGGTGTCGCCGGCTGCCTGCGCGCCGTCCCCGAGGAGTTGCTCGCTCGCGCGTCGGATGTGCGCGTCGAGCAGATCGGCGGCGCGTGAGCCGTCGCCGTCCGCGAGCGCCGCGGCGATGGCCTCGTGCTCCTCGCGCAACCGCGCGCGCACAGCCGGCCAGTCGTCGACGTGGTTCATGCCGTGACGGATGGGGCTGCGCATGGATTCGCGGATGGCGACGGTGAGGTCGGTGGCGAGCGCGTTGCCCGCGGCCCGCGCGATGGCGACGTGGAAATGGGTGTCGCACGCGTTGAAGACATCGGGCGGCAGGTCGTCGTCACGCATCGCGGTGATCAGGTCGGCGAGGCGCGCATGGTCGGCGTCGGTCGCGTTGCGCGCGGCCAGCCGCGCCGACAGGCCCTCGAGGCTGCAGCGCACGTCGACGACGTCGAGGAGGCTGAACTGCGCGAGCGCCACGTGCATGCGCAAGAACCGGTTGAGCGCCTCCGTCGGCACGGCCGTGATGACGGTGCCGCCGGCCGCACCGGCTCCGACGCGCGAGTCGACGACCCCGATGGCGTGCAAGGCGCGCACGCCCTCACGCACCACGGCACGGCTGACGGCGAGTTGCGCGGCGAGGTCACGCTCGGCGGGCAGCACGTCGCCGACACGCAGACGGCCCGAGACGATGCCGTCCTCGACCCACTGCACGACACCCTCGTAGGCACGCCCCGATCGTGACGCGACCGGGTTGGCACCCTGCGCGCCAGCCGGAGTCTCGACCTGGACGGGCGTCGCGTCCGGCGCGGGGGCCGGTTCCGACGCCGGCTGCCCCGGGTTCGACAGACCGGATTCCTCGGCTGCGGGCGGCGGGCCCGGTTCGGGCGAGGCGGGCGCGCAGGGGTGGGTCATGGGCGGCATGCTACGCGGCCTCGACTTCTTGACCGTCGGGGGTCATGCTTCTAGAGTGAGATGCAGCACATTGGTCAGACCATTAAGGATGCCGTCGTGACGATCGCCCCCACCCGCCCACGCGTCGCGATCTTCGCGACCTGCTTCAACGACACGATGTTTCCCAAGGCGCCGATCGCGACGGTGAAGCTCCTACGCCGCCTCGGGGTCGACGTCGAGTTCCCCACCGAGCAGACCTGCTGCGGCCAGATGTTCACCAACACCGGGTACGCGAACGACGCTAAGGGCCTCGTGCGCGGGTTCGTCGACACGTTCGACGCGTTCGACTACGTCGTCGCCCCCTCCGGCTCCTGCACCGGATCCGTCCGCGAGCAGCACGAGATGATCGCCGAGCGGGTCGGCGACCAGGGCCTCGCCCGCGAGGTCGACGCGCTCGCCCCGCGGGTGCTCGAACTGTCCGAATTCCTCGTCGACGTGCTCGGCGTCACCGACGTCGGCGCCTACTTCCCGCACCGCATCACCTACCACCCCACCTGCCACAGCTTGCGCATGCTCGGCGTCGGCGACCGTCCGCTGCAGCTGCTGCGCGCGGTCGCCGGTGCCGACCTGCGCGAGTTGCCCGCCGCCGAGCAGTGCTGCGGTTTCGGGGGCACGTTCAGCGTCAAGAACCCCGACGTCTCCGTCGCCATGGGAAACGACAAGGCGCGCCACGTCGTCGAGACGGGCGCGGAGTACGTCGTCGCCGGCGACAACTCGTGCCTCGCCCACATCGGCGGTCTGCTGCACCGCGGACGCACCGGCGTCAAGACCATCCACCTCGCCGAAGTGCTCGCCTCGACCGAACAGGACCCCGCATGAGCTGCCAGCCCCGCACCGCCGCCGACGCGGGTCTGCCCGTCGGCACGACGACCGCGACGTTCGTCGGGATGCCGGCCTTCCCGCACGAGGCGAAGCACGCCCTCGACGACGCCCAACTGCGCGCCAACCTGCGTCACGCGACCGGCACGATCCGCGCCAAGCGCGCCGAGGTCGTCGGCGAGGTCGACGACTGGCAGCAACTGCGCACGCGCGGCGCCGCCGTCAAGGACGACGTGCTCGCCGACCTCGACACGCTGCTCGTCACGCTCGAGGAGTCGCTGACGCGCGCCGGCGCGACGGTCCACTGGGCGCGTGACGCCGAGGAGGCCAACCGCATCGTCGTCGACCTCGTCAAGGCGACAGGCACGCAGGAAGTCGTCAAGGTCAAGTCGATGGCGACGCAGGAGATCGAGCTCAACGAGGCCCTCGAAGCCGCGGGCATCGACGCGTGGGAGACCGACCTCGCCGAGCTCATCGTCCAGCTCGGCCACGACCGCCCGTCGCACATCCTCGTGCCCGCGATCCACAAGAACCGCAGCGAGATCCGCGACATCTTCCGCACCGAGATGGGCGAGGTCGGCCGCCCGGCCCCCGAGAACCTGAGCGACGATCCCGCCGCGCTCGCCGACGCTGCCCGTCGTCACCTGCGCGAGAAGTTCCTGCGCGCCAAGGTCGGGATCTCGGGCGCCAACTTCGCCGTCGCGGAGACGGGCACGCTCGCCGTCGTCGAGTCCGAGGGCAACGGACGCATGTGCCTGACGCTGCCGGAGACGCTCATCTCCGTCGTCGGCATCGAGAAGGTGCTGCCGACGTGGGACGACCTCGCCGTCATGCTCGAACTGCTGCCACGTTCGTCGACCGGTGAGCGCATGAATCCCTACACGTCGATGTGGACGGGGTCGAGCGAGGCCGACGGCCCGCAGGACGTCCACGTCGTGCTCGTCGACAACGGCCGCACGCGCGTGTTGTCGGACACCGTCGGGCGCGAGGCGCTGCGCTGCATCCGCTGCTCGGCGTGCCTCAACGTCTGCCCCGTCTACGAACGCGTGGGCGGGCACGCCTACACGAGCGTCTACCCCGGACCGATCGGCGCCATCCTCACCCCGCAGATGCGCGGCCTCGACTCCGATCGCGACAAGGCGCTGCCCTTCGCGTCGTCACTGTGCGGCGCGTGCAGCGAGGTGTGCCCCGTCAAGATCGACTTTCCGAAGATCCTCGTCGAACTGCGCACGCAGGTCGTCGAGAAGAAGCGCGCCGCCTCGCGCGTCCCGAGCTTCGAGCGCACCGCCATCGCGGGCGCCGAATGGGCGCTCGCCTCCGGCAAGCGCATGGGGCGTCTGCAGACGCTCGCGACGGTGGCCGGCAAGGTCTTCAAGCGTGAGGACGTCTCCTACCTCGGCGCGATTCCCGGGCCCCTCGCGCCGTGGAGCGCAGCGCGTGACATCCCCGCTCCCCCGACCGAGACGTTCCGCGAGTGGTTCGCGCGCACCGACGGCGGCCGGCTCGACGAGAGCGGCCAGGCCGCAGCGGGGTCGCGTCCGAACCGCGCCGGAGTCGACGTCGAGGGCCACTACGGCACGAGCGCCCGCGACGCCGGGCTCCCCCACCCCACCAGCGACAGCGAGGACGAGGCATGAGCAGCGCACGCGAGGAGATCCTGCAGCGCATCCGGACGGCCAACGCGAACGCCGGGGTGACGAGCACGTCGTCGCAGCGGGCCGATTCGGCGACGACGCAGCGGGATTCGTCGTCGGGCAGCGCCGGCGCCCAGGCGACGTCACTTGATGCGGACGGTTCGCGCGCTGCGGCCGACGCCACCCCCGCGGCGGGGTCGCCCGACCTCGTCGACCTGTTCGTCGAGCGCACCGAGGACTACAAGGCGGTCGTCGAACGTGCCTCGGCAGCTGACGCCGGCGCGCGTGTCGCCGCGGCGCTCGAGGGCGCGAACGGCGTCCTGCTGCCGGCCGGGCTGCCCGAGGCAGTCGTCGGCGCGGTCGATGCGTCGATGGCGCGCGAAGACCCGGGCACGCCCGACGGTCTCGACGCCATCGAGGCGGTCGTCACGACGTGTGCCGCGGCCATCGCCGAGACGGGCACGATCGTCCTCGATCACACTGCGGGGCAGGGGCGTCGTGCGCTGACGCTCGTGCCCGATCTGCACGTCTGTCTCGTGCGGGCCGACCAGATCCACGCGGACGTGCCGGCCGCCGTCGGCGCCCTGCGCGCGAGCGTCGAGGCGGGGCATCCGCTGACGTGGATCTCCGGTCCGAGCGCGACGAGCGACATCGAGCTCGATCGCGTCGAAGGGGTGCACGGCCCGCGGCGCCTGCACGTCATCGTCACGACTGACTGACCTCGACGGACGACGCCGCGTCTCGGGTGGAATCACCACTCGCGGCGTGGCTTTCGCGCGTCATGCGGCGTTTCGTTCGGACGTGGCGCACGCCTTCGAGCAGCGACGCGACCGCCATCGCGAGCCCCATGCCGGTGAGGATGCCCGCGAGGTGGTTGTCGCCGAACGCACGGCCGCCGATGTAGCCGATGAGGCAACCGTGCAGGGCCCACAGCAGCGTCGCGAGCAGGTCGTACGGCGTGAACTGCCGCAGGAGCGGGTAGCGTGCAGCGCCGAGCGACATCGTGCCGACGCTGCGTCCGCCCGGGATGAAGCGCACGACGAGCAACGCCCACGACCCTCGTTCGTGCAGCACGCGCGAGACCTTCTCGAACGTGCGAGCACGCCGCGAACCGTGCGCCCCGAGCGAGCGCGCACCGACGACCCGGCCGATGCCGTAGGAGAGGTGATCGCCCAGTGCCGCCCCCAGCGTGGCCACGAGCACGACGAGCACGAGCTGCGGCCCGTTCGGATCGGACGCGGCGTACACCCCGGCGAGGATGAGCGGGGCTTCGCTGGGAAAAACAGGCACGAACGCATCGAGCGTGCACAGGCCGAAGAGCGCCGGGTAGATCCACCACGACGTCATGAGGTGTTCGAGCGGCGCGAGCACGGCATCGAGCATTCCAGAACGCTAGCCGCGCGACGTGGCCCCGACCTGACGCCCAGGTGTCCGGCACGCGACGCCAGCGCGACCGTCCGGGCCTTCGACGTTCACGCGGACGGACGCTGTCGGCGCACCGCCCGGGCGGACCTCAGGCCCAGACGGAGCATCCGAGCTCAGAGCCCGAGGAAGTTTTCCAGGCCCACCGTGAGCCCCGGGGTCGTGACGACGCCGCGCACGCCCGTCAGCACGCCCGGCATGAAGCTCACGCGCTCGAAGCTGTCGTGACGGATCGTCAGGGCCTCACCCTCGGCGCCGAACTGCACCTCCTGGTGCGCGACGCGCCCGCGCATGCGGATCGCGTGCACCGGGATGCCGTCGACGCGGGCGCCGCGCGCGCCGTCGGGGTCGGATTCCGTCGCGTCTGGCACCGGCCCCAGCCCCGCCTGCTCACGTGCCTCGGCGATGGCGCGCGCCGTGTGCGCGGCCGTGCCGGACGGCGCGTCGACCTTGTTCGGGTGGTGGATCTCGACGACCTCGACGCTCTCGTAGAACTTCGCCGCCTCGCGGGCGAACTTCATCATGAGCAGCGCACCGATCGAGAAGTTCGGCGCGATGAGCACACCGACGCCGGGCGCCGCGTCGAGCTGCGCCCGCAGCGTCGCGAGCTTCGCGTCGTCCCACCCCGTCGTGCCGACGACGACGCTGACGCCGCGCTCGATGCACTGCGCGACGTTCGTCGGGGACGAGGCGGGCACCGTCAGCTCGATCGCGACGTCGGCACCCCCGAGGTCGCCCAGGTCGTCCCCGGCGTCGAAGCCACCGACGAACGTCATGTCGTCCGCGGCCTCGACGGCCTTGACCGCCTCGCTGCCCATGCGCCCGGCGGCACCGATGACTGCAACCTTGATCGTCTCGCTCATGGACGCGACCCTATCGACGAAGGTGCGCCACGCGCGTCAGGATCCGAATGCCGAGTGGCTGCCACGTGTCGAGACGCTTCGACTCACCGTCACCCTCGATGCGGATGTCGCTGACGACCCGCGTGTGCGGGTGCTCGAGGTCGCCGTCGCGGATCTCGCCGGTCAGCCAGCGGAAGTCGAGACCGTCGCCCGTCACCTCGACGACTGCGAGGTTGTTGTCGAACCACGGCCCGTGCGTCGTGCGCCAGCGGAACGACGGCGTGCGCACGCTCGTGCGCTCGACGACGGCGCGCAGCGGGAACGCGAGGCCCTTGCCGATCATCGCCTGCAGCGCGCGCACGTGGCGCGGCAGCGGGTTACGGATCGGCGAGCAGACGGCCTGGAAGATGCGCGACGTCAGCTCCTCGCCGCCGTTGACCTCCGACAGGAACGAGTTGTGGATGTCGCCCGACAGGAACGTGATCGTCCTCGGCGCTCGGCCACGCTCACCACGCGCGACCTCGAACAGCATGTCGCTGACCTTGAAGAACGTGTCGCTGAACGCCGCCCAGTGCTCGAGGTCGACGACCTGACGCAGCTTCTCCCCCAAGAACGCCGCCGGACGGCCCCACGTCCCCTCGGCCGCGGCCTCGTCGAGCGCCTCGAGCATGTGCAGGCCCTCGGGCATGAAGAACGGCAGCGAGGTGCCGATGAACAGGTGCTCGACGTCGCCGCGCAACTCGTCATCGAGCCAGCGCAGTTCGTCCGCGTCGAGCATCGCGCGGTGATCGGGACGTAGGTCGCGCGCCGCCCGCGAGTCGACGACGATGAGCTTCGACTCGCCCAGATCACGGGTGTAGGAGAAGCGGTACGTCGTCGGGTCCTCGTCAACCCGCTCGGCAAACGCGTCGACGGCGGCGGTGATGTCGAGCTCGTCGTCCCCGGTGTGCGACGTGATGAGCTGCCACAGCTCGTCATCGGCGAGCGCCTCGGGCGAGAGGTTGCCACAGTGCTGATAGACCCAGTACGACCCGAGTGCGCCGACGATGCGCTCGTGCCACCAGGGCGTCGCGTTCATCTTCTCGTGCCACGTCTGCGACGTGTTCCAGTCGTCACGCACGTCGTGGTCGTCGAAGATCATCGCGCTCGGCAGCGTCGACAGCAGCCACCTCACCGCCGGTTCGCTGTAGGCGAGGCGGTACAGGTGCGCGTACTCGACGTAGTCCTTGAGCTCCTCGCCGGGCGGCGCGTCGAGCCCGCGGCGCGCCTCGATGTACTCCTGCATCGCCTCCGACGTCTCGTCGGCGTAGACCTGGTCGCCGAGCAGCACGACGAGGTCGGGCCACCGCTCGTCGTGAGGGTCGCGGGCGATCTCGTGCGCGACGGCGCGCAGCGAGTCGATGCCGTTCTTGCGGTTGCTCTTCGCATCGTGCGGTTCGCTCGTGCGGCAGCTGCCGAACGCCATCTTCGTGGGGCGTGAGTGCAGCAGCGTCTTGAAGAACGGGTCGGGGAACGGCGAGTCCGCCAGGGGCCACGCCTGTTCGCCGTTCACCTCGACGCGGTAGCCGTACGTCTGCCCCGGCTCGAGACCGTCCAGGATCACGAGGGCGTAGTGATGCCCGTGTGCGCCGAACGTGCGCGCGCTCCAGCGCCCACCGTCGGTGATGACGGCGACCTCCCCGGCGTCGCGGGTCTCGACCCACATCGACGCTTCGCATTCGCTGGTGTAGCGCACCATCGGCCCCAGGACGATCGGCTCGTCGCTGGTCTGCATCACCGTGTCATTCTTGTTCGTCACCATGGTCTGCTCCCCCATCATTCGCTCCCGTCCGCGCTGCTGCGATCCTCGTTCTCGGCGTTCAGGCCCCACATGCCGCTCGGGCGCATCGGGTGGCGAGTCTGCAACCAGTCGTCGTGAGCCCGCACCGCATCCTTCCACCGCACGTCGAGATCCGAGGGCTGATCGGCGAGACCGTCGCCGTCCTTGTCGAAGACGACGTCGATGGATTCGTAGTTCTTGAACCGTTGCATCTGCGCCTGCCCCGCGTACGCCTGCTGGTCGGCGAGCGTCAGGTCGACGTCGTCGGTGAACTGTGTCATGAGGGAACGCGGGTACAGATGCTTGTGCAGCACGACGTTGATCTCGGTGCCGATGACGAACGACAACGACATGAGGTAACTGGCGAGAAGCAGCGTCAGGATGCCGCCATAGGTGCCGTAGGTGCCTGTCGAACGGGCCCCGAAGATGTTCGTGAAGGTCGTGCTGTTCGCGACGAAGAACTGCCAGGCGAAACTGATGAAGAACGCGCCCGGCGCGAGACGCCCCCAGCCCTCGCCGCGCGCGTTCGTCATCTTCATGAGCAGCAGGAAGATGCCCGTGCCGAACACGACGTTGAGCAACCACGCCCAGCTCTGCAACGGCTTCCACAGCGTCGGCAGGATGCCGATGGCGATGAGCGCCGCCCCGAGGAACATGATGATGGCGCCACTGCGCACGCGCATGAGGATCGGGTTCGGGCGGCTGTTGCGCGGCACCGCCCAGCAGTGGTTGCTCGTGTGCTGGATCGCCTGCGCCACGCCGAGGCCACCGTAGAGCGCCACGATCGCGCCGATGACGATGGCCGACACGCTGCCCGTCAGCGACTCGATCGACGCGGAGTGCAGCGACGGCCCGAGCACCGGGATCTGCGCGAGCACCGAGTCGAGGATCTGCTGACGCAACCGGTCGTCACCGTCGATGACGAAGCCGAGAACCGACTGCAGCAACAGCAGGAGCGGAAAGATCGACAGGAACCCGTAGTACGTGATCAGCGCCGCGAGGTAGGCGCCCTGGTCGTCGACGAACTTGTAGATGACACCGATCGGGTAGCCCAGCGCCGGATGTCGACGCTGGAACCCGTCGGCACGCTCCACTGAGTTCACCTGCGCATCATCCCATGCGCCCCACACGGGTGAGATGACGAACCCGCCCCCGAGCCGCGGGTCGCGGATCGGGGGCGGGTTCGTCGGACGGAGCAGCTCACCTCAACGGTGGGCGCGCTCCCTCACGTGAGCGGCTCAGGCGTCCTCGGACGTCGCGGATGCCGCCTGGTCGTCGTCACCGGCGTCGACGAGCTGGTCGGACGCGGCGTCACCGCGGCCCTCGGCAGCGTCGTTGCCGCGGCCACGGCCACGGCCGCCACGACGACGCTGACGCGGCTTGCGCTCGCCGTCCTCATCGCTCGCGTGACCGGAGTCCATGTGGCCCGCAGCGTCGGCGATCTTCGCGGCGGCGTCAGCGCTGTCGGCGTCGACGTCGGCCGGAGCGGCCGGCGTCGTCTCGTTCGGCGCCTCGGGCGCGTCGTCGGCCTTGGCCTCCTCGACGACACCGAGCGACAGCTTGCCGCGCGGGTCGATCTCCTTGAGCTCGACCTGGACCTTCCGGCCGATCTTGAGGACGTCCTCGACGGCGTCGATGCGCTTGCCGCCGATGAGCTTGCGCACCTCGGAGATGTGCAGCAGGCCGTCCTTGCCCGGCAGGAGCGAGACGAACGCGCCGAACGTCGTCGTCTTGACGACGGTGCCGAGGAAGCGCTCGCCGACCTCCGGCATCTGCGGGTTCGCGATGGCGTTGACGGCGTTGCGCGCAGCCTCGGCGCTCGGGCCGTCCGTCGCACCGATGTAGACCGTGCCGTCGTCCTCGATCGACAGGTCGGCGCCGGTGTCCTCCTGGATCTGGTTGATCATCTTGCCCTTCGGGCCGATGACCTCACCGATCTTGTCGACGGGGATCTTGACGGCGAGCACGCGCGGAGCGAACGGCGACATCTCGTCGGGAGCGTCGATTGCCTCGTTCATGACGTCGAGGATGTGCAGACGCGCGTCGCGGGCCTGCGTCAGCGCGCCGGCGAGCACCTGCGCGGGGATGCCGTCGAGCTTCGTGTCGAGCTGGATGGCCGTGACGAACTCGCGCGTACCGGCGACCTTGAAGTCCATGTCGCCGAACGCGTCCTCGGCGCCGAGGATGTCGGTGAGCGCGGCGTACTGCGTCTCACCGTCGATCTCGGCGGAGACGAGACCCATCGCGATACCGGCGACGGGCGCGCGCAGCGGCACACCGGCGTTGAGCAGCGACAGCGTCGAGGCGCAGACCGAACCCATCGACGTCGAACCGTTCGAGCCGAGTGCCTCGGAGACCTGACGGATGGCGTACGGGAACTCCTCACGCGTCGGCAGCACCGGCATGAGCGCACGCTCGGCGAGCGCGCCGTGGCCGATCTCGCGACGCTTCGGCGAACCGACGCGACCCGTCTCACCCGTCGAGAACGGCGGGAAGTTGTAGTGGTGCATGTAACGCTTGCGCGTTCTCGGCGACAGCGAGTCGATCTGCTGCTCCATGCGCAGCATGTTGAGCGTCGTGACGCCCATGATCTGCGTCTCGCCGCGCTCGAAGATCGCGGAACCGTGCACGCGCGGCAGCACCTCGACCTCGGCCGAGAGCGCGCGGATGTCGGCGAGGCCACGGCCGTCGATGCGGACCTTGTCGCGCAGGATGCGCTCGCGCACGAGCTGCTTCTGCAGCGAGCGGAACGCGGCGGAGACCTCGGACTCGCGGCCCTCGAACGGCTTGCCCTCGCCGGCCAGCTCGGCCTTGAGCGCGTCCTTGATCTCGTCGAGCTTGCTCTCGCGCTCGGCCTTGCCCGCGATCGTCATCGCGGCGGCCGTCTGGTCGGTGCCGTCCTTCGCGACGGCCTCGTACACGTCGTCCTGGTAGTCGAGGAAGACCGGGAAGTCCTGGACCTCCTTGGCCGCCTGCTTCGCGAGCTCCATCTGGGCCTCGCACAGGACGCGGATGAACTTCTTCGCGGCCTCGAGGCCCTCGGCGACGACCTCTTCGGTCGGGGCCTGTGTGCCGTTCTTCACGAGGTTCCACGTCGACTCCGTCGACTCCGCCTCGACCATCATGATGGCGACATCATCACCCACGATGCGGCCGGCGACGACCATGTCGAACGCCGAGCGCTCGATGTCGGAGAAGTTCGGGAAGGCGACCCACTGGCCGTCGATGAGGGAGACGCGGACGCCACCGATCGGGCCCGTGAACGGCAGACCGGAGATCTGCGTCGACGCGGACGCACCGTTGATCGCGAGGACGTCGTACTGCACGTCCGGGTTCTGCGCGAGCACGGTGATGACGACCTGGACCTCGTTGCGCAGACCCTTCTTGAAGGCCGGGCGCAGCGGGCGGTCGATGAGACGGCAGGTGAGGATGGCGTCCGTCGAGGGGCGACCCTCGCGGCGGAAGAACGAGCCGGGGATCTTGCCGGCGGCGTAGCTGCGCTCCTCGACATCGACCGTCAGCGGGAAGAAGTCGAAGTGCTCCTTCGGCTGCTTGCTGGCCGTCGTCGTCGACAGCAGGCACGTGTCGTCGTCGAGGTACGCCATGACGGCGCCATTGGCCTGCTTGGCCAGGCGGCCCGTCTCGAAGCGGACGGTGCGGGTGCCGAACGAGCCGTTGTCGATGACGGCTTCGGCGAACTGGATCTCGGGACCCTCCATGTGGGGCCTCCTTCTTGTTTCATCTTCGTCTCGGGACGCGCATCGTCGTTGTGCGCGGCCCGTTTCTTGCTGCTTCGAGGCGACGCGGCGCGTGCCTCGAAAACACCGAGAGGCGGCCACCCTTTCAGGGATGACCGCCACTCGGCGTCAGATCATGGTGATCAATGCGATCAACGGCGCAGGCCGAGACGCTTGATCAGCGAGCGGTAACGCTCGATGTCGACCGACTCGAGGTAACGCAGCATGCGCTTGCGCTGACCGACGAGCAGGAGCAGACCACGACGGCTGTGGTGGTCGTGCTTGTGCGTGCGCGAGTGCTCCGTCAGGTCCTTGATGCGCTGCGTCAGCAGGGCGATCTGAACCTCGGGCGAGCCGGTGTCGCCTTCGGACGTGCCGTACTCGGCGATGATCTTCTTCTTCGTTTCAACGTCCAGGGGCATACCTGACTCCTTTGAACTCTCGCTGCGCGGTGCTCCCAGGCCTGTTCACTGGGGCGCTCTCGATCCGCGGCCGGTCTACGGCTTCGTTCAGGCTATCAGCGGCAGGAGGTGGCGGCCTAATCGACGAACTCGCCCCGGGCCTCGAACGCGGCCCGGCGCGACGCGCGTCGCAGCGCCGTCATCACGGGCCGGCCGACGGCCAGGACGAGGGCGACGTTCGTGATGACGCGCCCCAGATCCCAGCCCAGCGACGTGGCGAGGCTGAACGCGACGAAGTGCGCGAGGTTTGTCGCAAGCTGCGCCCCGGGACGGGGCTGATGCCGGGGTCGCCGGTCGTCGAGAACGGCCAGAACGACATGTTGAGGACGAAGCCGTACGCGAGTGACGCGAACGCCGTGTAGCCGCACAGCAGCGCGAGCTCGGCGGGCCAGCGCAGCCCGCGCCGCCACGGCAACAGGCCGGCACCGAGCGCGACCCAGCTCGCACCGAGCATCTGGTAAGGCAGCCACGGGCCGATGCCGGCCGTCAGGATCGCCGAGGCGAACATGCTCGTCGCGCCGAGCGCGAAACCGAACCCCGCGCCCGCCTCAGGCGCCCCGACGTGCGATGGCATCCCACACAGCGCGCCCGATGGGTGCCGCCACGCGTCCGCCCTCGCCGCCCTGGTCGACGCGCACGACGACGACGTAGCGGTGCCCCGCGACTGGCTCGGGCATGTAAGAGGCGAACCACGCGGTCGCCTGCTTGCCGTACACCTCGGCGGTGCCGGTCTTGCCGCTGATCGGGAAGCGGGCGAGGTCGAACCCGGCGAAGGCGTCCGACGCCGTCCCCGAGCGCAGGACGCGGGCGAGACCGTCGCGCTCGACGGCCAGCATCGCGGGGTCGAGGTGCAGGCTCGTGGTCTCCGTCTGCGCGGACGTCGCGTTGGGCACGAGCGTCGGCGTCACGCGTGTGCCGCCCGTCGCCACCGCGGCGTACGTCGCCGCCATCTGCAGTGGCGTTGCGCTGACGTCGCCTTGACCGATCGCGAGGTTGACCGCGTCACCGGCGTGCAGCACGTACCCGCTCGTGCAGTTCTCCTGCGCCACCTGCTTCAGGTAAGCCGCCCGCGCCTTGTCCGTGACCTCGGGGTAGCCGCGCTTCGCGCGCTCGCAGCTCCGGGCGCGCGTCGCCTCCCAGTCGCGTCGCTTCTGCGCCCGGTCGGTGACGGCGCCGCTCGCCTCGCCGGGCAGGTCGACGCCGGTGCGGGCACCGAAGCCGAACGTGCGGGCGGCTGCGGCGAACGCGTCGGGTGCGTCGACGGAGGCTTTCGCCCCGCCTGCGTCGAGCCAGCTGCGGTAGGCCCAGCGGTAGAAGACGGTGTCGCAGGAAACCTCGAGGGCCGTCGGGATGTCGATGCGACCGTGCGCCTCCGACTCGAAGTTGGTGAACGTGCGGTTGCCGATGCGCAGCGAACTCGGGCAGTCGTACGTCCCCTTCGGGTCGACACCAGCCGCGGCCGCCCCGAACAGCGACACCGCCTTGAACGTCGACGCCGGCGGCCCTGCCACCGTCACCGCACGGTTCGAGAGCGGGTCGGAGCCGCCGCGCGTCAACGTGTCCCACTCGGCCTGGGTGATGCCGCCGTTCCAGACGCTCGGGTCGTAGGTGGGCTGGTTCGTCAGCGCCGCCACCTGACCCGAATCGGCATCCATGACGACGACGGAACCCGAATCGGCCTTCGACCCGCCCTTACGGGCCGCGGCGATCCCCTTCGTGAGCGCGTCGGCCGCGGACTTCTGCAGCCCGGGGTCGAGGCTCGTGCGCACATCGGCGCCGTTCGTCGGCGCCTCGTCCGCCACGACGCGCTCGGCCTCCCCCGTCGGCGTGATGCTCACGACGCGGCGTCCGTCGCGGCCGCGCAGTTGCGTGTCGTACTGCTGCTCCAGGCCCGCGCGCCCGAGCAGCGCCGTCGTCGCGGGAGCTTCGCGGCCGGCCTCGCGCGCGGCGGTGACGTCGTCCGCCGTCGTCGTCGTGAGATAGCCGAGCACCTGCGCGAGCGAGCTGCCGCTCGGGCCGTACGTGCGTGTGGGGCGGGTCGTCGCCGCGACGCCCGGGTAGCGCTCCGGCTGTTCGAGGATGCCGCTGACGGCCTCCGTCGGGACGTCCGAGGCGATCGGCACGGGCTCGAACGGCTGACCGGAGAAACACACCGGTGCCGGCGCGGCGCCTTTCGTGCCGCAGGTCGCGGTGCGCCGTTCGAGGTCGGCGACGGGGCGGTCGATGGCGTGCGCGACGCGGCTCAGGATGCGATGCGCGTTCTCCGGACGGCGCAGTTGGTCGGGCGTGATCGTCAGCGTCGTCGTGGAGCCGTTGCCGACGAGCACACTGCCGTCCGCGGCAAGGATGCGTCCGCGCACGGCGGGGACGACGACGGCCCGCGTCGTCATCGCATCGGCGGCCGCGCGGCTCGCCCGAGCGTCGACGAGCTGCAGTTGGGCCAGGCGTCCGACGAGCACGATCGCGGCGACGAACGTCAGGACGAGGTAGATCGCGAGGCGCCGTTGGGCCGCCGAGGTGCCACCCGTACCTCGCCGAGAACCGATGCGTTCCGGCAGGAGAAACGGCCCCAGCGTGGCGCGTCGGCCACCCGCGGCACGCGAACCGGTTCGTGGCCGGCTGGCCTGACGGCGGCGCCCGGGCTCGGCATGGCCACGAGAGGCACGTCGCTCCGGCCTCGAGCCGACGCGACGACGGAGCCGCGCGAGCCGCCTCATGCCCGGCCTCGCGCTCGTTCACGCGCAGCCCAGCGGTTCCAGCGCCCGACGACGGCGAGGCCGATGACGCCGCCGACTACCACACGCACGAGCAGCGGCAGGACGGCGACGCCGACGCGTCCGCTCTGGGCCGCGGCGAGCGCGACGAGCGTCAGGTCGTGCACGAGGACGGCGACAGCGGCTAGCGCCGCAGCCGACCAGGCACTCACCGTCGCGGCCACCCGCAGGCGTCGCAGGACGAGCACGGTCGCGATGATCGCCGCCGCATGCGCGACGATGTCGACGCCGCCGGGCGGCAGCACGACGGAGAGCACGAGCCCGGCGAGCAGCCAGCCGAGCGCGGCGAGCGCCCCCGCGTCGAGCACGACACTCACCGCGAGCGGCGCGCCCAGCCACGCCACCCATTGGCCCAGGTGCGGGGGCAGCAGGACGGCGACGACGCCCGCGCCGAGCGTCCACAGAGCCCGCGTCGCGGCGAGCGCGGACGGGCGCGCGAGGATCGTCGCGGGCTCGCGCAGCGGTTCGGGCGCGAAGAGGACGCGCTGTTCGGCGCTCGTCATCGCGACGCCCGCGGGCGCAGCACGCCGACGACGTCGAGGCTGCTGAGGTCGACGGCGGGGCGGACGGTGGCGCTGCGCTCCAGGCGGCCACGGTCGGGGTCGATCGAGGTGACCGTCCCGATGCGCAACCCCGCCGGGTACGGCCGGCCCTGGGGGCTGCCGGCGGTGACGACGCGGGCTCCCTTCGTCGCCGAACCGCCCGCCGCGAGAACGAGACTGACGGATCCCTCGGCGCGCGCGGCCACCCCGTCGGGCGCCGCTCCGCTGACGCGGGCCAGCGTGCCGCCCGGTTCGAGGCGCGCTCCGACGACGCTCGCCGGGTCAGTGATGAGCGTGACCGTCGCGGCGTGCTCGTCGACCGCCGTGACCCGTCCGACGAGCCCGCCGGCCGCGACGACGGCCTGCGCCGTCTCGAGCCCGGCGTCCCGGCCCGCGTCGATCTGGACGCGCCGGGCGTCACCGGCCGCCGTCGCGGGCGTGAACGCGACGACGCGCGCTGTCACGACGTCGCGTCCTGACGCGGCGAACGAGCGCGACAGCTTCGAAGCCTCGTCGACGACGTGGTCGGCGTCGCTGACGGCGGCGGCCCGCGCCTCGGCGCGGATGCGCGCTTCCTTCGCCTCGCGCAACGCGTCGTCGCGGGGGGTCACCCAGCCGGCGATCGCACCGAGCGCACCCGAGGTCAAGTGCTGACCCCGTGCGCGCAGCGCGGGTGAGGCGGTGAGCGCGAGCAGCAGGACGGCGAGCACGGCCACCGCGACGAGTCGGCCGCGGCGGTGCGGGTCGCGTCGCGGCGGGGCAGCACCGAATTCACCCGACGACCGCCGAACCGATCGCCCCCCGCGCCCGGATCTCGCCGTCGGTGACGACGTCGACCTTGTTCGCGCCCGGCGCGGGTTCTTCACCGCGTCACGGGCATGAGCAGCCCACGCATGAGGTCGTAGTTCTCGACGCACGCACCGGCGCCGAGGACGACGGCGTTCGCCGGGTCGGCGGCGACGCGGACGGGAACGGCGAGTTCGTGGTGCAGGCGCACGTCGAGCCCGCGCAGCTGCGCTCCCCCGCCGGTCAGGACGATGCCGGTGTCGAGGATGTCGCCGGCCAGCTCCGGCGGGCATGCGTCGAGGGTGGCGCGGACGGTGTCGCAGATCGCGAGCAGGGTCGGTTCCAGCGCGCGCCGGATCTCGACGCTCGTCACGGTGACGCTGCGCGGCAGCCCACCGATGAGGTCGCGTCCGCGCACCTCGCACGTCAGTTCCTCGGTGAGCGGGAAGGCGCTGCCGACGTCGAGCTTGATGCGTTCGGCGGTGCGTTCGCCGAGCAGCAGCGCGTATTCGTTCTTCAGGTGGGCTGCGATCGCGTCGTCGAGTTCGTGGCCGCCGAGGCGGACGGAGCGTGAGCGCACGACCCCGCCGAGGCTCGTGACGGCGACGTCGCTCGTGCCGCCGCCGATGTCGACGACCATCGACGCCTGCGTGGCCTGCACGTTGAGCCCGGCGCCGACTGCGGCGGCGACGGCTTCTTCGATGACGTCGACGTGGCGCGCGCCGGCGCGCATCGCGGCGTCCTCGAGGGCGCGGCGTTCGACGCCGGTCACCTCCGAGGGGACGCAGACGACGACGCGTGGGCGGATGAGGCGGGAGGGTCGCGAGCGGGCGATGAAGTAGCGCAGCATGCGCTCGGCGGCGTCGGCGTCGCTGATGACGCCGCCGACGAGGGGGCGGACGACGGAGACGCGCCCGGGGGCTCGTCCGAGCATCTCCTTGGCGTCGTGGCCGGCGGCGAGCAGGTCGCCGGTCGCCGCGTCGAGTGCGACGACGCTGGGTTCGTCGACGACGATGCCCTGCCCGCTCTCGTAGACGAGCGTGTGCGCGGTCCCGAGGTCGATCGCGAGATCACGCGAGGGGGTCTTCAGTCGTCCGAGCACCGGGTGAGTATTTCAAAGTTGTCTGGGTGCCGCCGTTCGCCGAGCAAGGGGCGGACGCAAATTCGCTGGCCGGGCGCCGCGCCGCGCCGGCACGGCACGATGACCGTGGCGCCGCCTGCGCCCAGCTCACGCCCGGCCTCAGCCCGGATGCGTCGGAGCGAAGGGAAGCGGATTCTCAGGCGGATCATCTCCCGCAGCATGCGCCTGACGCGTCGTGCGGCTGGGGCGTTCTCGACGCGCGAAAGCGATTGACATGACCCGAGATGCCGATTTCAAGAAGTTCGTGCGCGCCCGGATGGCCGCGTCTGACGCGACCTACCTGCAGGCACGCACCGAACTGACGCGGACGCAGCCTGCGATCGAACAGCCTCCGACCGACCGGGCGGCGTCCCCCATCCCGAACGGCGCGCCAAGCCCTCTCGCCCAGGACCCCATCATCCCGACGGCTCTGGGGAAGTCGGCTCGTCAGTTCTTCGACGACAGCCGCCTGCGCACCATCCCCACGAAGCGAACGAAGCGCATGGCCGTGCTCCTCGTCTCGTCACGCGTTTCGAACCGCGTCGAGCGTACCCGGAGGCCGAGGTGTCGCGGATGCTGGCTGAGGTCCACGAGGACCCTGCGTATCCGCGCTGCGAGCTCGTCAACGTCGGTTGTCTCCGGCGCGAAGCGGGTGAGTACACGTTGGCACCTGCGCCACCGGCCCGCGACACGCGGTGGGCCAGGAGTTTCCCCGCGAGGAGGCCGACGTGTTCGCGGCGCTGTGGCAGCGCACGCCGCAGCGGTGACGCCCGGCGTGGCGCTTCGTCGTGGCACTTCGACGGGGCGCGTGACGCGGCGGTCGTCTTGAGGCGTCCCCGTCCCGACGCGACGCACTGCGGTGCAGCTCGGCCCACTGTCGCTCGTCCCGGTGCCGTGGCGGGTTGGCCGACGGTGACCGTACGATGGGGGCATGACCCCGGACGCTGCTCGCGCGCTGCTGGTCGAGAAACGTCGGGAGACGGTGGCTCGCCTGCGGGGGTTGGATGAGAGTTGGGCCGACATCGTCGAGTCGGCGCGCGATGCGAACATCGACGACGAGCACGACCCGGAGGGTTCGACGGTCGCCGTCGCCCGGGCCCAGGTCTCGTCGCTGGCTGACGAGGGACGTGGCCGACTCGCTGCGATCGACGCTGCGCTCGCACGCGTCGACGTGGGAACGTTCGGTGTGTGCGAACGCTGCGGCGCGACGATTCCGGACGCTCGTCTCGAGGCTCGCCCGACAGCCACCCGCTGCGTTACGTGCGCGGCAGCGCGCTGAGCCCCACCCCCTGCCGTCCGGGTGAGCCCGATGTGCAGTCAACGCCTCACCGCACACCGATCCTCGCTCGGTGGCATGCGCATCCGATCAGCGCCTCACCGGAACCGACCCTCGATCCACGCGAACGCGGGCCCGGGATGACGGACGCCGCCCCGGCCGGACACCGAGCGTGCGAGGTGAGCGGTCGAGGCGGCGTCCGTCATCCCGCCCGAAGCTGTGTCGCACCGAGCGAGCGACAGGTGTGGGCGAGCCTGCGAGCCCACACCTGTCGCTCACCGGAAGACACAGCGAGGGAAGGTCAGAACCAGATCGCGATCTCGCGTTCGGCGGATTCGGTGGAGTCGGAACCGTGGACGATGTTCTGCTGCACCTTGAGGCCCCAGTCGCGGCCGAGGTCGCCGCGGATGGATCCGGGGGCCGCTTCGGTGGGGTTGGTGGCGCCGGCGAGGGAGCGGAAGCCCTTGATGCAGTCGTTGCCTTCGATGACCGCGACGACGATGGGGCCGGAGCTCATGAATTCGACGAGCGGTTCGTAGAAGGGCTTGCCTTCGTGTTCGGCGTAGTGCGCAGCGAGCTGGTCGCGCGTCGCCTCCGTCACCTGCAGCTTGGCGATCGTGTAGCCCTTCGCTTCGATGCGGCGCAGCACCTCGCCGGTGAGGCCGCGGCGGTAGCCGTCGGGCTTGATGATGACGAGGGAGCGTTCGAGCTGTGCGGTCATGGTGTCCTCCAGGCAGAGAGTGCGGATCTGCCCCCAACCTATCGAAGGTCGGGGGCAGATCATGAATGCCGTTCGTCGCGGCGGGCGCGTGGATCGCTCAGTTGACGGCGGCGTCGATCGTGCCGGTCGCGAGCAGCCCGAAGACGACGAGTGCGAGCGCGATGCGGTAGATGACGAACGGGCGGAAGTTGTGCGTCGAGATGTATCGCATGAACCAGGAGATGACGGCGTAGCCGACACCGAACGCGAGCAGTGTCGCGATGGCGATCATGCCCCAACTGCCGGAGTCGTGATCCTTGCCCTTGCTGATGACGTCCATGAGTTCGAGCAGGCCGGACGACAGCACCGCCGGGATGGCGAGCAGGAACGAGTAGCGAGCCGCGGCGGGTCGGGAGTAGCCCATGAACAGACCACCGGCGACGGTGCCGCCCGAGCGCGAGACGCCGGGGATGAGGGCGAGTGCCTGGAAGAAGCCGTACTTGACGCCGTCGGCCCACGTCAGCTCGTCCAGGCCCTTCTCGTGATGGCCTTCCTCGACGCGCTTGTCGGAGACGACATCGGCCAGCATGATGACGAGCGCGAAGACGAGCAGCATCGTCGCGGTGATCCACAGGTTGCGCAGCGTGCCCTCGATCGCGCTCTTGAACAGGATGCCGAGGATGCCGATCGGCAGGGTGCCGATGATGACGAGCCAGCCCATCCGCGCGTCGGGGTCGTCCTTCGCGACGTGGCCGCGCAGCGAGCCGAACCACGCCTTGATGATGCGGACGATGTCCTTCCAGAAGTACACGAGGACGGCCGTCTCCGTGCCGAGCTGGTTGATGGCGGTGAACGCGGCGCCGCCGCCGTCGTTGTCGAAGAACACGCGACCGACGAGCAGTTGGTGCGCCGACGACGAGATCGGCAGGAACTCGGTGAGCCCTTGCACGATGCCGAGGACGACGGCCTCGAGCCAGTTCATGAATACTCCCTCATGAAGTTACGAGTGAGCTCGTCCATCTTGTCGCCCTGTACGAGCGCGGTGATCCACAGCGAGAGGAAGATGAGGCCGACGACGAGCATGGACGGGACGATGAACGCGGTGAGCAGCGTCGCTGCCTGCAGCACCCATCCCAACGGAATGCCGAGCGGTTTGCGCATCGACGCGCTGGAATACAGGCAGAGCACAGCCAGCGCAATGCCGACCCAGAGCAACGTCGTCGCGTTGCCGCCACCGTCGGGGTGCCGGGAGTGGTCGAGGCCCCACGCGACGAGCGCGAAGAAGAACAGGACGAACGCCTGGCAGCCGATGACGGCGCCCGCAAGCTGTCGCGTCTTTTTCTCGCCGACGCCGGTGAAGCGGAGGCGACGGATCCATTCGGCGATCATGACGACGTCACCCCCAGCAGCATGCGCACGTCCGCGGCCGTGACGACGGAGCCCGTCGCGAGGACGCCACTTCCGACGCCTTCGTCGTCGGCGAGGGCCGCCGCGCGGTCGAGGGCGTCCGGCAGGCTGTCGACGACGGTGACGCG
Organism: Dermacoccus sp. NHGro5; assembly: GCF_017565385.1. Classification (NCBI taxonomy): domain Bacteria; kingdom Bacillati; phylum Actinomycetota; class Actinomycetes; order Micrococcales; family Dermacoccaceae; genus Dermacoccus; species Dermacoccus sp. NHGro5. Next base: position 34,385 of record NZ_JAGEKQ010000026.1, on the reverse strand, counting down.
ATCGTCGCCGTACAGTTCGGCGGCGAGCTGGCCGAGTTCGCGCGGATCCATCGAGCGCGGCGACGTGTTGCGCGTGACGACGACGTGGTCGAGCGTCGGTTCGAGCGCGAGCAGCAGCTCTTCGGCGTCCTTGTCGGCGAGCACGGCGACGAGCCCGACGAGGCGGTTGAACTGGAAGGAATCCGCGAGCGCCTCACGCAGTGCCTGCGCGCCGGCCGGGTTGTGCGCGGCGTCGACGAGGACTGTCGGCGAGCGCCGCACCACCTCGAGTCGCCCGGGCGAGGTGACGGCGTCGAGCGCGGCGCGCAGCACGCCGTCGTCGATCTTAGTCTCTCCTCCCCCGAGGAACGCCTCGACGGCGGCGATCGCCGTCGCGGCGTTGTGTGCCTGGTGCGCGCCGAACAGGGGCAGGAAGAGGTCGTCGTACTCACCGGCGAGGCCCTTGACGGAGATCATCTGCCCGCCGACGGCCGCCTCGCGCGCGGTGACGGCGTACGCGTCGCCCTCGCGCAGCATCGTCGCGTCGACCTCGAGGCACTGTTCGCGCAGGATCTCGTCGACCTCCGGCACCTGCGCGGCGACGACGGCGAACGCGCCGGGCTTGATGATGCCCTTCTTCTCGTGCGCGATGTCCTCGACCGTGTCACCGAGCAGCCGCTGGTGATCGAGCGCCACGGGCGTGACGACGCTGACGACGCCGTCGGCGACGTTCGTCGCGTCCCACGCGCCGCCGAGGCCGACCTCGACGATTGCGACGTCGACGGGCGCGTCCGCGAACACGGCGTAGGCGAGGACGACGACGACCTCGAAGTACGTCATCCGCACGCCGCCGTTGCTCGTGCTCTCGTGGTCGACCATCGCGATGAACGGTTCGATGTCGTCCCACACACGCACGAGCCGTTCGACGTCGACGGGTTCGCCGTCGAGGCTGATGCGCTCACGGAAGTCGTGCAGGTGCGGTGAGGTGAATCGCCCTGTCTTCAAACCGCGTTCGCGCACGAGCCGCTCGACGATGCGGGTCGTCGACGTCTTGCCGTTCGTGCCCGTGAGGTGGATCATCGGGAAGCTCGTCTGCGGGTCGCCGAGCAGTTCCATCGCGCGACGCACACGTTCGAGGGACGGTTCGGGGTTGTTCTCCGGGGTGCGCGCGAGGATCTCGTCCTCGATCTCGCGCGCCCGCAGCCGCAGCGCTGCAGCTTCCTCGGCCTCGCGAGCGGCGGCCCGGGGGTCGCCGCTGCGCTGGGCCTTCTTGCTCACGAGGTTGTCGCCGACGATGCCCGTCGTCAGGGCGCGCTCCGTGGGGTCGGCGGCGTCGCCCGTCTCACCGCCCGGGCCGGCCGAGCCGTCACCGATGACGTGCTCGGCGACGTACTCGTCGAGATCCATCTCCTCGTTCGCGTGTCCGAACGATTCGCCCTGGATGCCGAACGTCGCGTACCCGTCGCGCGGGCTCTCACCCTCGACGAGGTGTTCGTTGACGTCGGCGCCGTCGAATCCGTCGCCGTCGTAGTCGTTCTCGTCGCGCGGACGCTGGTCGCTCATTTGTTCTCCACCTTCTTCACGACGATACGCACCTGCTGCTTGTCGCCGACCTCGGCGCTCGTGCCGACGCCGTCGGGCAGCTGGTGCTGCGTGCCCGCCGAGCCGAACTGCACCGCGAGCGTCTCACGCATGATGAGGTCCTGGTGCGCGACGGTCGCCGCCCACACCTCGTCGTCACCGGTGATGGTGAGCGAGATACGGTCGGAGATGTCGAGACCGGCGTCGCGCCGGGCCTGCTGGACGGCGCGCACGACGTCGCGCGCGAGGCCCTCGGCGGCGAGCTCCGGCGTCACCTGCGTGTTGAGGACGACGAAGCCACCACCGGGCAGCATCCCGGCGGCTGTGTCGGCGCCGGCCTTCTCGGTGTCGACGACCATGTCGAGCGTGTACTCGCCCTCCTCGAGCGCGAGCCCACCGGCGGTGACGACGCCGTCGGCGCCCAGCGACCAGTCGCCGGACTTGCTGCCCTTGATGGCCTGCTGCACGTTCTTGCCGAGCCGAGGGCCGGCCGCGCGAGCGTTGACGGTGAGGCGCCGGCTGACGCCGAGCGCATCCGCGTCGACGTTCGCCGAGTCGGCGAGCACGACGTTCTTGACGTTGACCTCGTCGGAGATCAGATCGGCGAACTGCTCCAACGGGTGCGGGTTCTCACCGACGAACGTCACCGACTCCAGCGGCAGGCGCACGCGCAGCTTCTCGGCCTTTCGGATGGCGAGCGTTGCGGAGCACACCTCACGGGCGCGGTCCATCGCCGTGACGAGGTCGGCGTCCGCGGGCAGGTCGTCGGCGACGGGGAAGTCGGTGAGGTGCACCGAGCGTCCGCCCGTCAGGCCGCGCCAGATCTGCTCGGTCTCGAACGGCAGCAGCGGCGCCGCGGCGCGCGTCACGACCTCGAGCGCGGTGTAGAGCGTGTCGAACGCCTCGTTGCTCGACGCCTCGTGCTCGGTGCCCGTGCTCGCGGACGATCCGGTGCCCCAGAACCGCTCGCGGCTGCGGCGGATGTACCAGTTCGTCAGCACGTCGAGGAAGCTGCGGACGCTGTCGCACGCCCCCGCGATGTCGTACGCGTCCATCTGCGTCTGCACCTGCGCGACGAAGTCGTGCAGCTTGGCGAGCAGGTAACGGTCTAGCACGTCGTTCGACGCCGTCGACCACTGCGCGTCGTAACCCTCACCACCGTTTGCGGCGTTCGCGTAGAGCGCGAAGAACGAGTACGCGTTCCACAGCGGCATCATGACCTGACGCACGCCGTCACGGATGCCCTGCTCGGTGACGGACAGGTTGCCGCCGCGCAGGATCGGGCTCGACATGAGGAACCAGCGCATCGCGTCGGCGCCGTCACGGTCGAACACCTCGGACACGTCCGGGTAGTTGCGCAGCGACTTGCTCATCTTCTGCCCGTCGCTGCCGAGCACGATGCCGTGGCAGATGACGGAGGAGAACGCGGGCTTGTCGAACAGCGCCGTCGCGAGGATGTGCAGCGTGTAGAACCAGCCGCGCGTCTGACCGATGTACTCGACGATGAAGTCGGCCGGGAAGTGGTTCTCGAACCACGATTCGTTCTCCATCGGGTAGTGCACCTGCGCGTAGCTCATCGAGCCCGAGTCGAACCAGACGTCGAGGACGTCGTCGACCCGACGCATCGTCGCCTTCCCCGACGGGTCGTCGGGGTTCGGGCGCGTCAGCTCGTCGACGAACGGACGGTGCAGGTCGACCTCGCCGTCAGCATTGCGGGGCAAGGCGCCGAAGTCACGTTCGATCTCCTCGAACGAGCCGTAGACGTCGAGGCGCGGGAACTCCGGGTTGTCCGACTTCCACACGGGAACGGGGCTGCCCCAGAAGCGGTTTCGGGTGATCGACCAGTCGCGCGCGTTCTCGAGCCATTTGCCGAACTGGCCGTGCTTGACGTTGCCCGGCACCCAGTCGATCTCCTCGTTGAGCGCGAGCATGCGCTCCTTGATCGCCGTCACCTCGACGAACCAGGAGCTCACCGCCATGTAGATGAGCGGCTGACGGCAGCGCCAGCAGTGCGGGTAGGAGTGGTCGTAGCTCTCGCGGCGCACGAGGACGGTGCCGTCGCTGGCGTGCCCGGCGTTCGCAATGTCGCCCTTCGTCGCCGCTTTGAGGTGGTCGATGACGTGCGGGTTCGCGTCGAACACCTGCATGCCCTCGTAGTCGCTCACCGGGTAGGTGAACCGGCCGTCGGGGCCGACGGGCACGACGACGGGGATGCCGGCCGCGTCGGTCGCGGCCTTGTCCTCCTCACCGAACGCGGGAGCCATGTGGACGAGGCCCGTACCGTCGTCGGTCGTGACGTAGTCGGCCGACAGGATGCGCCACGCCTTGCCCACGACGCGCTCGTCGTCGAGGAAGTACGTGAACGGCGCGGTGTAGGTGAGGCCGACGAGCTCGGAGCCCTTCATGCGACGCACGACCTTCGCGGCGAGCGCGTCGGCGTCGAGCTTCTCGCCGAACAGGTCCTTGCTGTAGGCCGCGAGGCGCGCCTCGGCGATGACGTACTTCTCGTCGCTGCCGGTCGGGCCTGAGGCCTCGACGACGACGTAGTCGATGTCCGGGCCGACGGAGACGGCGAGGTTGCTCGGAAGCGTCCACGGCGTCGTCGTCCAGATGAGGGCCTTCTCCCCCGTCTCGAGCGTGAAACCGACCGTCACCGCCGGGTCCTGACGGTTCTTGTAGACGTCCTCGTCCATGCGCAGCTCGTGGTTGGACAGCGGCGTCTCGTCGTTCCAGCAGTACGGCAGCACGCGCAGGCCCTCGTAGATGAGGCCCTTGTCGTAGAGCGACTTGAACGCCCAGATGACCGACTCCATGTAGCCCGAGTTGTACGTTCGGTAGCCGCGCTCGAAGTCGACCCAGCGGCCCATGCGGGTGACGTAGTCCTCCCAGTCGGAGGCGTATTTCATGACGCTCTTCTTCGCGGCGTCGTTGAACTTCTCGATCCCCATGTCGAGGATGTCGTCCTTGGTCTTGAGGCCGAGCTGGCGCATCGCCTCGAGCTCGGCGGGCAGGCCGTGCGTGTCCCAGCCGAAGACGCGGTCGACGCGCTTTCCGCGCATCGTCATGTACCGCGGGACGAGGTCCTTGACGTAACCCGTCAGCAGGTGGCCGTAGTGCGGCAGGCCGTTCGCGAAGGGCGGGCCGTCGTAGAAGACGAACTCGTTGTCGCCGTTCTCGCCGGCGTCGCGCTGCTCGATCGAGGCCTGGAACGTGTCGTCGCGCCGCCAGTAGTCGAGGACGGCCTTCTCGATGGACGGGAAGTTCGGGCTGCTCGGCACGCCCTTGGGGATGCCGAACGCCTCGCCGGTGCCGGGGGTCGTGGCGGCCGCTCCCGCTGCGTCATCGGGGGTCGCTGCCGCGTGCTCTCGCGTGAGGTCGACCTTGGGGTAGGTCATGGTGGCATCCTTTGCGCGTCAGATCGTCGAGCAAGGACGACGTCGCCGGCGTGTGCCGGGTGGCCGCGGTACCACCTTGCTTGCCATCTCGAACCCGCGCTCTCGCCCGGTGGCGGGCGCACGAGGAGCGACATGACCGCTTCATGCCGGCTGTGACGGGCCACTCCCGCCCGGTTCTACTGGGGTGCGCTCGCGGTGTGCGCAACCTGTTCTTCCGGGGACTCGCCGCTGATGACGGCTCGAACGTCGTTGCCACCATGTTACCCGCCGTGGCGGAGTGTTCGATCGCACGGGCAAGCCGGTGCCCCCCGGCCTGTTGCCACCTGCCCCGGAGCGACTCGACGAGCCCGGACCAGCTGCACCAGTGGTGAGTCGGCCAGCCCGGGCCGACTGCATGAGTAATGTGCATCTGCACGACTTTCATGACGCACATTCCTCGTGCAGATGCACGATTCTCGGGCAGCTGAGAAACCGGCCGCTGCGGGCAGGATCTGTGGGGCCGGGAAGCGCAGCAACGGGCCCACCGAGCAGATGGAGCCGGGCCCGCCGCGTGGTCTTCGTTGCGAACCGACCCGGGCCCGCCGCGCGGTCTTCGTTACCGTGAGTCCAGCCCCGCCGCCCTGCCGACCATGCCTGTCGACGGGCCCACCCTTTTGAGGAGAACATCATGACGTCTCGCCCCACCGTCCTCGTCACCGGCGGTACGCGCGGCATCGGCCGCGCCATCTGTGACGCCCTGGCCGCCGATCACGACCTCATCATCGGCGGCGCGTCTGCCGACGCCGTCACCGAGGCGTGTGCGCGATACGAGAACGCCCGGCCGTTCGTCGCGGATCTGGCGGACGAGGCCTCGACGACTCGCGCCGTCGAAGCTCTCGGATTGACGCGTCTCGACGGCGTCGTCCACTCCGCCGGCGTGCTCGGCAACGGCGCGCTGACGGATCTGCGTCGTGACGACTGGCGCCGCACGTTCGAGATCAACGTCGTCGCCGTCGCCGATCTGACGCGGCTGCTCCTGCCCGCCCTGGAGGCGGCTCGCGGCACCGTCGTCGTCATCAACTCCGGTTCGGGGCTGACGGCGGGTGGCCCCGGCGGCGTCTACTCGGCGTCGAAATTCGCAGCCCGCGCCCTCACGGACGCGATGCGAGAGGAGCTGCGCCCGATGGGGATTCGCGTCTCGTCCGTGCACCCGGGGCGGGTGGCGACCGACATGCAGGTCGAGCTCAATTCCTTCGAGGGCCGCGAGTACGACGAGGCGAACTACCTGCGGCCCGAGTCGGTCGCGAGCGCCGTCCGCCTCGCCCTCACGGCGACGCCGGACGCGAACGTCGACATGATCTCCGTCCGCCCCGGCCCGCGATGAATCACCTGAGCGACACCATGGGCGAGCGTGTCCCTGGTCAGTGCAGCACCCACTGAGAGAAGCTCCACGCGCCCCACAGCATGAGGAAGAGGCTCCACGAAGTGGCCAGCACCATCGTCAATCCGCACCCGATGTCTCCGGCGCGTTCACGCCAGCCGGCTGTGTAGCCCTCCTGTGGGGCCCGATCCCCGTGCCATCGCCGCGGCTCGCCCGCCTCGACACGCAACTGCGCAACCTGCGGCGCCGTGGACACCATGCGAACCCGTCTGGGGATGCTGCGCCACTGCGCCGCAGGCCCTCCGCGGAAGGTCCGCCATGCGGCAATTGCGTCTCGCGCCACTTCGTCTTCGCGCCCGAGGACGAAGAGCAGCGCGCCCGCCGCGGGCAGATCCCCCATCTCGAGGTGCACCTGCGCGAGCAGCGCGATGACCTCGTCGTCGGGCGACTCCACGAGATAACTCGTCAAGCGCTGACGAGCCATCCAGAGGCGGCCTTGCGCAATGTCGCCGCGGGCTCGGTCGAGGGCGGTCATGGCCCTGATGATGCCCTACCGGCGGGCCGACGCACGACCCCATTCTCAGCGCGTCATTCCACCGTCACCGACTTGGCGAGGTTGCGGGGCTTGTCGACGTCGTGCCCGAGCACCTGCACGTCACTCGCTCAGCGCTGGTGCGCCATTTGGCCGGTACGACTAAGCACGCCCCACTTCCATTGAAGTGGGGCGTGCTTTGTCGATCCTCACCGAGGTGGGTGTTCGGGGCTCCCGCAGGTCAGCGCATGACCACAGGCTGGCGGATCAGCGCTGACGCTGCTCGCGCACCATGCGGTGCGTCAGGAGGGCGTGCTGGACGCCGTCACCCTTCGTCAGTGCGTCGGGGCTGACGGTGCCGCCGAGCGGCAGCATCGGCGTGAACGAGTAGAGCTCGCCCTCACCGAGCAGCCCCAGCTTGGTGCGCGCACCCTGGTGCGGTCCGCGCAGGTCCGCGAGGTGCGACGACGGCCCGACGAGGTGCTCGGCGAAGAACTCGTCGGCCGACTCGGCAACGACGAGGTTGGTCAGGAAGTGCGGGTCGAGGCACTGCACGCGGCCGTCTTCGTCGAGGTGGTACACGTGCCCGAAGCTCGTGACGGCGAACGGGATGCTCGCGACGCCGACACCGAACCACTCCTGCAGCACGGGCGTCCACACGGCGGGGTCGACGAGCTGCAGCTCCTGCTTGCCGTACCAGCCAATGCCGTAATCGCGGTACAGCGCGAGCAGCGACTGCGGCAGCCGGTCGGCCGCGTACTCGACGAACGCGGGCCCCACGGGGGTGACGTCGCTCGGCGCGAAACGCGCGACGAAGGGCTCGATCGCGGCGGCGCCGCGCGGCGTGGCGTTCATGTTCGTGTGCTCCCTCGTCCGAGCGACGTCTCGCCCTGATTCTCCTACGCGCCCGGCATGTGGGCGCGTCGCCGACCATCTGCTCATAGCCTAGGCCCCCGCCCCGGCGTTGTCGCACCGAGCCCGCTTCGTCGCCGCCGGTCGCACCAGGACGTCAGGCATGGAAAAATGACCCCATGACTTCCGACACCACCCCAGCCCAGCAGACGCCCCCCGGCGCCCGCACGATGCCCGACAAGCCCACCGTCGACGGCCTCGAGGACGTCTGGGGCCAGGTATGGAAGGAACGCGGCACGTACACGTTCGACCGCGAGCGCGCCCTACAGCTGCCGCGCGAGCAGGTCTTCGCCATCGACACTCCCCCGCCGACCGCATCGGGCAGCCTGCACGTCGGGCACGTGTTCAGCTACACCCACACCGACTGCATGGCGCGCTACCAGCGCATGCAGGGGCGCGAGGTCTTCTACCCGATCGGTTGGGACGACAACGGCCTGCCGACGGAGCGTCGCGTCCAGAACTACTACGGCGTGCGCGGCGACGCGACGAAGCCCTACATCGAGAACTACACCCCGCCACTCGAGGGCGCCGAGGGCAAGAGCGTCAAGGCCGCCGACCAGCAGCCGATCGGGCGCAAGAACTTCATCGAGCTGTGCGACGTGCTCACCGTCAAGGACGAGGAGACCTTCGAGGCACTCTTCCGCCGCCTCGGCATCAGCGTCGACTGGAACGTGCAGTACCGCACGATCGACGAGCGCTCACGCGCCGTCGCGCAGCAGGCGTTCCTGCGCAACCTGAAGCGCGGCGAGGCCTACCAGCAGGAGGCACCGGGGCTGTGGGACGTCACGTTCCAGACGGCCGTCGCCCAGGCCGAGCTCGAGGCACGCGACTACCCGGGCGCCTATCACCGCGTCGCCTTCCACACGAGCGACGGCGAGAACGTCTACATCGAGACGACCCGCCCCGAACTGCTGCCCGCCTGCGTCGCCCTCATCGCCCACCCCGACGACGAGCGCTACCAGCCGCTGTTCGGCACGAACGTGAAGAGCCCGCTGTTCGACGTCGAGATCCCCGTCCTCGCGCACCCGAGCGCCGAGATGGACAAGGGAGCCGGCATCGCCATGTGCTGCACCTTCGGTGACCTCACCGACGTCCAGTGGTGGCGCGAGCTGCAGCTGCCGACGCGCTCGATCATCACGCGCAACGGCCGCATCACGGGCGAGGTGCCCGAGTGGATCGCGGGCGGCACGGGCGAGCAGCTGTTCGCCGACGAGCTCGCGACGAAGACGACGTTCACCGCACGCGAGAACGTCGTCAAGGCGCTCATCGCCTCCGGTGACCTCGACGGCGAGCCGAAGAAGACGCAGCGCAAGGCCAACTTCTTCGAGAAGGGCGACAAGCCCCTCGAGATCGTGACGAGCCGCCAGTGGTACATCCGCAACGGTGGCCGTGACAAGGATCTGCAATCGGCGCTCGTCGCTCGTGGCAACGAGATCGACTGGCACCCCGCGTTCATGCAGAGCCGCTACACGAACTGGATCGAGGGCCTCAACGGCGACTGGCTCATCAGCCGTCAGCGTTTCTTCGGCGTCCCGTTCCCGATCTGGTACCCGCTGGACGCGAACGGCGAGGCCGACTACGACAACCCGATCGTGCCCGACGAGTCCGAGCTGCCGATCGACCCGCAGGGCCAGGCGCCGAAGGGCTACGACGAGAGCCAGCGCGGCCGGGCCGGCGGGTTCATCGCCGACCCCGACGTCATGGACACGTGGGCGACGTCGTCGCTCTCCCCGCAGATCGCGACGGGCTGGCCGATCGCCGACGGCACCGTGCACAAGAGCGACCCGGAGCTGTTCGACAAGATCTTCCCGATGGACATGCGCCCCCAGGGCCACGACATCATCCGCACCTGGCTGTTCGCGACGGTCGTGCGCGCGCATCACGAGAACGGCACCGTGCCGTGGAAGAACACCGCCATCTCCGGCTGGATCCTCGACCCCGACCGCAAGAAGATGTCGAAGTCGAAGGGCAATGCGCAGACACCGGAGGACGTCGTCAGGGAGTTCGGCGCCGATGCCGTGCGCTACTGGGCCGCCTCGGGCCGCCTCGGGACGGATGCCGCCTACGACACGGGCCAGATGAAGGTCGGCCGTCGCCTCGCGATGAAGGTGCTCAACGCCTCCAAGTTCGCGCTCATGACGCCTCCGGTGACGCCCGATGCCGACGCCGCACCGACGATCGAGGCGCTGCTGCCGCACGTCACGCAGCCTCTCGACGTCTCGCTGCTGACGGCCCTGCGCGACGTCGTCGAGAACGCGACGAAGAGCTTCGAGACGTGGGACTACACGCGTTCGCTCGAGTTGACGGAGACGTTCTTCTGGGCGTTCTGCGACGACTACATCGAGCTCGTCAAGGAGCGCGCCAACAACCGTGACGGTGCGTTCGACGAGGCCGAGTCGGCGTCGGCGCGTGCCGCCGTCCGCATCGCGCTCGACGTCCTGCTGCGCCTGTTCGCGCCGTTCCTGCCGTACGCCACCGAAGAGGTGTGGTCGTGGCAGCACGCCGAGTCGGTGCACCGCGCCACCTGGCCGACGCGCGACGAGCTCGCGTCCCTGCCCGACGGTGACCCGCTCGTCCTCACCGCCGTGTCTCAGGCTCTCGCCGGTGTGCGCCGCGCGAAGTCAGAGGCCAAGCTCGGCATGCGCGCCGAGGTGACGGCGATGACGCTCGCCGGCCCGGCGGCGGCCCTCGCCGCCGCAACCAAGGGTGAAGCCGACCTGCGCGCAGCCGGTCGCATCAGCGCCATGACGAGCGTCGAGGAGGAGACGGAGAACGGCGTCCTGCTCGTGCGCGACACCGAGCTGCTCGCTCCCCCGCCGAAGGTCAAGAACTGACGAACGACTGAGAGCCGCGACCCTGCCCGGCAGGATCGCGGCTCTCAGTGCGTCAGGACGCGCGCGTCAGGCAGCGCGACGTCGCACGATCGTCGGGGTGATGCGGTCGAGCACGACCTCGCGCGTGATGACGACCTTGTCGATGTCGTCCTCGCTCGGCACGTCGAACATGACGGGCAGCAGGACCTCTTCGAGGATGGCGCGCAACCCGCGCGCGCCGGTGCCGCGACTCATCGCCTGCTCGGCGACGGCGTCGAGGGCGTCTGGTGTGAACTCGAGCTGCACACCGTCGATCTCGAACATGCGCTTGTACTGCTTGACGAGTGCGTTCTTCGGCTCGGTGAGGATGCTCACCATGCCCTCTCGATCGAGCGGCTCGACGGTCGTGATGACGGGCAGGCGGCCGATGAACTCGGGGATGAGACCGAACTTCATGAGGTCCTCGGGCTGCACGTCGGACATCGACGCATCACCACCGGCGGGCAGGTGCAGCTGCGAGCCGAAGCCGAGCCCCTTCTTGCCCTTGCGGTCCTCGATGATCTTCTCCAGGCCCGCGAACGCGCCACCGACGATGAACAGCACGTTCGTCGTGTCGATCTGGATGAACTCCTGATGCGGGTGCTTGCGCCCGCCCTGCGGCGGCACCGACGCGGCCGTCCCCTCGAGGATCTTGAGCAGCGCCTGCTGCACGCCCTCACCGGAGACGTCACGCGTGATCGACGGGTTCTCGCTCTTGCGCGCCACCTTGTCGATCTCGTCGATGTAGATGATGCCGGTCTCGGCGCGCTTGGTGTCGAAATCACTCGCCTGCAGCAGCTTGAGCAGGATGTTCTCGACGTCCTCACCGACGTAGCCGGCCTCCGTCAGCGCCGTCGCGTCGGCGATGGCGAACGGGACGTTGAGCATGCGCGCCATCGTCTGCGCGAGGTAGGTCTTGCCGCAGCCCGTGGGGCCGATGAGCAGGATGTTCGACTTCGCGATCTCGACCGGATCCTTCGAGCCCGACGCCTCGGCGGCCTGGACGCGCTTGTAGTGGTTGTAGACGGCGACGGCGAGCGAGCGCTTCGCCGCGTCCTGTCCGATGACGTACTCACGCAGGAAGTCGAAGATCTCGCGCGGCTTCGGCAGCTTCTCGAGGCCGATGTCGACCGAGTCGGTCAGCTCTTCCTCGATGATTTCGTTGCACAGGTCGATGCACTCGTCGCAGATGTAGACGCCCGGGCCGGCGATGAGCTTCTTGACCGACTTCTGGCTCTTGCCACAGAACGAGCACTTGAGCAGGTCGCCGCTCTCTCCCACGCGTGCCATCCGTCATCCCTTCGTCGAGCGACCCGCCGCGAGACGGGTGTGCGTACCCGACGACGGTAGTCGACGGGGCCCTCGCTGCCCCTCATTGAATCCCGCGTGGCGGGCGCCGGCCAAGGCTGTTCGCGCTGGGCGCAACGGACGCGGAGTCCCCGCACGCCTCGCGCCGCGAATCACTCTCAAATGGACTCACGACCAACACCTGTTGTTCATTTCCAGGACACCTTGTCAGGACAACGTTTGCGCGTGCTCGAAGACCCCCCCACGCCCTCGCCGCAGGCGCACCCGCCCGCGCCCCTCGGCCCCCCGCCGCCACGCCGCGGCCGGCCCGTCGGTGAATGGTTGACGGCGGCAGCGCTGCTGCTGCCCAACCTCGCGCTGTTGGCCGTGTTCACCTACCGACCGCTGATCGACAACATCCGGTTGTCGTTCACGGACTGGACGCTGTCGGCGCCGACGCTCAACTACATCGGTCTGCAGAACTACTCGACGTGGCTGCACGACGCCAACGCGCACCAGGTGCTGCGCAACACCGCCATCTTCACCGTCGCGACGGTCGGATTGTCGATGATGATCGGCCTCGGGCTCGCGCTGCTGCTCGATCGTCAGCTGCGCGGTCGCAACCTCGTGCGCTCGGCGATCTTCGCGCCGTTCGTCCTGTCCGGCACCGCCGTCGGCCTCGCGTTCCAGTTCGTCTTCGACCCGCACTTCGGTCTGCTCTCCGACCTCGCGCACCGCGTCGGCCTCAGCGTCCCCGACTTCTACCAGGATCCGAACTGGGCCCTCGTCATGGTGACGCTCACGTACGTGTGGAAGAACATCGGCTACACGTTCGTCATCTACCTCGCCGCGCTGCAGGGCCGCCGCACCGACCTCGACGAGGCCGCGGAGATCGACGGCGCGTCGTCATGGCGTCGCTTCACCAAGGTGCTGCTACCGCAGCTGCGCCCGACGACGTTCTTCCTGTCGATCACGGTGCTGCTCAACTCGGTCCAGGTCTTCGACATCATCCAGATCATGACGCGCGGTGGCCCCCAGGGCTACGGCACGTCGACGCTCGTCTACCAGGTGTACCAGGAGACGTTCGTCAACCAGCGCGCCGGCTACGGCGCCACGATCGCGACCATCATGTTCCTCATCCTGCTCGTCGTGACGGTCGTGCAGGTGCGGGTCATGGACAAGGAGCAGAAGGCATGAGCACCGCAGCCCCGCAGGAGAACGCCGCTGCGGCCACGCCGAAGCGGTCGGGTTCCTCCCCGTTCCGACGACGCCCCCGCGAGGAGGCGCACAGCAACGAGGTCCTCGACCACGGCGGGTTGCCGATGACGATCGCCGGTTACGCCGCGATGATCATCGCGTTCGCGATCGTCGCGATCCCGCTGTACTGGATCTTCATGACGTCGATCAAGCACCGCAGCGACATCTACACGACGCCCGCCGTCTGGTTCCCGCACTCGGTCACGGGTGAGGGTTACAAGACCGCGACGCAGTCGATCCCCTTCTGGGACTTCTTCCGCAACTCGGTCATCGTCACCGTCATCCTGTCGCTCGCCAAGATCGTCCTCGGTGTCATGAGCGCCTACGCCCTCAGCCTCATCCGCTTCCCCGGGCGCAACCTCGTGTTCATCGTCGTCATCGCGGCGCTCATGGTGCCGAACCAGATCACCGTGATCTCGAACTACGCCCTCGTCAGCCAGCTCGGCTGGCGCAACACCTACCAGGGCATCATCCTGCCGCTGGCGGGCGTCGCGTTCGGCACGTTCCTCATGCGCAACCAATTCCTGTCGATCCCCAGCGAGATCATCGAGGCCGCGCGCATGGACGGGGCCGGGCCGATGAAGCTGCTGCGCAAGGTCGTCATGCCGATGTCGTGGCCGACCCTCATCGCGTTCTCCATCATCACCGTCGTCAACGAGTGGAACGAGTACCTGTGGCCGTTCCTCATGTCCGACGACCAGCGCACCGGCACCCTGCCGGTCGGCCTCACCCAGTTGCAGAACAACGAGGGCATCACGGACTGGGGCCCTGTCATGGCCGCCACGATGCTCGCCATGCTCCCCGTTCTCGCCCTGTTCCTCGTCCTGCAACGCCACATGATCAAGGGCCTCACGGCCGGCGCCGTCAAGGGCTGACCCTCTCCCCCACGCTTCACCCAGACGAAGGAAGAAACTCATGTCCACACTCTCGCGCCGCAACCTCTTCGGCCTGACGGCTGGTGCCGTCGTCACCGCAGGCCTCAGCGCCTGCGCCGGCTCCGGCGGCTCCTCCAGCGGTGGTAACAACGGTGGCGGCGACTCGAACACGATCGAGTTCTGGAGCAACCACCCCGGCAAGTCGAAGGCGACCGAGCAGAAGCTCATCGCCGAGTTCGAGAAGGCCAACCCGAACCTCAAGGTCAAGCTCGTCGACGCCGGCAAGAGCTACCCCGACGTCGCGCAGAAGTTCAACGCGGCCCTGTCCGGCGGCAGCCTGCCCGACGTCGTCATCGTCTCCGACACGACGTGGTTCAACTTCGCCCTCAACGACCGTCTGGCCGACATGTCGGCCCTGACGTCCGAGAACAAGCTCTCGACGGACGACTACGTCAAGGGCCTGTACGACGACTACAAGTACGAGGACAAGCACTACGCCCTGCCGTACTCGCGCTCGACGGTCATCTTCTACTACAACAAGGACGCCTGGAAGAAGGCCGGTCTGCCGGACCGTGCGCCGACCTCGTGGGACGAGTTCGAGCAGTGGGCGCCCAAGCTGCAGTCGGCCATGGGCTCGGGCAAGAAGGCCATCGTCCTGGACGACGGCTCCGACTACCTCGACTGGACGTTCCAGTCCATCGCGTGGAGCTACGGCGGCGGCTACTCGAAGGACTGGACGCCCACCATGGCGTCCGAGGGCACCGTCAAGGCCGCCACGAAGATCCAGGGGTGGGCCAAGAAGGGCTGGATGCAGACGTCGAAGGACAGCCAGGCCGACTTCGCCTCGGGCATCGGCGCCTGCGCCATCGAGTCGACCGGTGGCCTCGCCGGCGTCATCAAGGACGCAAGCTTCAAGGTCGGCATCGGCTTCCTGCCCGCGCCGGGCGGCATCAAGACCGTGCCGACGGGTGGCGCCGGCCTCGCGGTGCCGAAGGGCATCTCCGCCGAGCGTCAGAAGAACGCCGTGAAGTTCATCGAGTTCATGACGAACAAGGACAACACGATCACCTTCTCCCAGGCGACCGGGTACCTGCCGGTGCGCACCTCCGCCATGGACGACGCGAAGGAGAAGGCGTACCTCGAGAAGAACCCCGAATACGCCGTCGCCGTCAAGCAGCTGCCGAAGGCCCGCCCCCAGGACAACGTCCGCGTGTTCCTGCCCGGCGGTGGCATCGACATCGGTACCTCGCTCGACAAGATCATCGCCGGCTCGGACGTCAAGTCGACGCTCGAGGCGCTCGACAAGGCGCTGCAGGCGAAGTACGACTCCCAGATCAAGCCCAAGCTGAAGAAGTAATTCATGGCATCCGTCACCTTCGACGAGGCCACCCGCCTGCACAAGGGTGCGCCCCGTCCCTCCGTCAACAAGGTCACGCTCGACATCGCCGACGGGGAGTTCCTCGTCCTCGTCGGCCCGTCGGGCTGCGGCAAGTCGACGACGCTCCGCATGCTCGCCGGCCTCGAACCGGTCGACGAGGGCCGCATCCTCATCGACGGCCACGACCAGGCCGGCGTGCGTCCCCGTGATCGCGACGTCGCGATGGTCTTTCAAAGCTACGCGCTCTACCCGACCATGACGGCACGTCAGAACATGGCGTTCGCGCTCGAGAACGCAGGCACCTCGAAGGCGGACATCAACGCCCGCGTCGAGGAGGCGGCGAAGATCCTCGAGCTCGAGCCCCTCCTCGACCGCAAGCCGGGCGCGATGTCGGGTGGTCAGCGTCAGCGTGTCGCCATGGGTCGCGCGATCGTGCGCCAGCCCAAGGTGTTCTGCATGGACGAGCCGCTGTCGAACCTCGACGCCAAGCTGCGCGTCTCGACGCGTGCACAGATCGCGGCGCTGCAGCGACGCCTCGGCGTCACGACCGTCTACGTCACGCACGACCAGGTCGAGGCGATGACGATGGGTCACCGTGTCGCGGTGCTCAAGGACGGCATCTTGCAGCAGTGCGACACCCCGGAGGAGCTGTACGAACGGCCGCGCAACACGTTCGTCGCGGGCTTCATCGGTTCGCCGTCGATCAGCCTCATGGACGCCGCGCTAACCGGCGGTGACGCGACGTTCCACGGCATGCGGGTGCCGCTGTCGCGCGACACCAAGGCGACGTCGGATCGCGTGACGATCGGGGTGCGCCCCGAGGCGTTCGTCGTCGCGCAGCCCGGTGAGGCGGGTGCGCTCGAGCTCGAGGTCGAACTCGTCGAGACGCTCGGCTCGGAGGCGTTCGTCTACGGTCGCCCCGCAGGCGAGCCTGACGGCCCCCGCATCGGCACGCGCGTCGACAAGCGCGTGCGCCCGACGCAGGGTGACCGGTTCGCGGTGAAGCCCATGACCGACCACGTCCACGTCTTCGACACGGAGACCGGCGAACGGCTGTGACACCCGGGCCGCTCCCCCGCCGCGGGTGATGCCGACATGACGAATGTGCCCGCCCCTTCCACACGGAAGGAGCGGGCACGTTCGTCGTGGCGGGTCAGGCCCGGTGGGCCCGGAGCCGTCAGCTCTCCAGCGAGGCCTTGCGGCTCGTCAGCACCTCGTCGATGAGGCCGTACTCCTTGGCCATCTCGGCGGTGAGGATCTTGTCGCGGTCGATGTCGGCACGCACCTGCTCGATCGAGCGGCCGGAGTGCTTCGCGAGCGTCTCCTCGAGCCACTCACGCATGCGCATGATCTCGTTGGCCTGAATCTCGACGTCGGAGGCCTGGCCGCCCGAGCCCTCCATCGCCGGCTGGTGGATCAGCACGCGCGCGTTCGGCAGCGCGTACCGCTTGCCGGGCGCGCCGGCGCCGAGCAGGACGGCGGCGGCCGAGGCAGCCTGTCCCAGGACGAACGTGTGCACGTCCGGGCGGATGTACTGCATCGTGTCGTAGATCGCCGTCAGCGCGGTGAACGAGCCACCGGGGCTGTTGATGTACATGACGATGTCGCGGTCCGGATCCTGCGACTCGAGCACGATGAGCTGCGCGATGATGTCGTCGGCCGACGCGTCGTCGACCTGGACGCCGAGGAAGATGATGCGGTCCTCGAACAGCTTCGTGTACGGGTCGAGGCGCTTCGTGCCGTACGAGGTGCGCTCTTCGAACTGGGGCAGGATGTAGCGGCTCGTCGGCATCGGCGCGGTGACGCCGCCCATCGGGTGGCCCATGGAGCTGTGGGTGTTCATGAAGGTCTCCTTCGTGGGCGAGATCAGTGGTCGGACGACTCGGAGAATGCCGCAGCGTCCCCGGTCGCGTCCTTGGTGGCGTCCTGCGAACGCTCGAAGACGTGGTCGACGAAGCCGTACTCCTTGGCCTCGGCCGCGGTGAACCAGCGGTCGCGGTCGGAGTCGGCCGAGATCTTCTCGACCGGCTGGCCCGTGTGCTCGGCGATGAGCTCGGCCATCTGCTTCTTGATGTGCAGCAGCTGCTCGGCCTGCGTCTTCACGTCGGAGGCCGTGCCCTGGATGCCGCCGAGCGGCTGGTGCATCATGATGCGCGCGTGCGGCGTCGCGTAGCGCTTGCCCTTGGCGCCGGCGGACAGCAGGAACTGACCCATCGACGCGGCCAGACCCATCGCGACGGTGCACACGTCGTTCGGCACCCACTGCATCGTGTCGAAGATGGCCATGCCGGCCGTCACCGAACCACCGGGCGAGTTGATGTAGAGCCAGATGTCCTTCTCCGGGTCCTCTGCGGCGAGCAGCAGCAGCTGCGCGCAGATGGCGTTCGCATTGTCGTCGCGAACATCCGAACCGAGGAAGATGATGCGCTCCTTGAGGAGCCGGTTGTAGATCTGGTCGTCGAGGCCGGCGGCCATCTGCGGGCCTGCCATGACCACGTCCGAGGACTGGGCATTCGTCAAGGGATCACTCCGTTCCGAATCTGCCACCCCGAGCGGGTGACATCACGCTTGAACTCTTCACTGACCCTAACGCGCGGGCCCGAGCGTTTCGTCCCCGTCTCGGGGCTTGTTCGCCGTCAGCGCAAGGCTCGACGTTCGCCTGGGCCCGGACGCGACGAAGGGCCGCCCGATTGCTCGCGCGGCCCTCGTCTCAGACGTCAGTGACGACTCACTCGCCGTCGACAGCCTTCTTGGCCGTCTTCTTCGCAGCGGTCTTCTTGGCGGCGGTCTTCGTCGCCGTCTTCTTCGCAGCCGTCTTCTTGGCGGCTGCCTTCTTGGCCGGCTTCTCCGCGGCCTCAGCGGAGTCGGCGTCAGTGGCCTCGGCAGGGGCGGCGACCTTCTTCGTTGCCGTCTTCTTCGACGCGGCCTTCTTGGTCGTCGTCTTCTTCGCGGCAGCCTTCTTGGCGGGCTTGTCCGCAGCGTCGGCGTCGGCGTCCTCGGAGGCGACCGGAGTGGCGTTCTCACCGTCGGCGGCGTCGGCGGCCTGCGCCTCGTCCTCGTCATCGCCGGTGTCGACGGCGGCGTTCAGGTCGACGACGTTGCCCGCCGTGTCCTTGACCGTGGCGGACTCGAGAACGGTGGCGAGCGCCTTGCGGCGAGCGACCTCACCCATGATGGCGGGCACCTGGCCCTGCGCGTCGAGCGCCTGCGCGAACGTGTTCGGGTCCATGCCGTACTGCTGCGCCGACATGATGAGGTACTCGATCAGCTCGTCCTGGCCGACCTGGATCTCGTGCTTCTCGACGATCTCGTCGAGCAGGAGCTGCGTCGCGACCTGCTGACGCGTCGATTCGGTGACCTCGGCGCGGTGCTCGTCATCGTCGAGACGGTTCTCGCCCTCGAGGTGGTTCGTCACCTCTTCGGTGACGATGGACTCGGGCACCGGGATGTCGAGCTGCTCGAGGAGGACCTCGAGGACCTTGTCGCGGGCCTGGACGCCCTGCTCGAAGCGCTTGGTGCGCTCGACCTCGGCGCGCAGGTCGGCCTTGAGCTCGTCGATCGTGTCGAACGACGACGCCAGCTGGGCGAACTCGTCGTCGAGCTCGGGCAGCTCACGGACCTTGACCGACTCGACCTTGACGGTGCACTCGGCGTTCTCGCCCTCGTGCTCACCGCCGGCGAGCGGCGAGGTGAACGTCGCCTCCTCGCCGGCCTTGAGGCCCGTCAGCGCCTCGTCGAGACCGTCGAGCATCGTGCCCGAGCCGATCTCGTAGGAGACACCGGAGACCGCGTCGATCTCGTTGCCGTCGATCGTGGCCGACAGGTCGATCGTGACGAAGTCGCCCTTCTTGGCCTTGCGCTCGACCGACTCGAGCGTGCCGAAACGCTCGCGCAGCTCGGCGATGCGCTCGTCGATGTCGGCGTCGGAGACCTCGATCGGCTCGACCTCGACCTCGAGCGTGTCGAACGCCGGGAGCGTGATCTCGGGGCGGATGTCGACCTCGGCGGTGAAGCTCAGGCCCGCGCCGTCCTCGAGCGGGAACTCGGTGATGTCGACCTCGGGCTGGCCGAGGACCTTGACGTCGTTCTCGACAATCGCGTTCGTGTACAGCTCCGGAAGCGCCTCGTTGACGGCTTCCTGGATGACGGCCGCGCGGCCGAAACGCTGCTCGATGAGCTTCGCGGGAACCTTGCCCTTGCGGAAACCGGGGATCTGAACCTGCGAGCCGATGGTCGTGTAGGCCTTCTCGATGCTCGGCTTCAGTTCGTCGGCCGTGACGTCAACGGTGAGCTTGACCCGGGTCGGGGTTAGGTTTTCGACAGCGCTCTTCATCAGCGGTGCACTCCAGTCGATCGGTGATGGTGGGCGCGCCCGCACTGGCCGGCCGATCATCGGCCCTGCCTGCGGCGCGGCGCACTCCTCTTACTCGTCGTTCATGCTAACGGTCGGGGTGACAGGATTCGAACCTGCGGCCTTCCGCTCCCAAAGCGGACGCGCTACCAAGCTGCGCCACACCCCGTCAGCCCCGCTCACCAGAGGCGAGGCGGGCCGCTCCGCGCGCGCCGTCCTGCTGCGATCGCGCCGGGGCGCGCTCTCGCAAGACGAACGGCGGCCCCCGCGGGAGCCGCCGTCGCGGTGCTGGAGCGGGCGACGAGAATCGAACTCGCGTGATCAGTTTGGAAGACTGAGGCTCTACCATTGAGCTACGCCCGCACGTTTCTCGGACACATTACCCGAACACGCCGTGACGCCCCAATCCGCGGGGGCTGACCTGGCCCGCCGCCGTCGCCCCCGTGCTCGCGCGAAGCGCCGCCGACGGTCGTCTTGGCCACCGAGACGTTCGCCAACGAACGATGCCGGCGGTCTCGACGCCGCCCCCGCGCATGTGCTTCGGTGAAGATGAGTCCGGTTCGCCGGAGCACTTCCATTCGCAGGAGGCACATCATGGGCATTTTCGACAGCGCCAAGGACAAGGCCAGCGAGTTCGCCCAGGACAACCCCGACAAGCTCGACCAGGGCGTCGAGAAGGCCGGCGACTTCGCCGACGACAAGACGGGCGGCCAGCACGCCGACCAGATCGACAAGGGCCAGGACTTCGCGAACGAGAAACTCGACGGCGCCTTCGGCGGCGAGTGAGCTGCCTCCGTTGAACGCTGACGGCGCCGCTCCCCGGTGGGGGGCGGCGCCGTTCGTCGTTCAAGCAGGATAGGTCGATCGGGCAGATGCACTCGCTCAGAAGGGCGCGCTCACTCAGACGGACGCGGTTCCGCGCGCGTGGCGCGATTCGGACGACTCAGGCACGGGCCGCCAGATGACGACAACGGAGCGATCGTCCTGCCCCCCGGTGCGCGCCGAGGCCTCGCAGATGCGCTGGGCCGCCCCCTCCGGGCCGGCGCTGATGGCCCGTTGCGCGAGGCCGAGCATCTGCTGCGTCCCGGCCGCGAGGTCGCCGTCAGGGCCCTCGACGACGCCGTCGGTGTAGAGGAGCAGGACATCGCCGGGCTCGAGCACCCCGCCGGCGCGCGCGTAGTCCTGCGGCCCCTGGTCGAACAACCCGAGCAGCAGACCGGCCGCGCCGGTGATCATCTCCCAGCGGCGCGTGCCCGCGTGATAATGCGCGGCGCTCGGGTGACCGGCCGTACCGACGCAGTACTGGCCGTCCTCGACGTTGATCGAGACGTGGATGGCGGAGGCGAACCCGTCGCGCCAGCCCTGGCGGATGAGGTAGCGGTTCGCGCCGGGAAGAAAATCCTCCGGGCGCGTCTCCCCCAGCAACCCAGCGAGGGCGCCGGAAAGCAGCAGCGCACGCATCCCCGCCGACGGGCCGTGCCCGGAGACGTCGGTGAGGGCGAGGTGCAGGTGGTCGTCGCGTCGGGCGGCGACGACGAAGTCACCGCTGAAGGCATCCCCGCGTGAGGGCATGACACAGTGCTCGACGCGCATCCCGTCCGGCATCTCGGGTGGCAGGGCCTGGGTGTCGAGCCGCTGGCGCAGATCCTTGAGCATGCTCGAGCCCACCGAGAGCGGCACACCCATCGTCAAGCGCTGACGGTTCGCGAACGCGACGATGCCGACGATGAGGGCGAGAGCCACCGCGACGGACCACTGCGTCGGCGCGTCGGACCAGGTGATCGCGGCCGTCGTCACGTAGCCCGTCAGGACGATGGCGATGGCGAGCGCCAGGCGACGCCCCGACAACAGGAACGCTGCGGCGACGATGAGCGGGATGAAGACCGCATGCGACATCGTCGGCGTGAGCGCGATGGCGGCGGCACAGACGATCGCGGTGAGCAGCGCGAACGCGACGACGACGCTGTGCGGCTTGGAGATCGGAGTGGCCACGGCACGCTGCACCGACTGACGCAGGCGCGTCTGTTCGCGTTGAGCCTCCAGAACCACGCGCGCCAGCCTATAGGGGTTGCCTCACGCGCACCAGGGGTGGTGGAGCATGCACCTGCGTGGGTGACAGGCTCCACCGACCCGGGCCGACGGCCCGTCACGCGGCGAGAAGATCGCGCCGCGCGGGCCGTTCGAAGGCCTCAGCCCTCGGAGGGCAGCGTGCCGTCCCGTTCGTACTTCTCGACCATCGCGAGGCGGCGCGCGTGACGCTCGACGCCCGCGTACGGCGTCTCGATGAAGGTGCGGGCGATCTGCTTGGCCTCGTCGATCGAGACGAAGCGACCACCGATCGACAGGATCTGCGCACCGTTGTGCTCGCGTGCGAGAGAGGCGAACTCGGGCGTCAGGCACAGCGCGGCACGGATGCCCTTGACCTTGTTAGCTGCCATCTGCTCGCCGTTGCCGGAACCGCCGAGAACGATGCCGAGCGAGCCCTCGTCGTCACGCACGCCCTCGGCGGCACGCAGGACGTAGACCGGGTAGTCGTCCTCGGCGTCGTACTCGCTCGGGCCGTGGTTGATGACCTCGTGACCCTGCTCGGTCAGGTAGGTCAGCAGGGCCTGCTGGGTCTCGAAAGCTGCGTGGTCGCCACCGATGTGAATGCGCATGTGTGCTCGTCCTTGTCGCGAAGATATGGCCTGAGGGGCAGTGGTGGTGCGGAGGGTCAGCTGAAGTCGGGGCCGACGTCGCGGCTGCGCTTGAGTTCGTAGAAACCGGGCGTGCCCGCGACGAGGAGGCAACCGTCCCACAGGCGCCCGGCGTCCTCACCCTTGGGCGCCGGCGTCACGACCGGGCCGAAGAACGCGGTGCCGCCGAACGCGACGACGGGGGTGCCGACGTCCGTGCCGACGAGGTCGGTCGCGCGCTTGTGCGCGGCCCGCAGGGCGACGTCGACATCGTCGCCGGGCACGTTGGTCGCCGCGTCGACGAGCTCCGGCTCGAGACCGCACTCGGCGAGCGACTCCACGAGCACGCGCCGCACGCTCTCGGCGTCACGCGGGTCGGCGCCGCCGGGGTGGAAGCGGGTGCCGATCGCGTCGTAGAGCGGCTTGACGACGTCGTCGCCGTGCGCCTGTTGCGCCGCGATGACCAGGCGTGCGGGCGCCCACGCCTGTTCGAGGAAGGCCCGGTAATCATCGGGCAGGTCGCGGCCCTCGTTGAGGACGGCGAGGCTCATGACGCGCCAGGTGACGCGCACGTCACGCACCTTCTCGACCTCCATGAGCCAGCGGGACGTCATCCACGCCCACGGGCACATCGGGTCGAAGAACATCTCGACGGTAGGGGCTGCGGACTCGGGCTGATTTTCGCTCACCGTCCCATCCTGCCACCTCGAGCGCTCGTGCAAGGATGGGCAGCACCGCCCGAACGGCTGTGGCGCACACCACTTCGCGCACCGCCGTTCCTCAACCCTGCTGGAAGGACACCACTGACGTGAACGGGGCCAACCTCACCCGCGACGACGCGCAGACCCGCGGCGAGAACATCACCGTCGACTCCTACGCCGTCACCCTCGACCTCACCACCGGCCCGACGACGTTCGCGACGTCGAGCGTCGTGCGCTTCAGCGCGCAGCCCGGCAGCGAGACATGGCTCGATTTCCTGGGCGAGTCCGTCAGCCGCGTCGTCGTCAACGGCGAGGAGCGTGACGTCGACTGGAACGGGGCGCGCATCCGCCTCACCGATCTCGCCGCCGAGAACGAGGTGCGCGTCGACGCCGTCGGCGTCTACATGAACACCGGTGAGGGCCTGCACCGCTTCGTCGACCCCGCCGACGACGAGGTCTACCTCTACTCGCAGTTCGAGGTGCCGGACGCGCGACGCATGTACCCCGTCTTCGAACAGCCCGACCTCAAGGCGACGTTCCAGTTCACCGTCACGGCGCCCGCGCGCTGGCAGGTGCTGTCGAACGAGACGACGCCGGAGCCGAAGCCCGCGACGCAGACCTACACGGGTCCGAACGGGGTGAGCGAGCCGGCCGCGACGTGGGAGTTCGCCCCCACCGCCCGCATCTCCTGCTACGTCACCGCGCTCGTCGCGGGCCCCTACGAGGCGTACCGCGACAGCGTCGAGACGCGCGCCGGCACCATCCCTCTCGGCGTGTTCTGCCGCAAGTCGCTCGCTCCGCACATGGACGCCGACGAGATCTTCGACATCACCAAGCGTGGCTTCGCGTTCTTCGAGAACGAGTTCGACCAGCCCTACCCGTTCACCAAGTACGACCAGATCTTCACGCCGGAATACAACGCGGGCGCGATGGAGAACGTCGGCTGCGTGACGTTCTCCGAGATCTACGTCTTCCGCGCCAAGGTCTCGGAGGCCGTCGTCGAGCGCCGTGCGCTGACGGTGCTGCACGAGCTCGCGCACATGTGGTTCGGCGACCTCGTCACGATGAAGTGGTGGAACGACCTGTGGCTCAACGAGTCGTTCGCCGAGTGGGCCTCGACGACGGCGCAGGCCGAGGCGACTCGTTGGGAATCGGCGTGGACGACGTTCGGCACGTCCGAGAAGGCGTGGGCCTACCGTCAGGACCAGCTGAGCTCGACGCACCCCATCGTCGCCCCGATCCGCGACCTCGCCGACGTGGAGGTCAACTTCGACGGCATCACGTACGCCAAGGGCGCTTCGGTGCTCAAGCAGCTCGTCGCCTACGTCGGGCGTGAGCCGTTCACCGCCGGTCTGCGCGCTTACTTCGCGCGCTATGCGTGGCAGAACACGACGCTGCCGCAGCTGCTCGCCGAGCTCGAGACGACGAGCGGACGCGACCTCACGCAGTGGTCGAAGCTGTGGCTCGAGACCGCCGGCGTCAACACGCTGCGCCCGATCGTCGAGACCGACGACGACGGCCGCATGACGAGCGTCGTCATCGAGCAGAGCGCCGCCGACGACTACCCCACGCTGCGTCCGCACCGCCTCGCCGTCGGCTGCTACATGCTGCGTGACGGCGCCCTGACGCGCACCGCGCGCGTCGAGCTCGACGTCGACGGTGAGCGCACCGAGGTGAGCGAGCTCGTCGGCACGCCGCAACCCGCCCTGCTGCTCGTCAACGACGACGACCTCGCCTACGCGAAGATCCGTCTCGATGCGCGCAGCCTCGCCACGGCCATCGCCCACCCGCGCGCGTTCACGGATTCGCTGCCGCGCGCCCTCGTGCTCGGCGCCGCCTGGGACATGACGCGCGATGCGGAGATGTCGGCGCGCGACTTCATCGACATGGCCCTCGCGACGCTGCCGGGCGAGAGTGACTCGACGCTGCTGCGCACCCTGCTCGGGCAGCTGACGACCGCCGCGCGCACGTACACGGCACCGGAGCACCGCGACGACGTCGTCGCCCTCGTGGCCCGCACTCTGCGCGGTCTGCTGCTGTCGGCCGAGCCCGGCTCCGATGCGCAGCTCCAGCTCGCGCAGGCGTTCACGTCGTTCGCCGCGAGCGCCGACGACCTCGCGTTCGTCCGCGGCCTGTTCGAGGGCTCGTCCGTGCTCGACGGTCTCGCCCTCGACACCGAGATGCGCTGGACGCTGCTCACGAGCCTCGTCGCCGGTGGCGTGCTCGGCGAGCTCGAGATCGCGGCCGAACTCGAGCGGGACAACACCGCGACCGGCGCTGAGCGCGCCGCGCGTGCCCGGGCGGCGATGCCGACGGCCGAGGCGAAGGCCGCGGCGTGGGCGTCCGTCGTCGACTCCGACGCGCTCGCGAACCAGACGATCGCCGAGACCGCCGCGGGCTTCGGGCACGTGCACGACGAGGCACTGCTCGAGCCGTACGTCGAGCGCTACTTCGAGATGGCCGAGGGCTACTGGGCCTCGCGCACGCACCACATCGCGGAGCTGACGATCGGGTCGTTCTTCCCGTTCACCCTCGCCGGGCCGCAGCTGCTCGCGCAGGCCAACACCTGGCTCGACGCCCACCGTGACGCCCCGGCCGGTCTCGTGCGCACCGTTGCCGAGAACCGCGACACCGTGGCGCGCGCCGTCGAGGCTCAGCGCTTCGACGCACAGGCGGCGCGACAGCACGGCTGAGCCCGCCGCGACGGGCGGTGATGCGCGCGAGCCGTGAGTGCTCGTGCTTCCCGCGTCGTGATGCACGTGACGCGGCCCGGGACGGTTTCGATCGTCCCGGGCCGCATCGTGTGTGCCATCGCGACGCAGCTGCGCCGGCGGCAGTGATCGCGCAGAGCCCGGGGAGCCTGGGCTCTGCGAGACTCTCGCTTCACGTGGGGCGGCAGCGAATCGGCCCACGTCGGTCGTTCGAGACGAGCTGGGCGCGGGTGATTGGATGACGGCATGTCATCGATTCCCCTGAGCCTCGTCCCACTGCGCACGTCGACGATGGGCGATCTGTGGCACCACGTCGGTGGCACTCCGGTGCAGGTGGTCATCATCGTCGTCGCGGCCGTCGCGGTGCGTTGGCTCGCCCACCGCGCGATCTCGCGGGCCGTCGAGGCGATGATCGCCCGCCCCCGCTCGACGCGTTCTGGGCAGGACGAGACACGTGGGGCCACTGACGAGGCGGGTCAGCATACGGGCGCCGCCACCCCTTCCGCCCAGGCGCCAGAAGGCGCGGGCGACGCTGCGGGAGAGGCGGAAGGCGCTGCGGGGAGCACCGCCGTCAGCGCGGGCGACCTGCTCGCTCCGACCCGCGCCCGGTTGCGTGCCGCCGCAGGTCTCGACGACGAGCGTCGCCGTCAGCGCGCCGCGACGATGGGGTCATTGCTGCGCTCGATCACGACGGTGGCGGTCGTCGTCGTCGCGACGCTGACGATCGCCGCGCAGTGCGGCATCCAGCTCAACCCGATCATGGCGAGCGCCGGAGTCGCGGGCGTCGCGCTCGGCTTCGGCGCGCAGTCGCTCGTCAAGGACTACCTGTCGGGCATCTTCATGATCTTCGAGGATCAGTACGGCGTCGGTGACGTCATCGACACCGGCGAGGCGATCGGAACCGTCGAGGAGGTGACGCTGCGCATCACGCGGCTGCGCGACGCGAACGGTGTCGTCTGGTACGTCCGAAACGGTGAGATCGTGCGCGTCGCCAACCGTTCGCAGGGATGGTCGACGTCGCTCGTCGACATCCCGGTCGCCTACGACTCGGACATCCACACCGTCACCCATGTGCTCGAGGGCGTCGTCGACGCGCTCGAGGCCGACCCCGAGTGGAGCGAGAAGCTGATCGAGCGCCCGAACGTCGCGGGTGTCGAATCGGTGGCGGGCGGCACGATGACGTTCCGCATCATCGCGAAGACGGCGCCGAACGAGAACTTCGGCGTGAGCCGCGAACTGCGCCGACGCAGCGTCATCGCGCTCGAGGACGCAGGCGTCAAGGGCCCGCCGGCCCAGCCGTTCGCCGCCGTCAACACCGCCCTGCCGAGGTGAGGCCGACCTCGGCACCGATGAAGGGACATCCGGCCACGCGACGGCCGTGGCGCGCGGGTGAAAGACTGGACGCATGAGTGAGCCGACGCTGTACGACCGCATGGGCGGCCACGCCACGTTTCACCGTCTCGTCGAGGTGTTCTACGACGGCGTGGCGCAGGACGCGACGCTGCGAGCGATGTACCCCGAGGCCGATCTCGAGCCCGCGAAGCGCCGTTTCGAGATGTTCCTCGAACAGTACTGGGGCGGCCCGACGACGTACTCGGCCGAGCGCGGCCACCCGCGCCTTCGGATGCGACACATGCCGTTCGCCGTCACCCCCGAGCAGCGCGACCGCTGGCTGACGCACATCATGGCGGCGTGCGACGACGTCGCCCTGGAACCGGAGCTCGACCGCCTGCTGCGCGACTACCTCGTGCGCGCGGCCTACAGCCTCGTCAACACCCCCGGGCCGGAGCCGGAGCACCCGGTTCGCTGACGCGCCGCCGTCACCGAGTCGAACGGCTCGGGCAGCGATGGGCCTGTCGAGCCCCTCTCGGCCGCGGGTGATGCGGACGGTTTCGTCCCAGCGCCCGTGGTTGGCAGACTGGGGCGGTGAGTGAACAGACTTCGTGGATCAAGCAGACCTCAGCGACGCACGTCGGCCTCGGCGGCCAGGAATGGTGGCGTACGTCCGCCGTCTACCAGGTGTATCCGCGCTCGTGGGCCGATTCGAACGGTGACGGTGTCGGCGACCTGCCCGGCATCACCGCCAAGCTGCCCTACCTGCGCGACCTCGGCGTCGACGCGCTGTGGATCTCGCCGTTCTACACCTCCCCGATGGCCGACGCGGGCTACGACGTCGCCGACTACCGCGACATCGACCCGCTGTTCGGCACCCTCGCCGACGCCGACAAGCTGATCGCCCGCGCGCACGAGCTCGACCTGCGCGTCATCGTCGACCTCGTGCCGAACCACTCCTCCGACGAGCACGAGTGGTTCAAGGCGGCCCTCGCGGCCGGCCCTGGTTCGCCGGAGCGCGAGCGCTACCTGTTCCGCGACGGCAAGGGCGAGAACGGTGAACTGCCGCCGAACGACTGGCAGGCGATCTTCGGCGGCAACGCGTGGACGCGCGTCAGCGACGCCGACGGCAACCCCGAGCAGTGGTACCTGCACCTGTTCGACCCCAAGCAGCCGGACTTCAACTGGAACAACCCCGAGGTCCGCGACGAGTTCGTCTCGATCCTGACGTTCTGGCTCGACCGCGGTGTCGACGGCTTCCGCGTCGACGTCGCGCACAGCCTGATCAAGGCCGACGGGCTGCCCGATCACGCGGCGCACGCGCAGATGGCCGGCACCGGCGATGCGAGCCACGACAACGGCGGCCCGATGTGGGATCAGGAGGGCGTGCACGAGATTTACCGCGCGTGGCGCGAGTTGCTCGACTCCTACAACCCGCGCGACACCGAGGGTTACGACTCCGCCGCCGACCGCGCGATGTGCGCCGAGGCGTGGGTCAGCCCGCCCGAGCGCCTCGCCCGCTACGTGCGCCCGGACGAGTTCCACCAGGCGTTCAACTTCGCCTTCCTCGAGACACCGTGGCGTGCCGCCGACCTGCACGAGAGCATCACGTCGTCGTACCGCTCGAACGACTCCGTCGGCGCACCGACGACGTGGGTCCTGAGCAACCACGACGTCGTGCGTCACGCCACTCGTCTTGCGCTGCCCGTCGGGCAGCCGCGCCCCAACGGCATCCGCGCCGAGGACCCGCAGCCCGACGCGGCACTCGGCCTGCGTCGCGCCCTCGCGGCGACGGCACTCGAGCTGGCACTGCCCGGCGGCGCCTACCTGTACCAGGGTGAGGAACTCGGCCTGCCCGACCACACGACGATGCCCGACGAGGCGCGTCAGGACCCGACGTGGGAGCGCTCCGAGCACACCGAGGCCGGCCGTGACGGCTGCCGCGTGCCGATGCCGTGGGTCAAGGACGCGCCGTCGTTCGGGTTCGGCCCGTCGGAGGCGACGTGGCTGCCGCAGCCCGAGGTCTACGGTGACCTCGCCGTCGACCAGCAGGACGGCGTGGCCGGTTCGACGCTCGAGTTCTACCGCCGCATGCTGCGCGAGCGTCACGCCCGCGAACTGGGCTCCGGCTCTCTCACGTGGGTCGAGGGTGCCGGCGACGACGTCCTGGCGTTCGTCAACAGCCGTGACGGCCACGAGGACCTGTGGGTCGTCACGAACTTCGGTGAGCCGGTCGCCCTGCCCGACGACGCGTTCGTCGTCCTGAGCAGCGGTGAGGCCGACAGCCTCACCGTCGAACGCGACGTGACGGTCTGGTTCACGCGAGCCTGATCGAGGCCCACCCGGTCGCAGCGCGACGCGATGATGGCGGGTAACTCACGCGTAGTCGCGTCACGAGGCGCCTACCTGTGAGTTACCCGCCATCGTGCGTCGACGGTAGCCGGAGCTGTCGTGTGTGCGTCCTGGCATGACGCGTGCTTGGCGCACGGTCACTCCCCCGGGTAGACCACCCCGAGCTGACGGCGGATCTCGTCCATGAGACCCATGACGCGCAACGTCTCGGCGTGTGGCATGAGGGGCGACTCGCGGCGGCCGTCGCTGATGCAGCGGGCCACCTCGACGGCCTCGAAGTGCAGCGCGTGCAGGTCGTCGGCACCGTCGAAGGTGTCGAGCACCTCGCCGTCGTTGCTGACGAGTCGCACCTGCGTCGGGAAGTAGAACCACCCGTCGAGTTCGAGGCGCCCTTCGGTGCCGGCGACTACGGCGGTGTTGGGCGTCTGCGTCGCCATCGTCGTGCCGAGACCGGCGATGGAACCACCGGCGCGCAGGGTGATCGTCTCGCATTCGTCGACGCCCTGCGGCGTGAGGATGCCGGTGGCGACGACGTCGTCGACCTGCGGTATGAGCATCGCCGCGAAGCTGAGCGGGTAGATACCGAGGTCGAGGAGCGCACCGCCGGCGAGGGCGGGATCGGACAGGCGCCGGGGCCCCTCCGGGTAGAGCGCCTGACCGTGGTCAGCGGCGATCCAGCGCACGTCACCGATGAGGCCGGCGTCGATGGCCTGACGGATCACGTCGTAGTGCGGCAGGAAGCGCGACCACATGGCTTCCATGACGAACACGCCGGCGCGCTCCGCCGCCTCGAGCACCTCCCGAGCCTCGGCGGCGTTGCGCGTGAATGCCTTCTCGACGAGGACGTGCTTGCCCGCCTCGATGGCGAGCAGTGCGTGGTCGCGGTGCGCGCTGTGTGGCGAGGCGACGTACACGACGTCGACGTCGACGTCGTCGTCAGCAACGAGTTCGCCGTAGGATCCGTAGGCCGTTGCTCCGGAGGCGAATTCGTCGACGAACTCTTGCGCCCGCTGAACATTTCGAGAACCGACGGCTACGATGCGTTGCGACGTCCGCGCCGTGAGCGCTTGCGCGAACGTGCGGGCGATGCCGCCGGGCGCGATGATGCCCCAGCGCAGGCTCGGTGCGTCCATGGGGTCGAGGGTGCGTGGCTGCGGTAGTGAACGGTGCGTCATGGTCACGACGATAACCGCGCAGGCACCCTTCGTTCGGCTCGGCGGGCTCGCGTGCACGGCGCCGGATGCCCGACCGCTCAGGTGCGGAGGATTTCGACGGTGACGCATCGCACCCGAACGCGCGCCGCCAGGTGCGCACCCCGCGTCAGCAACGTCGCGCACCCCAGCCGATCGGCACGCTCGCGGTCCGAGCGACGAGCGACATCCCCCGCCCGCGCGGCCCACCCTTGAGGTGCGCAAACCCGCGTCAACGACGCCGCGCGCCCCGAGCCATCAGCGCACGAGAACGTGCCCGACGTCTGTCGAGACGCGATGCCAGCGGGCCGTGCCGTACACCGTCGCGACATCGCCGACGGCGAATCCGAGCGCGTACAGCCCGAGCGCGGCCCCGGTGGGCAACCCGTCGGCGCCGCCGAGATCACCCTCGATCGGGCGGTTCCAGACGCGTTCACGGAGCTGTTCGACGGCTGCGGCACCGGCGCCCTCGGGGGTTCCGGTGGCGACCTCCTCGATGCCGACGCGCGCGACGTGCACGAGACCGTCGACGGGCAGGCGCGCCAGCGGCGACCATCCGCTGCGCGGGGGCGTGACAGCAGCCCAGGACGTGCGCACCGTCATCGGCGGGATCTCGAGCGTGAAGGCGCCATCGGATTCGTCGACGACCTGGGGGCTTGCACCGGGCGCGGCGTTCGCGACCGCACCACGCGGCGAACCGCTGCGAGCCAGACGATCGGCGACCGCCGCCAATGGGACGACGACGTCGACCGGCTCGTCGACGGCGCGCGCGAGCGGCAGCACCCGCAACCCTATGACGGTGCCCTCCCCCATGAGTCCGCGGCCCTTGCGCACGCCGACCCACGCGGCGAGCGTCGCTCCACTCGCCTGGAGGCGGATCGCGCCGTCGGCGTCGAGCGTGCGCGCGCGGGCGACGTACGTCGTCAGGTCTGCGGCGACCTGGACGTCCGCGAGCTCCAACCCGTCGCTCACGCCGAGGCCTCGCGGCGCTTCTCGGCAGCGCGGTGGCGGAACGGCACGGGCGGGCCGACGAAGCGTCGCAGCTGTGTCTTGTCGTGCTCCTCGAGCCGGCGCGGCCGCTCGGTCTGGAAGTCGTAACCGACGAGCGTCGTCTCCGCGAGCGCGTACGTCGTCGAACCGTGCCCCCCGTCGCGCACCTCGTACCCGACGTCGTACGCCGCGCCGCCGAGGTGCGTGATCCACATGGCGACCTCGATCGGCTCGATGCGGAACAGCAACGGCGCCCGGTACTCGATCTCGTGACGCGCGACGATGATGCCTTCGCCGACGACGGAACGCTCACGACCGAACCACTGCGCGAACGCGAGGATGCGGGCGTCCTCGAGCAGACGCAGGAACTGGACGTTGTTGACGTGGCCGTAGGCGTCCATGTCCGACCACCGCAGCGGAACGGGCACGACGGAGGCATAGTCGGGCGCGTAGGTCATGGCGGTCATTATCCCCCGCGCCCAGGCCCGATCACCAACCGACGGCGGTGTCATGTCACGCGGTTGCGCGCGGGAGGCGCCGTTCATGGGTAGCCTCGCCTCGTGACTTCCCTCGTTTCGATCGAACCGTCCGACGACCCGGTCGGCGACCTGCTGAACATCCTCGACGTCCGCCCGGTGGGCAGTGCAACGATCTCCGCGTCCTTCGACGAGGACGGTGAGCGCCGCGTCGACCTCGGTCAGAGCGCCGCGGACCTGTTCGTCGGCGAATCGCAGCCGCAGCCGCACGGGCGCATCTTCGGCGGGCAGGTTCTCGCGCAGTGCATCGTCGCGGCCGGCCGCACCGTCGGTGAGATCAAGCCCGGGGCGCCGCGCCACATCCACTCCCTGCACGGGTACTTCCTGCGCCCGGGGGACGCTGCGCAGCCGGTGCGTTTCGCCGTCGAGCGACTACGTGACGGTGGGTCGTTCTCCGCGCGGCGCGTGCACGCGATCCAGAACGGCGCGCCGATCCTCAGCGTCATCATGAGCTTCCAGGAGGACGCCGGCGGCATCGACCACCAGGTGACGATGCCGGACGTGCCGGCCCCCGAGTCGCTGCCCACGACCGCGGACATCGTCGGCGACATCGATCACCCGATGGCGCAGCACTGGGCGCGCGGACGCGCTGTCGACGTTCGACACGTCGAGGGCGGGCTCTATCTCGCGCCGGCGGACGAACGTCAGCCGTTCCAGAACCTGTGGATGCGCACACTGCGTGAGGTGCCGAACGACCCGCTGCTCAGCGCTGCGATCCTCGCGTACGCCTCCGACTACTCGATGCTCGAGGCGGCGATGCGCGCCAACGGCATCGCCTGGTCGTCACCCGGCTACCGCGCTGCGAGCCTCGATCACGCGATGTGGTTCCACCGACCCGTGGATCTGACGCAGTGGATCCTGTTCGCGCAGGAATCACCCTCGACGTCGGGTGGGCGCGGCCTCGGCGTGGGGCGCATGTTCACCGAGGACGGCACCCTCGTCGCCACCGTCGCGCAGGAGGGCATGATGCGCCTCAAGGACGCCCCCCGCCCCTGACCTCGCGTACCGCCATCCCCTGCACGACTGCGATTCCCGTCCCCATCTGCGATGTTCGTGCCCATCCGCGATTCTTGGTCACATCCGTCGGGCTGCGACGCATGGGCGCTACGTTGAGGGGCATGACTGATTTCGACGCTGACATCACGCTGACCGGGTCCTTGGTGCGGTTGGAGCCCTTGACGCTCGAGCATCATGACGGCCTCGTGGACGCCGTCAACGACGGCGAGATGTGGACGCGCTGGTACACGAGCGTTCCGCGCGCTGACGGTGTTCGCGCGATGATCGAGCAGCGCCTCGCATGGCGCGAGTCGGGGTTCATGGTGCCGTTCGTCGCGGTGCGGCTGGCGGACGAGCAGGTGTTGGGGTGCACGACGTTCTACGACATCGTCGACGCGGTGCCGCGCGTGTCGATCGGCTACACGTGGAATCGCGCGTCCACGCACGGCACGGGCACGAACGCGGAGAGCAAGTTGTTGCTCATGACGTACGCCTTCGAGACGGTCGGGGTCGAGTGTGTGCGGTACGAGACGAGCTGGATGAACCAGCAGTCACAGGCCGCGATCGAGCGTCTCGGCGCCAGGCGCGACGGCGTGTTGCGCGCCGATCGTCGCGAGGGCAACGGCGCATTGGGCGACAAGGTTGTCTATTCGATCCTTGCGCACGAGTGGCCGGCCTCGAAGGCTTCTCTCGAGGCGCGCCTCGCGAAACGGCGCTGACCCGTCAGCCCGACGGTCCGGATCCCCAGACCGCGGCACTGACTGCGCCGGCGATGCCGGCCGGCTCTGACGGCGCGGCGCCACCACGAGCACGCGTCATGACGCAGCCCTTCCCCGAGCCCAATCCGTCCCCCACCTCACGACGCAGGGACAGCGGACAGTGACCCGGCGCACCATGGACTCTGGATGACAGCAACGCCCCTCACGAACACCGAGCGTGCGAGGTGTGAGTGAGAGGCGTTGCTGTCATCCAGCCCGAAGGCCTGTCGCACCGAGGTGGCGCGGCGCTCCTGGGCGAGCCCGCGAGCTCAGGATCCGCGCCGCCCGGAAGACGGGTCGAGGGAGTATCAGTCGCGTGTCCTTACCGCGACTTCGTCAGCGCTTGCTGCGGCAGGATCCTCACTTCGCTGCGGTCCTACCTTCG
>NZ_JAGEKQ010000025.1:0-38900 GCF_017565385.1 Dermacoccus sp. NHGro5 | reverse complement strand
GCGCATGCGCCCCGCTCAGACCGCCGCCGGAAGACGAAGCGAGGGAAGGATCAGTGGCTGTGGCCGTGGCCGCCGGCGGCGGGGGCCTCTTCCTCTTCCTTCTTCTCGACGACGAGGGTGTCGGTCGTGAGCACCATCGAGGCGATGGAGGCGGCGTTGGTGAGCGCGGAGCGGGTCACCTTGACGGGGTCGATGATGCCGGCGTCGACGAGGTCGATGTACTCGCCGGTCGCGGCGTCGAGGCCCTGGCCGACGGGCAGTTCGCGCACCTTGGAGACGGCGACGTAGCCCTCGAGGCCGGCGTTCTCGGCGATCCAGCGCAGCGGCTCGGCGATGGCCTTGCCGACGAGCGTGGCACCTGTCGCCTCGTCACCCTCGAGCGAGAGCGAGTCGAGAGCGGACGACGCGTGGATGACGGCCGAACCACCACCTGCGACGATGCCCTTTTCGATGGCCGCACGCGTGGCCGCGATGGCGTCCTCGATGCGGTGCTTCTTCTCCTTCATCTCGACCTCGGTGTGCGCACCGACGGCGATGACGCAGACGCCGCCGGCGAGCTTGGCGAGGCGCTCCTGGAGCTTCTCGCGGTCCCAGTCGGAGTCGGTGCGCTCGATCTCGGACTTGAGCTCCTTGACGCGGCCCGCGACGTCATCAGCGGCGCCAGCGCCGTCGATGATCGTCGTGTTGTCCTTCGTCACCTGGATGCGGCGTGCCTGGCCGAGCGAGTCGAGGTCGGCGTTCTCGAGCTTGAGACCGACCTCCTCGGCGATGACCTGGCCACCGGTGAGGATCGCGATGTCCTGCAGCATCGCCTTGCGGCGGTCGCCGAAGCCGGGGGCCTTGACGGCGACGACGTTGAACGTGCCGCGGATCTTGTTGACGACGAGCGTGGAGAGGGCCTCGCCCTCGATGTCCTCGGCGATGATGAGCAGCGGCTTGCCGGACTGCACGACCTTCTCGAGGACGGGCAGCAGGTCGGCGATGGCCGAGATCTTGCCCTGGTTGATGAGGATGTAGGCGTCCTCGAGGACGGCCTCCATGCGCTCGGGGTCGGTGACGAAGTACGGCGAGAGGTAGCCCTTGTCGAACTGCATGCCCTCGGTGTAGTCGAGCTTCGTTTCGGCGGTCGAGGACTCCTCGACGGTGATGACGCCGTCCTTGCCGACCTTCGCGAACGCCTCACCGATGAGGCCACCGATCGTCGCGTCCTGAGCGGACAGCGAGGCGACCTTGGCATAGTCGTCCTGACCGTCGACGGGGCGCGCGTTGGCGAGCAGCTGGTCATTGATGGCCGTGACGGCCTTGTCGATGCCGCGCTTCAGGCCGGACGGAGCAGCGCCCGCAGCGACGTTGCGCAGGCCCTCCTTGACGAGCGCCTGGGCGAGAACCGTCGCGGTCGTCGTACCGTCACCGGCGACGTCGTTCGTCTTGGTGGCGACCTCCTTGGCGAGCTGCGCGCCGAGGTTCTCGTACGGGTCCTCGAGCTCGACCTCGCGGGCGATCGTCACACCGTCGTTCGTGATCGTGGGGGCGCCCCACGCCTTGTCGATGACGACGTTGCGGCCCTTGGGGCCGAGCGTCACCTTGACGGCGTTGGCGAGCGCGTCGACACCTCGCTCGAGGGACTTGCGGGCGCCGTCGTTGAATTCAAGCGTCTTGGCCATGGTTCAACCTTTCGTTCGAAGGCTCCGCGCGGCGCGTGACGCGCGCGGCGGAAGAGTGTGGAGTGCGAGTGAGCGGAAAGGACGAGCCCGGCCCGGCCGTCAGACCTGAGCCGGGCTCGTCGTCACCTGCTGGCTCGACGGATCGTCAGGAGACGACCGCGAGCACGTCGCGAGCGGAGAGGATGAGGTACTCGGTACCGGCGAACTTGACCTCGGTGCCGCCGTACTTCGAGTAGATGACCTTGTCGCCGACGGCGACGTCGACCGGAACGCGGTTGCCGTGGTCGTCGATGCGACCGGGGCCGACGGCGATGACCTCGCCCTCCTGCGGCTTCTCCTTGGCGGTGTCCGGGATGACGAGGCCGGAGGCCGTGGTCTGCTCGGCCTCGACGGCCTTGACGACGATGCGGTCTTCGAGCGGCTTGATGTTGACCGACACGGTAGGACCTTCCCTTTCGCAGACCGCCCGATCTTCTCGGGCGGGACGGATGCTTTCGTTCCCTGGCCACACCACCCACCGGTGGCGGTGTGGCATGCATGTGGGCCGATATCGCCTCGCCGTCGCGGGGGTCGAGGGATGAGCTCACTGGCACTACCCAGGGGTGAGTGCTGGAACCGAATCTAGTAACGCCGTTGGCACTCGGTCAAGCCGAGTGCCAACTCGTTTCCGATGTTCGCCCACAGCGCATCGGGGGCTGCTCCGAGGGCCCCCGATGACACAATGGCGGCCATGGATGCGAGCGTCGTGCACGAGTTGTTCACCGACGACGGACGCGCGCTGCTCGCCTCGCTCCCGCCCTACGAGGAGAAGAACGTCGTCATGCTGACGACGCGGCTGCGCGCCGCAGGGCACTCCCCCGAGCTCGTCGCCGCCGCGCTCACCCAGTCCCGGCTGCGGGCCAGGGCCGTCGACAAGTTCGGTGATGCGGCGGCGTCGATGTTCTTCACCCCCGACGCCCTCGAACAGGCCACGCGCGCACCCATCGCCCGTCTGCACGCGCAGCGGTTCCTCGACGCCGGGGCGAGCCTCGTCATCGACGGTGGCTGCGGAATCGGTTCCGACGCCGTCGGATTCGCACAGGCCGGGCTCGACGTCATCGGCGTCGAAGCGGATCCGGAAACCGCGGCCCTGGCCGCCCAGAACCTCGCGTCGTTTCCCGGCAGTCGCGTCGTCACGGGGCGGGTCGAGGATGTCGCGGCTTCGCTCGACCAAGCCGGGGCCGCCTGGTGGTTCGACCCGGCACGCCGCACGCCCGGCGTCGCCGACATCCGCGGGCGCACGAAGCGCACGTTCTCCCTCGCGGCGCTGACGCCGACCTGGGAGCTGATCCAGCACGTCGCGGCCGCCGCCCCCGCGGCAGGCGCCAAGCTCTCGCCGAGCCTGGCCCATCACGACGTGCCGAGCGGCTGCGAGGTCGAGTTCGTCTCCTACGCCGGCGACGTCGTGGAGGCGAGCGTGTGGTGGGGCGCCGCCGTCCGCGACGTCGGCAGATCTGCCACGATCGTGCGTCCCCGACCGGGCGGCTCGAGGTCGTCCGGCGATCGCGTCCCGCCCGACGTCCTGCACGTCATCGAGGCCGACTTCGACGGCATCGACGCCGCGCCCGCAAGCCGCTCGTCACTCGGACCGTACTTCTACGAGGCCGACAAGGCGTTGACGCGCAGCGGCCTCGTCGGGGCGCTGCTCGACGCCACGGGCGGCCACGAGTTCACGCCCGGACACGGCTACGTCACGGCCGATGCGCTCGTCGACATCGGGCTGCTGGGACGCGCCTACCGCGTGCTCGACTCCGTGCCGCTGCACGAGAAGACGCTGCGCGCCTACCTGCGCGAGCGCGCCGTCGGCCGCCTCACGATCAAGAAACGCGACGTGGACGTCGACGCCGACGCGCTGCGCCGCTCGCTCAAGCTCAAGGGCTCGAACGCCCTGACGGTCGTGCTCGTGACGCTCAACGGCGAGCGCCTGGCACTCGTCGTCGAACCGCTGTGACGCTCGCCGCCCCGCCTCCCTGACGCCCCGCCCGCTGACGCATCCGTGAGATCGAGCGATGTGGGCGAGTCCGAGCACCACAGTGCTCGGACTCTCCCGTATCGCTCGATCTCGAGGATGGGCGTGCGAACCGTGACCTGACCGAGATCCACGCCCCAGCTCGGACGCACTTGAGCCGTCGATACTGACGAACATGCAAACGTCCGAGGCGGGCGCCCTCTCCGAAGACTCGACGCCTGTGCCACCTGCTCCTGCCGAAACCACAGGCCGACGACCGTCCGCGCCCGGGCGCAGCGGCACGGCTACCTGGCTGATGAGCATCGCTCTCATCCTCTGGGCAGTGTGGGCCGTCAGCATCCTCGCCTCGCCGATGCGTTCCGGCAGTGTGGCCGACGCGGCCAGCGCCCTGCAGCGGCACGACGACGTGCACTGGCTCGTCGTGCAGCGCCCCTCCGACGACGGCCCGAGCGGTCACTTCACGCCGGGCCTCGCCGACCCCCTCTCCCAGGAATGGCAGGATTCGCGTTTCACGACCCCGCGCGAGAACGGTGGCGACGGCGCGGGCACGCTCTCGTCGACGCAGGAGCAGCAGATCGCCTGGAGCGACAGCTCGGGGCTGCACGTGACGCGCGACTTCAGCGTCACCGGCTGGCGCACCGCCGAGGACGGCTGGCCCGACCCCGCGTCCAGCCCGTCGGCCGCCCTCTACCGATCGCTCGCGACCCAGGCTGCGTCGACGCGCGTCACGACGGTCCGCGCGCTCACGCCGCTGGGCACGATCAGCTACGCCGACGGCTCGGGCACCGTCGAGACCTACGGGGTCGTCATGCTGCTCAGCGTGCTGATCGCGCTGGGATCGCTGTACGCCCGCCAGCCCCGTTTCGGCACCCGTTGGAGCTGGTTCTGGATCTTCGGCTGCCCCATGGGCGTCGGCCTCGTGTGGTACCTGATGCGCGAGGGGTGGTTCGGCCGTTCCACGGCCCCTGCGCCCGATCAGCGACGTTCAGGCTTCGCCGGCTTCGCGGCGTTCGTCGGCATCAGCTGGGTGCTCGGTTCGCTCGTGCATGCTTGGCTGTTTCGCTGACGCCGTGTCAGCGGGCTCGCGCACGGGGCATGACGGTCCGCCGGAAGGCGGCACGCTCATCGACAGGCTGCAGAGCCCACCCCGTCCTTGCCGACGGCGACGGGCAGCGTCCCGCCGGCCTTGGCCTTGCCGGTCAGGACGTCCGCGAGCGCCGCGAACGTCGGCTGCGTCGAACCGTAGGCCGCGAGCCCGACGGTGTCGGAGCCGCGCAGAGCGAGCGGGTAGGGCGTGTCGAGGGCGATCTGCACGCCGCTGTCTCCGGCCTTGATCACTCCTGACGTGCCGGGCGACGTCGCCTCCGCTCCCCCGCCGGCGGACGATTCGCCGGCGTTGTACACGCCCCCTTCGAGCAGGTTCACCCGCGTGCCCTGCAGTCCGACGTCGACGCCACGGGCCTTCAGCTCCTTCGTCAGCGTCGCTCGATGTTCCGCCGTCCCCCCTTCGACCCGCACACGGCTCCCGACGAGGTCACGCCCGCAGCGCCCGCCGAGCTGGGTGATCGACGCCTTCGCGAGACGGCGCGCGTCGTCGTCATGGGAACCGCGCACCGACGCGTCGGGCGCACTGACGTGCTGGTGCCGCGTCGTCGCGACGATGCGCGCGGCGGATTTGATGAGCCGCTGGCGCGTCAGTGCTCCTGAGGCGACGGCCTTCTCGATCGCGCTCACCGACGCGCTCGCGTCGGCGGGCATGAGCACGACATCGGCTCCGGCCTCGAGCGCCGACACCGCTGCAGCGCCGCCGCGATCGAACTTCTTGACGATCGCGCCCATGTTCATGCCGTCGGTGACGATGAGCCCCTTGAACCCGAGCTTGTCGCGCAACTGGCCCGTGAGCACCTTCGGCGAGAGCGTGCTCGGCACGTTGGGGTCGACGTCCTTGACGACGATGTGCGCCGTCATGATGGCGGGCACGCCGGCCTTGCTCGCCGAGGCGAACGGCACCCAGTCGCGCTTCATGAGCTGCTCGACCGACTGAGCCTGGACGGCGTAGTCGACATGCGTGTCCGTCGTCACCGAGCCGTGGCCCGGAAAGTGTTTGATGACGGGCACGATGCCGGCCTGCTGGTAACCGGCGACCTGCGCGTTGACAGCTCGCGCGACGCGCTGCGGGTCGCTGCTCGGCGAGCGCACGCCGATCGTCGGGTCGCTCGGGCCGACAGTGACGTCCGCGTCGGGCGCGAAGTTCATCGTCACGCCGAGCGAACGCAGCTCCTGGCCTTCGTCCTTGGCGAGCTGCGTCGCGAGCGCCGCATCGTCGGCGGCGCCGTAGGCCATCGCACCCGGCAGCGGGGTGACGCCGGAGGTGATGCGGGTGACCGGACCGCCCTCCTGATCGATGCCGATGACGGCCGGCCACGACCGTCCGCTCTCCTTGACGGCGCCCTGCACCGCTTTCGTGACGGCCGGCAAGCCCGCTGACTCGTCCGTGGGGTTGCTCGGCACGTTGTCGCCCATGATGATGACCCCGCCGAGGCCATTGCGACGCACTGCATCGGCGGCCGCCTGCGGGCTCGTGCCCTGGTAGTACCCGACGATGACCTGCCCGGCGAGCTGCTTCGTCGTCAGCTTCGAGACGTCACCCGTAGCGGCGTCGAGCTCTGCCTGTGTCGGCAGGCCTGTGTCGGCCTGGGTGCGATTTCCGTCAGCCGGCGCCGATGCGCCGGCCGAACCGGACGCCTTCGACGATGCCGACGATCCGGACGATGACGCGGGCTTGCCGTCGTCCGACGAACTGCACGAGGCGAGCGTCATCGACAACGTTGCGGCGGCGACGACCGTCAGGCGGACGCGGCGTCGGCGGGGCGCGAGTCGGGCCTGGTCGGCGGCGAGAGCGACGCCCGCGGGGGCGACGTCAGGCGTGCCGGTAACAGGGGTGGTTGCGGGGGTGCGCGGGGTCATCCCATCACCTGTCCGATCGGCATGGAGGAGTCGGCGGGCACGGCGAGCGTCGACGGTGCGATGCCCTTCGCGACGAGGTGCGCGCCGAGCGTCGCGACCATCGCGCCGTTGTCGGTGCACAGGCTCAGTTTCGGCACGCGGATCGAGATGCCCGCCGACGTGCAACGCTGCTCGAGCACCGTGCGAAGCCGCGAGTTGGCCGAGACGCCCCCGCCGACCATGAGGTTGTCGCACTCGTAGTCGCGGCAAGCCATGACGGCCTTCTTCGTGATGACGTCGACGACGGCCTCCTGGAAGGACGCGGCGACATCGGCGACCGGAACCTCTTCCCCGGCAGCCTGTTTCGTCGCGACCCAGCGGGTGACGGACGTCTTGAGGCCGCTGAACGAGAAGTCGTACCGGTGCTTCTCGAGGTCCTTCTTCGTCGACAACCCACGCGGGAACGGGATGGCCTTCGGGTCGCCGTCCTTGGCCGCCTCGTCGATCGCCGGGCCGCCCGGGTAGGGCAGGCCGAGTACGCGCGCTACCTTGTCGAACGCCTCGCCGCACGCGTCGTCGATCGTGTTGCCGAGGCTGCGCACGTCCGTCGCGATGTCGGGCACGTAGAGCAGGTTCGTGTGGCCGCCGGAGACGAGCAGCCCCATCGTCGGTTCCGGCAGCGGGCCGTGCTCGAGCATGTCGACGGCGACGTGCGCCGCGAGGTGGTTGACGCCGTAGAGCGGCTTGTCGAGGGCGATCGACAGGGCCTTCGCTGCCGCGACACCGACCATGAGCGCACCGGCGAGACCTGGGCCGACGGTGACGGCGATCGCGTCGACGTCGGTGAGCTTGACGCCCGCCGTGTCGCAGGCGCGACTCAGCGACGGGATCAGCGCCTCGAGGTGCGCGCGGCTCGCGATCTCGGGCACGACGCCACCGAAGCGGGCGTGCAGATCCATCGAACTCGCAACCTCGTTGGCGAGCAGCGTCGTGCCGCGCACGAGGCCGATGCCTGTCTCGTCGCACGAACTCTCGATGCCGAGGACGAGGGGTTCGCGGGTGGCGGTGAGGCTCATCGGGTCTCCTTCAGGAGCTTGCGCAGGATGACGGCGTCGACGTCACCGGGTTGGTAGTAGCGGCGGCGCACGGTGAGGCGATCGAACCCGGCGCGTTCGTAGAGACGCAGCGCAGGGTCGTTGTCGGCGCGCACCTCGAGCAGCAGGGCTTCGGCGCCCGCGTGCGTGGCGGCTGTGACGAGGTGATCGAGCAGCCGACGCCCCAGCCCTGTGCCGCGCGCCTCGGGGGTGACGGCGATCGTCATGACGTCGGCAGTGCTGCCGGCCACGTCGAGCCCGGCGTAGCCGAGGATGTGTTCTGGGTGACCATTCGCCGAGACGTGAGGTGCGCCGTCGGTTCGCGGCATCGACGGTGCGCTTGGCTCGCGATCATCGGCGTCGTCCGGCGAGGCCTCTGGGGCGTGCGCCGTGCCGTCAGCCACGACGCGCTGCTGCGGCACAGCAGCGCCCACTGCGACGACGTACTGACGGCGCGGGCGTGCGGCGAACTCGTCCCACCACGTGCGTTCGCGCCACGCGTCGTGCTCGAACAGCTGCGCATCGAGGGCCGCGAGGGTCTCGATGTCGCGCCAGGTGGCGGGGCGCAGGGCGACGTCAGCACTCGCCGTCGCCGCGGCAGGCTGCGCAGCGGGCTCTGGTGACGGGGTGTGATCCGTGAGGCGGGCCACTGACGAATCACTCGATGGAATAGCCGACAAACCCTGCGGTGCAACGCTGTTCATCGACCAAGAACGCGCGCGATGGGTGCCGCAGCAGCGGGCACGGCGTCAGGGCGGCGCAGGTAGAGAGGTTCGGTGTCGAGCAGGCGCTCCCCCGCCATGACGCGTTCGTGCGCGACGATCGCGAGGTCGGCGGCGTCGACGTCGAGCAGCACCTCAGCCTCGCCTGCTCCCGTCAGGGCCGCGTCGCCGG
Source organism: Dermacoccus sp. NHGro5 (assembly GCF_017565385.1). Taxonomy (NCBI): domain Bacteria; kingdom Bacillati; phylum Actinomycetota; class Actinomycetes; order Micrococcales; family Dermacoccaceae; genus Dermacoccus; species Dermacoccus sp. NHGro5. Next base: position 30,294 of record NZ_JAGEKQ010000025.1, on the reverse strand, counting down.
ACGTGTCGACAGCACCGGCCGCGGCTGCCCGCGTCGCGTCATGGAGAACGTCGGCGTAGAGCCTCGCACCGCGACCGACGGCGGGAATGTCACCGAGCTGTTCGGCGACCGCGGCGGCCTTGTCGACGGCCGGGTCGCCCGAGACGATCGGCCCACCGTCGAGGTCGTAATGCGCCCAGTAGATCTCCTTGCGGCGCGCGTCCGTCGCGACGAGCAGCGGACCGCGCATCCCGAGCGTCTGCGCACGATGCGCGAGGGCGTCGAGGGAGCACACGCCACCGATGGGCAGGTCGAGGGCGTACGCGAACGTCATCGCCGTCATGATGCCGACGCGCAATCCGGTGAACGGCCCCGGCCCCACGCCGACGGCGACGCGTGACAGGTCCCCGGGCGCCACGTCGGTTTCCGCGAACATCGCCTCGATCGCGGGTGCCAGGATCTCGGTGTGACGCCGCGCGTCGATCGTCGAGGTGCGGGCGACGACGTCACGCCCGTCGTGAAGGGCTGCCGTGACGGCGGAGGTGGACGTATCGATCGCGAGAAGCACCTATCCAGCTTATCGGCGGGACGCAACTCGCCTGACGAAGCTGCCGGCCGGCTGGGCGCGGAGGGCTCGCGTCGAGCAGCTCCGGGCGAGGTACCGGCCGACGCGGAACGCACACGTTGCCCGAGGCTGCGGCTGCGGCGCGGTCACGACCGCTGCACGAGAAATGTGCATCTGCAGGACGAATGTGCGTGACATTCCTCGTGCAGATGCACATTTCTCGTGCAGCGACGCAGGTGCTGGCTGCGATGCTCAGTCGGCGACGAGCCCCAGAGCCGCGACGAGGTCGATGTCCGCCCAGCGCGGCCCGGCCGTCTCGACGGTGACGGTGCGGTCGTCGAGCCCGGTCAACGTGAGGTGCAACCGGTCCTCGGACAGCCCCTCGGCCATCCCGGCGCCCCATTCGACGACGGTGACGGCGTCGTCGACGGACGTGTCGAGGTCGAGGTCGTCGAGTTCACCGAACCCGCCGAGTCGGTAGGCGTCGACGTGGACGAGGGCCGGCCCGTCACCCAGCGACGGGTGCTCACGCGCGATGACGAACGTCGGGCTCGTGACATCACCCCGCACGTTCAGTGCCGCACCGAGGCCGCGCGTCATCGTCGTCTTGCCTGCTCCGAGATCGCCCGTCATGACGACGACGTCCCCCGCGCGCAGCACACCCGCGAGCGCCGCACCGAACGCGGTCGTCGCGTCGGCGTCGGGCAGGTACTTGCTGCCGCGAATCACCAGGTCATTCACAGTCCGAGCTCCTTCGCCAGGCTTCCCGTATAGACGCGCGGCAGCCGCGTGCTCATGCGCGTGACGATCTCGTAGCTGATCGTGCCGGCGGCGTCAGCCCAGTCCTGGGCGCTCGGGCCCTGGGTGCCGTCGGACGCGCGCCCGAACAGCACGACCTCATCGCCGGCCGCGACGGCGGCGTCCCCGGCGTCGGTGACGATCTGGTCCATGCAGACGCGGCCGGCAATGGTGGTGCGCGCGCCCGCCACCAGGAGCGGGCCGACGTTCGACGCGGCGCGCGGCACGCCGTCTGCGTACCCGACGGGGATGTCGGCGAGCGTCGTCTCACGCGGCGTCGTGTACGTGTGGCCGTAACTCACGCCCTGCCCGGCCGGTACGCGCTTCGTCACCGTGACGTTCGCGGTGATCGACATCGCGGGGCGCAGCGTCAGCTCCTCGCTCGTCGCGAGGTCGGGTGCGGGCGAGAGCCCGTAGAGCGCGAGCCCGGGGCGGACGAGGTCGAAGCGCGCCTCTGGCAGGAAGAACGTCGCCGGCGAGTTCGACATGTGCCGCACCTCGAGTTCGAACCCGGCACTTTCACAGTCGGTTGCGGCGGAGGTGAACCGTTCGATCTGGGCGGTGTTCTCGGGGTGGCCGGGTTCGTCCGCGCGCACGAAGTGCGTCATCAATCCGACGACCTCGACGTCACCCGTTGCCTGAGCAGCCTTCGCAGCCTCGACGAGGCGCGGCCAGTCGTCCCCATAGGCGCCGTTGCGGGCGAGGCCCGTGTCGACCTTGAGGTGCACGCGCGCCCGACGCCCGACGCGGCGCGCCGCGGCAGCGATCCCGTCGAGTTCGCCGACGGACGGCGCCCCGAGATCGATGCGCGCCTCGATGGCATCGGCGAACGGTGAGCCGGGAGCGTGCAGCCACGACAGCACCGGAACATCGAGGTCGCCGGCGCCCTCGGCGGCCGCGCGACGAAGCGTCATCGCCTCAGCCAACTGCGCGACACCGAGCCACGTCGCGCCCCCGTTGACGGCGGCGCGGGCGCTCGGCACGAGACCGTGACCGTACGCGTCGCCCTTGACGACACCGAGAACGGAGGCGCCCTCGGCGCGACGCGTCATCTCGTTGGCGTTGTCGGCGATGGCATCGAGATCGACGACGACGCGCGCCGGCGCGTTGCCGAGCAGTGCTGGGGCGGCTGAGTGAGTCATGATGCGCCCATTTTCTCACCCACCCCGCCCGCACTCAGCACCCCGATCCCGCCCCAACGGCGATTCCCGTCCCCATCGGCGATTTTCGTCCACATTGAACAGACGTTGCCATGCCAGGTTCGAGGTGCGCCTGCAGCCGCCGTCACCACATGAATGTGGACAAGAATCGCCGATGGGGACGGGAATCGCGAAGGGGGACGCCGTTCGCCAATGGGCACAGGAATCGCGGATGTGGACGAAACTTGCAGAGGCGGACGCCGTTCGCAGGGCGGACGCGGTGGTGCACGGACGTCAGAGGCGGCCGGCGTGCAGGTCGTCGTCGAATCTCGTCTTGATCTCGACGAGCTCGGCGATGGCGCGTCCGACGTTCGAGGCGACGTCGAGCGCCCGCACCGGGCCGCCGGGGTTCGCCAGGTGCGCCGCCCGCCCGTGGATGTACGTCGCGACGCTGCATGCTGCCGACGCCTCGATCCCCGCTGCGAGCGCCACCCCGACGATGCCCGCGAGGACGTCGCCCGTCCCGGCCGTCGCGAGCCAGTTCGGCGAGCGGTTCTCGACGAAAACAGCCCGGTCGTACGCGATGCCATCGGCTGATCGTTGCGCCGGACGCGCGATGACGGTCGCGCCGCCCTTGAGCAGCACGACGTATCCCGTCTCGTCGGCCATGCGACGAGCCCACCGCACGGGGTCGGCTTCGACGGCCTCACGCGTCACGTCGTCACCGTCGTCGGTGATGCCGAGCAACGCCAGCGCTGACGCGAGTTCCCCCGCATGCGGCGTGATGACGGTGACGCTGCCCTCGGGCCGCTCGATCTCGTCGAGCCATGTCAGCGCGCCGGCGTCGATGACGACGGGAACGGCCTCGCCGAGCACCTCTATCGCGCTCTCGTAGCGTTCGGAGTTCTTCTCGCGCTCGCTCACGCCATCGATGCCGGAACCAACGACCCAGGCCTGCACCCGGCCCATGCCGTGGACGGCCTCGGGGACGGCGGCGAGCACGAGGTCGGACGGACGTGACGGCCCCACGTACCGCACCATGCCGGCGCCGACCGTCGCGGCCGCCACCGTCCCGAGTACCGCCGCACCGGGAAACGCGTTGCTGCCCGTCGCCATGCCGACGACGCCGCGCGTGTACTTGTGGTCGTGCGGTCCAGGAATCGGCCAGCGTCCCGCGTACTGCTGCACGCTCCATCGCAGCGCATCGGTGCTCAGACCGTCGAGCTCGGCGAGCCCGATGTCGACGACTACCACCTCACCCGCCGCGCGTGGGTCGAGCAGCATCGACGTCTTGAGTGCTCCGAACGTCACCGTGCAGTCAGCCGTGATGCCAGGTGTCGGGCAGTCGACGGCGACGACGTGCGTCTCGCGCCCGATCGCCCGTACGGCGGATGCCCACGGCGCCGCGTCCGAGTCGTCCTCGCCATGCGAGCCGCTCGAGCCCCGCGAGGCGCGCGCGCCGATGCCCAGAATGCCGTCGACGACGAGGTCCGCGGCCGTGATGGTCTGCAGCGAGCGTGGCCCGTCGCAGTGTTCGCCACCGCACTCGCTGTGCGGCCCCTGCGGGTGCTCGATGACGTCGAGACCCGCGTCGCGCACCGCGGCGAGACCCTCCTCGTGCGCCTTGCCGGCGACGAGCACGACGTCGGCACGCACTCCGAAGTCGCGCGCGAGGTCACGGGCAACGAACAGCGCGTCACCGCCGTTGTTCCCAGGCCCGACGAGCACGACGACGCGCTCAGCGCGCAGCCTGCGCACCTCATCGGCGACGACGCGCGCCACCGCAGCGGCAGCGCGCTGCATGAGCGTGCCGCTCGTCAGCAGCTCGCCGCTCGCCTTCTCCGCCTCACGAACCCACGTCACCGACGCCGTCCGCAGCAGGTCGTCACCGTCGAGCCGCCCGACGTACTCGATGTCGTTCTCCATCGTCATGCCTCCTCGCCCGACGGCCGACGCGAAGCCACCGTCGCCCCAGCTGCCGTGACCCGTAGTGCAACTCATCGTCATGCCTCCGCGATGACGACGGCCGACGCGATGCCACCGTCGTGAGTCAGCGAGAGGTGCAGAGCGTCGACACCGAGGTCGTCCATGCGGGAGGCGACCGTCCCGCCCGTGCGCAGGAACGGTTGCCCCTGCGCGTTGGTGTCGACCTCCGCGTCCTGCCAGCTCATCCCGGGCGGCGCGCCGAGCGCCTTGCTCAACGCCTCCTTCGCCGCGAACCGGGCCGCGAGCGAGCGCACGTGCAGATCACGCTCCAGCGGTGTGAACAAGCGCTCACGCATTCCCGGCGAGCTTTCCAGTGTCTCGGCGAACCGGTCAATCTCGACGACGTCGATGCCCACTCCCACGATCATGCGTTCAGTCAATCACTTGTCGCCTCGAGACCGCGCCCCCGAGCAACACGGCGCCGTCGTTGACGAACGGGTCGATCGGGTCTCGCGACGCAGGTCGCCGGCACACGACGGGGCGCCCCCACACGATGGTGGGAGCGCCCCCGTCGGCGCCGGCGCACGTCACTCCACGGTGACGCTCTTGGCCAGGTTGCGCGGCTGGTCGACGTCGAGGCCCTTGGCCGTCGACAGTTCGAGGGAGAACACCTGCAGCGGCACGATGGCGAGCAGCGGTGCGAGCAGCGGAGCCGACTTCGGGATGCGGATGACCTCGTCCGCGAACGGCACGACGGCTTCGTCGCCCTCCTCCGCGATGACGAGCGTACGTGCGCCGCGCGCACGGATCTCCTGGATGTTGGAGACGACCTTGCCGTGCAGACCGTGCGGCGTGTCGGGTCCGGGCACCACGATGAACACCGGCTGCCCGGCGTCGATCAGCGCGATCGGGCCGTGCTTGAGCTCACCGGCGGCGAAGCCCTCGGCGTGGATGTAGGCGAGCTCCTTGAGCTTGAGCGCACCCTCCATCGCGATCGGGTAGCCGACGTTGCGGCCGAGGAACAGCACCGAGCGGGTGTCGGCCATGAAGCGGGCGATCTCGCGGGTGCGCTCGAGGTGGCCGAGCACCTCCTCGATCTTGGCCGGCATCTCCTGCAGCTCACCCATGACCTTGGCCGCGTCGTCGGCGTACGTGCCGCCGCGCAGCTGCGCGAGGTAGAGGCCGAGGATGTAGCAGGCCGTGATCTGCGCGAGGAACGCCTTCGTCGAGGCGACCGCGATCTCCGGGCCGGCGTGCGTGTAGAGCACGGCGTCGGACTCGCGCGGAATCGTCGCGCCGTGCGTGTTGCAGATCGACAGCGTGCGGGCGCCGAGCTCCTTGGCGTGCTTGACGGCCATGAGCGTGTCCATCGTCTCGCCCGACTGCGAGATCGACACGACCAGCGTGCGCTCGGAGACGATCGGGTCGCAGTAGCGGAACTCGTGCGCGAGCGACACCTCGACCGGGATGCGCGTCCAGTGCTCGATCGCGTACTTGGCGACCATGCCCGCGTACGCGGCCGTGCCACACGCGACGATCGTGATGCGGCCGATGGCCTTGAGGTCCTCTTCGGAGATGCGGATCTCGTCGAGCGTCAGGCGCCCCGCCTCGTCCGTACGGCCGAGCAGCGTGTCGCGCACCGCGTCCGGCTGGTCGAAAATCTCCTTCTCCATGAACGTGTCGTAGCCGCCCTTCTCGGCGGACGCCGCGTCCCAGTCGACGTGGAACGTCTTGCCCTGCGCCGCGGAACCGTCGAAGTTGCGCACCTCGACGGCCTCGGGGGTGATGACGACGACCTGGTCCTGGTCGACCTCCATCGCCTCCTTGGTGTACCCGATGAAGGCGGCGACGTCGGAGCCGAGGAAGTTCTCGCCCTCACCGAGGCCGATGACGAGCGGCGAGTTGCGGCGCGCCGCGACGACCTGGTTCGGGCTGTCGGCGTGCACGGCGAGGAGCGTGAACGCGCCCTCGAGACGGTTGACGACCTCGAGCATCGCGGCCTTCAGATCGCCCGCGTACGCCTTCGCGAGAAGGTGCGCGACGACCTCGGTGTCCGTCTCGGACGCGAACTCGACGCCGTCCTCGAGCAGCTGCGCGCGCAGCGGGTGGAAGTTCTCGATGATGCCGTTGTGGATGAGCGCCAGCTTGCCGTCCGTGCCGCCACGGTGCGGGTGGGCGTTCGCGTCCGTCGGGCCACCGTGCGTCGCCCAGCGCGTGTGACCGATGCCGGTCGCACTCGCGGGAAGCGGGTGGTTCTCCAGCTCGGCGCGCAGGTTGGCCAGCTTGCCGGCCTTCTTCGCCGTCGAGACGTGATCGCCCGTCACCAGGGCGATGCCGGCCGAGTCGTAGCCGCGGTACTCGAGGCGGGCGAGGCCCTCCATCACGACGGCCTCAGCGCGCTCGTCGACCTTCGAGCCGACGTATCCAACGATTCCACACATGCGATTCAGACTACCGGCACGCGCGCGCCGCCCACGAATCCCCGAACGTTCACGAACCCGTCCCCGCACGGACTTGGCACAATGACACCGTGACCCGCGCCCACCACCCGCCGCTGCCGAGCCCCTACGTCGAACTCACCCGAGCCGACTGGGCCCGCCTGCGCGACACCCACCCCATCGACCTGACGAGCGACGACGTGCGCCGCCTCGCCGGGCTCGGCGAACGCATCGACCTCGCCGAGGTCGAGGACGTCTACCTTCCCCTGTCGCGCCTGCTCAACTTCTACGCCGCCGCGACGCAGAACCTGCACCGCACGACGACGGACTTCCTCCAGGAACGCCCCGCCAAGACGCCCTTCATCATCGGCGTCGCCGGCTCCGTCGCCGTCGGCAAGTCGACGACCGCCCGCGTCCTGCAAGAACTGCTCGCGCGCTGGCCCGACACGCCCCGCGTCGAACTCATCACCACCGACGGCTTCCTCTACCCCAACGCCGAACTCGAACGCCGCGGCATCATGGACCGCAAAGGCTTCCCCGAGAGCTACGACCGACGCGCCCTCGTCCGCTTCGTCGCCGAGGTCAAGGGCGGCAAGGCGGAAGTCGAAGCGCCCGTCTACAGCCACCTCGTCTACGACATCGTGCCGGACGAGAAGATCGTCGTGCGCCAACCCGACATCCTCATCGTCGAAGGCCTCAACGTCCTGCAACCACCTGTCTCGACGCCCGGGCAACCCACCCGCTCGACGCTCACCGTCAGCGACTTCTTCGACTTCAGCGTCTACGTCGACGCCCGCGAAACCGACATCCGCGAGTGGTACATCAACCGGTTCCTGCGCCTCCGCGAAACTGCGTTCGCCGACCCCGACTCCTACTTCCACCGCTACGCCCGACTCGACGACGACGAAGCCGTCACCCTCGCCACCCGCATCTGGGAGAGCATCAACCTGCCCAACCTCATCGACAACGTCCAACCCACCCGCGGCCGCGCCACCGCCATCCTGCGCAAGAGCAGCAACCACGCCGTCGACAGCGTCAAACTGAGGAAGCTGTGATGTCCCTCGCCGCCATCACGCAAGGTTGCCTGCGCAATGAGCGGTCGGCGAGCGGGACGTCAGAGCAACTCGCGCACCTGCACCGGCGCGTACCGATGCGGCCGTCAAGCTGGTGGTCTGCGGGCAAGGCGGTCCTGCACCCCTGACGGGTCAGTGGGTGCGGGCGTGCTCGTCGGAATCGAAACGGTCGCGGACGTCGTCGCGCTCGAAGACCTCGTCGTCCTGGTCGAAGGCCCCGTGGCGGCGCTCGGCCGCGTCGAAGTCGTCATCCAGATCGTCGAGAGTGTCGAAGTCGTCGCGCGACTCCTCATCCGGGTGACGACGGCGATCCGCCGCCCACAACGCCATCCAGACGACGGCGAACAGCGCCGCCACCGCGAGACCCGCGAGCAAGCCACCCCCCGCGCCGAACAGGAACTGCGAGCCGACGCCCGTGCGCTTGCTCTCCCCGAACTCCGGCGCCGCACCCGACGACGCCTTCCCGGCACTGACCGCGGCGAAGACCGTCGCGACGAACGCGACAACCCAGTACGCGATCCCGAAGAGCTTGTTCTGGACGAGACGCACGGTCGAGCCTTCCTCACGATCGGTGACCCGCCACCTCCCCGCGGCGGATCGTCGAAGCACACGCTACCCAGTCACGAGCCCACTGCGCGCGCGCCACACCGACACCGCCGCCACCGGCTCACATCGGACGCAGCGGGCACGCGGCCAGACCCCGTCAGGCCCCACGCGTCGGCGACACGATCAGCCCACGCGCCGGCCGTCAGTTCGCGAGCACCGGCGCGACGATCAGCCCACGCGCCGGCCGTCAGTCCGCGAGCACCGACGTCACGAGCGCCGCGATCGGGCTGCGTTCCGACCGCGTCAACGTCACGTGCCCGAACAGTGCGTGCCCTTTAAGCTTCTCGACGACCGCGGCGATGCCGTCATGGCGCCCCACCCGCAGGTTGTCGCGCTGCGCGACGTCATGCGTCAGCACGACGCGCGAGTTCTGGCCCATGCGCGACAGCACCGTCAGCAGCACGTTGCGCTCCAACGACTGCGCCTCGTCGACGATGACGAACGCGTCGTGCAGCGAACGCCCACGGATGTGCGTCAGTGGCAGCACCTCGAGCAGGTCGCGCGCGATGATCTCGTCGACGACCTCCTTGCTCACGACGGCGCCGAGCGTGTCGAACACCGCCTGAGCCCACGGGCCCATCTTGTCGTTCTCACTGCCCGGCAAGTATCCGAGCTCCTGGCCGCCGACGGCGTACAGCGGGCGGAAGACGATCACCTTGCGGTGCGCGCGACGCTCCATGACCGCCTCGAGGCCCGCGCACAGCGTGAGCGCGCTCTTGCCGGTGCCGGCCTTCCCGCCGAGGCTGACGATGCCGACGTCGAGGTCGCTCAACAGGTCGATGGCGATGCGCTGCTCGGCGGAGCGGCCGTACAACCCGAACAGGTCGCGGTCGCCGCGCACGATCTTCACCACGTTTCCCGGCATGACGCGCCCGAGCGCCGAACCGGACGCCTCGCCGTCGGCGCTCAGGATGACGCCGGTGTTGACGGGCAGATCCTCGAGGCCGTCGAGCGTGACGCGCCCCGTCGCGTACAGGGTGTCGATCTCACTCGCGTCGACGCTGCGTTCGACGATGCCCGTCCACCCCGAGTCGGGCACCCCGTCGGCGCGGTACTCATCGGCCGACAGCCCGGTTGCGGACGCCTTGATGCGCATCGGCAGGTCCTTGCTCACCACCGTCACGTCGTTGCCCTCGGCCGCGAAGTTGGCGGCGACCGCGAGGATGCGCGAGTCGTTGTCACCGAGTCGGAAACCCGCGGGCAGGGCGGCGGGGTCGGTGTGGTTGAGTTCGACGCGCAGCGTGCCGCCATCACCGATCGGGACGGGGTGGTCGAGGCGGCCGTGACGCACGCGCAGGTCGTCGAGCAGGCGCAGGCACTCACGCGCATAGTAGCCGAGCTCGGGGTGATGACGCTTGGCCTCGAGCTCGGTGACGACGACGACTGGGAGCACGACGTGGTGCTCGGCGAACCGGGTGAACGCGCGCGGGTCGGACAACAGCACGGACGTGTCGAGCACGTACGTCTTGACGCGCTGGGCGACGGCGGCGTTCGTCGTCGCGCCGTCATCGGTTCCGGGCCTGAGGCCCGATTCGAGCTGGGTGGTCGAGGTGAGCGCGCCCGCGGCGCCCTCCGTCGTGAGGGTGTCCGCCAGGGTCATCGTCGATTCCTCGGGTCACGGGTGCGAACGCGCCGGCCGGGCGCCCGCGAGGAGCCGTCGTGCACCCCTCGTCCTCGACGCTAACGGCGGCGCCACCGCAGGTCGGCGGCCAGCCTGAGAAGCCTGCATGAACTTCACGTGAATGGCCGCCGCAGCGACGCGTCACGACCCGAAACGACGCTCGCGTTCGGCGTAGGCGCGCAGCGCGCGCAGGAAGTCGACGCGACGGAAGTCGGGCCAGAACGCTTCGCAGAAGTAGAACTCGCTGTGCGCCGACTGCCACAGCAGGAAGCCGCCGAGGCGCTGCTCCCCCGAGGTGCGGATGACGAGATCCGGGTCGGGCTGGCCCTTCGTGTAGAGGTAGTCGCCAACGCTGTCGATCGTCAGACGCTGCGCGAGCTGCGTCATGTCCTCACCGCGCTCGGCCGCGTCGAGCAGGATGGCGCGGAAAGCGTCGACGATCTCCTGACGCCCGCCGTACCCGACGGCGATGTTGACGACCATTCCGTCGCCGTCCTGCGTCGCGCTGACGGCGTTCTCCAGCCGGGTGCGCGTCGCCTCCGGCAGCAGCCCGAGGGCGCCGACGAGGTTGAACCGGCGGTTGCCGGCTGCGGAGAGTTCGTCGACGACGTCCTCGATGATGGCGAGCAGTGGCGCGAGCTCGGTCTCGCTGCGCTTGAGGTTGTCGGTCGACAGCAACCACAGCGTCACGACCTCGATGCCGAGCTCCTCGCACCACGTGAGCAGCGGTTCGATGTTGTCGGCGCCCGCCTTGTGACCGTGCGCGGTGTTCGCGCCCCTCTTCTTCGCCCAGCGACGGTTTCCGTCGAGCATGAGGCCGACGTGACGCGGGAGACGCTCGGGAGGCAGGCCCTTGACGAGTTGGCGCTCGTAGGCGGTGTACAGCACGTCGCCCGGTCCGCGCATGGCTGCCTCCTCGTGGTGTGGCGCTGGGTTGACGATAGCAACGCCGGAGCAGGTGGCCTGCCCCGGCGCCGCGACGATCAGTGCTGTGCGCTGCCGATCGGGTCGTCGTCCCCTCGCGGCGCGGAGTCTGCTTCGCGTGCGCCGACGCTCTGCTCGCGTTCGGTGAACGTCATCTTGCGCAGGTGCGTGTTCATCGAACGGAACAGGAACCAGCACGCGAGCGCCAGGCCGAAGAGCACGAGGAAACCCCAGATGCCTGCGGTGACCTCGACGGATTCGTTGCCGCCCATCAGTGTTCCTTCCGTTCGACGACGTCGTCGATCACCATTGTGACAGCGCCGCTCGTCGCGAGTGCATCCGCCTGCTCGGGTGATCCGAGCCCGGCGAACAGGTCGTCCTCGTCCGGGGTGAGCGGCACCGCGCTCAGTGCGAGGTCCCATTCCTCTGTCGGCCACGCCTCGCCCTGCTCGCGCGCGTCGAGCGCGAAGAACATGCCATCGGGGTCGATCTGCGTCGCGTGGGCGAGCAACGCGCGCGAGCGCACGTCGAACCACTCATCGCAGCGCACCCGCGTCGTGACGCGCCCCTCGGGCCGGTCGCTGCGGCGCTCCAGCCATTCGGGGTACGGCGAATCGCGCCCGTCCTTCACGAGGGCCTCGTGGTAGGCGCTCAGCTTCGCGCGGGTGAAGGTGCGGTCGTAGTAGACCTTGAGCGGCTGCCACGGCGCACCGGCGTGCGGGTAGGCGTCCGGGTCGCCCGCCGCGCGAACGGCGGCGATCGTCACGACGTGCGTCATGATGTGGTCCGGGTGCGGGTAACCGCCGTTCTCGTCGTACGTCGTGACGACGTGGGGGCGGCGCTCACGGATGACCCGTACGAGCGCCTCTACGGTGATGTCGAGCGGCTCCAACGCGAAGCATCCGTCGGGCAGCGCCGGCAGCGGGTCCCCCTCGGGTAGACCCGAATCGACGAAGCCCAGCCAGACGTGCTCGAAGCCGACGACCTCGCGCGCCTTCGCCATCTCCGCGCGACGCAGCGCGACGAGGTCACTCTTGACCTGCGGGTCGTCGACGAGGCGCGGGTTGAGCACGTCACCACGTTCGCCGCCGGTGCAGGTGACGACGGTGACGTCGTCCCCCTCGGCGAGGTAGCGCGCCATCGTCGCTGCGCCCTTGCTCGATTCGTCGTCGGGGTGCGCATGCACCGCCATGAGCCGGAATCCGCCTGCCACCTGACACCTCGTATCGTGAGACCTGTTGAACTGCTCCGCAGGCGAACCCGCGAAGCACCCATTGTGACAAAGGAGAGCGAGTGCCCCTCGAACGCCCACGGGCCGAACAACGCAAGTGGTGGATCATCGGCACGCTCGGCGTGGTCCTCATGACGGCGTTCTGCATCTGGTTCGGCATCCAGTGGACGTCGAACACGGTCACCGCGAACCAACACGGCTTCAAGGTGCTCTCCGACGATCGCATCCAGGTGAGCTGGGACGTCATCCCCAGCGACAAGGACAAGCCGGTGACCTGCACGCTCATCGCGCTCAATGACCGCCGCGATGTCCTCGGTTCGAAGTCGGTCTCGCTCAAGCCGAGCCCCTACGACTCGACGACGTACACCGACGTCGTGCGCACCACGTCGCGCGCCGTCTCGGGCACCGTCAAGGAGTGTCACTACACCGGCGAGAAGGCTCAGGCCGAGTGACGTCGCGGCGTCGATGCCGCGGCACACTCTGTCGCTGACGACGCGCGCAAGAGCCGTCGACGACGTGCGTTCTCGCGCCATGGCGCTAGAATGGTGGTTTCACCTGGGCTGAGACGCGCACCGCCGCCGGCGGACACCGCAGCGTCTTGGCCTTGTTCTTTCGTGCGGGAGACCGTGCGAGACCCGAAAGCACAGCAAGGAGAAGACCGTGAGCGAGACCACCACCTCCTCCAGCTTCCTGACGCAGGACGCATACGACCGTCTCTCGGCGGAACTCGAGCACCTCAAGGGAGAGGGCCGTTCCGACATCGCGAAGCGCATCGAAGCCGCGCGCGAGGAGGGCGACCTCAAGGAGAACGGTGGCTACCACGCCGCCAAGGAGGAGCAGGGCAAGATGGAGGCCCGCATCCGCCAGCTCGAGTCGCTGCTGCGCGACGCCGTCGTCGGGGAGGCACCGAAGGACAACGGCATCGTCGACTCCGGCATGGTCGTCACCGTCGAGATGTTCGGTGACACCGAGACGTTCCTGCTCGGCAGCCGTGAGATCGCCGGGGACGCCGACATCGACGTCTACTCCGAGCAGTCGCCGCTCGGTGAGGCGATCATGGGCAAGAAGGTCGGCGAGGAGACCTCCTACGACGCCCCGAACGGCAAGACGATCGAGGTCAAGATCGTCGACGCGAAGCCGTACGCCGGCTGACGCATCGTTCGGCACGACACGAAGAGGGCAGCCCCGTGGTGGGGTTGCCCTCTTCGTGCATCCGACGCGACGCGTGCGCCGGCTCCGGTGTGCGCGGCCGGCTGGTCCGCCTCAGACGGTGCCAGTCGTCACCTGCGCCGCGACGGAGATGGCCAGCAGCGCGCTGACGCCGAGCAGCAGCCAGCCCCAGACCCATTCGGCCTGGGCCGGCCGTGGCCGACGCAGATCGGTGCGCGGGCCCCGCGCCCCGAGGTGGGCGACGACGTCGGCCGGAGGCTCGGGGCGGTCCTGGTCGAACGGGCCGCCCTGCGTGTCGGCCCACCACCGCTCCGCCCGCGTGATGCCGGCCTCGTCGCGCGCCCACGCGGCGCGCGCCGCCCGGGCGCGACGCAGCAGGTACAGCGCCGCGACGAGCGCCACGCCCGCGAGGACGAGGCGCACGACGACACCCGTCATCGCGTGGAGTCGAGTGCGTTTCGCAGGTCGGCGACGAGGTCGTCGGCCTCCTCGATGCCCACGGAGAGACGGATGAGGGCGGCCGGTACCTCGAGGTCCGTGCCGGCGACGGAGGCGTGCGTCATCCTCGCCGGGTGCTCGATGAGCGACTCGACGCCGCCGAGGCTCTCGCCGAGGGTGAAGATCTTCGTGGCATTGCAGACCTCGAGCGCGCGCTCCATGCCGCCGGCCACCTCGAAGCTCACCATGCCGCCGAAGCGTTTCATCTGCTTGACGGCGACGTCGTGGCCCGGGTGCGAGGCGAGGCCCGGGTAGTAGATCTTCGTGACGTCATCACGGCTCGCCAGGAACTCGACGATCTTCTCGGCGTTGGCGCAGTGACGCTCCATGCGCACCGACAGCGTCTTGAGACCGCGCAACGTCAGCCAGCTGTCGAACGGACCGGAGATGGCGCCGATCGCGTTCTGGTGGAAGCCGATGCGCTCCGCGGCGTCTTCGAACTCGGGCACGCCGATGTTCTTCGCGACGACGACCGCTCCCCCGACGACGTCGGAGTGGCCGCCCGAGTACTTCGTCGTCGAGTGCACGACGATGTCGGCGCCGAGCGCGATCGGCTGCTGCAGGTAGCTCGAGGCGAACGTGTTGTCGACGACGAGCAGTGCGCCCGCCTCGTGCGCGACGGCCGCGAGCGCCGTGATGTCGGCGATGCCGAGCTTGGGGTTGGTCGGAGTCTCCACCCAGATCAGCTTGGTCTTGTCGGTGACGGCGGCGCGCACGGCGTCGACGTCGGCGATGGGTGCCGTCGAGTACTCGACGCCCCAGCTCTTCGTCACCTTGTCGACGAGGCGGTAGGTGCCGCCGTAGGCGTCGGTGGGGATGACCATGTGCTCACCCGGGCGCAGGATCGAGCGGATGACGGTGTCCGAGCCCGCGAGACCGGAGGCGAACGCGAAACCCTTGGCGCCGCCCTCGAGAGCGGCGATGCACTCCTCGAGCGCCGTGCGCGTCGGATTGGCCGAGCGGCTGTACTCGTAGCCCTCACGCAGACCGCCGACGCCGTCCTGCTTGTAGGTCGAGGTCTGGTAGATGGCCGGAACGACCGCGCCCGTGCGCGGGTCGGGCTCCTGCCCCGCGTGGATCGCGCGGGTCGTGAAACCGAGGGTCGAGAGGTCGGAGAGGTCTGCGTTCTCGTTGTCGTGCGTCATGCCGACAAGCCTAGTGCTGCGCACCGGCAACCCCGAAAGTCGTGTGAATCCGGCACCGAGGCCGCACTGCACACGGCGAATGGGGACACGACGATGGCCCCACCTCGTCGACACGGGGTGAGGCCATCGGGTTCGCTCGGGTCAGACGTCGAGCGCCCGGTCGAGTTCCTTGTAGTCGATGCCGGCCGGCGCCTTGGCGATGACGCTCTGCAGCAGGCCGAGGCGAGCGGCCTTGAGCGCCTCGTCGTCAGCCATGACGAGGACGTCGTCGAAGAACCTGTTGAGCGGCTCGGTGAGACCCGAGGCGTCCGCGAACCACTGCGTCAGCGAGTCACCCGAGTGGTCGGGCAGTGCCTCGACGAGCGGAGCCAGCGTCTTCTCGGCCTCGTCGGTGAGCACGGACACATCGAAGCCCGGCTGGGTGCCCGCAGGCACGATGCGCGTGATGCGCTGCGTCACCTGCACGAGGGCGCGGAACGCCTCGTCATCGCGCAGAGCCTCGACGTCGGCGAGCACCGCGGCCGCGCGACCGGGCGTTCCGGCGCTCGGGCTGAGGGCCGTGACGAGCGCCGCCGAGACGCCTTCGTCGCGCAGCTGCTGGCCGAAGCGGCCCTCGACGAACTCGAGAGCCGATGCGAGCGCCTCGCCCGAGACCTCGACGCCCTGCTCACGCAGTCGCGCGGCGGCAGCGTCGAGACCGTCGCTCACGCTGATGGCGGCCACGGCCGGCACACCGCGCAGGATCGACACGACGCCGAGCGCCGCGCGGCGCAGCGCGAACGGGTCGGACGAGCCGGTCGGCTTCGCGCCGATGGCGAACATCGCGGTGAGCAGATCGAACCGGTCGGCCAGCGCGAGCAGCGCGCCCGGCGTCGAGGAGGGCAGCGAGTCGCCCGCCGAGCGCGGCTTCTCCATCTCGAACAGGGCATCGGCCACAGCCGGGGCCTCCCCCGCCTTCAGGGCGTATTCGCGCGCCATCGTTCCGGCGAGGCTCGACAGTTCGACGACCATCGCCGTCGACAGGTCGAACTTCGCGAGCGCACCGGCGCGCGACAACGTTGCCTGCTCATCGCCCGTAAGTTCAACGGACGCAGCGAGTTTCGTCGACACGTCCTTGATGCGGTCCGCACGCTGCGCGAACGAACCGAGACGGTTCTCGAACGTCAGCTTGTCGATCTGCGCGCGGAAGTCGTCGAGCGGAACCTTGAGGTCGGCCTCCCAGAAGAACGCCGCGTCCTCATAGCGGGCCCGCAGCACGGACTCGTTGCCGGCGCGCACGACGTCGTCGTCGATCGAGCCGTTGGCCATCGTGACGAAGTACGGCATGAGCGTGCCGGAGGCGTCGCGCACCGGCAGATAGCGCTGGTGCTTGCGCATGACGGTGGTAAGGATCTGCTCGGGCAGCTCGAGGTAGCGCTCCTCGAAGGTGCCGAGCACACCGTGCGGCTCCTCGACGAGGTTCGTGATCTCGTCGACGAGGCTCGCCTCGCCGTCGATGTCGATCGTGCCGCCGACGCTCTCCGCGAGCGCCAGGGCACCGTCGACGACCTGCCGGCGTCGCGCGGTCGGGTCAAGCACCAAACCGGCCGTTTCGAGCGTCGGGACGAGCTCGTCGGCAGCGGCGACGTCGACGTGCGGCTGCGCTGCGGTGCGCGCGACGTACGTCGTGCGGCCCGTGGTGAGTGAGCCCACCGTCGCGGGGACGACGTGCTTGCCCCACAGCGCGACGACCCAGCGGATCGGGCGGCTGAACGTCAGCTGCGGGTCGTTCCACTTCATGTTCTTGTCGCTGCGTAGGCCGGAGACGACGTCGGCGACGATCTCCCCGAGCACCTCGAGCACACCGCGCCCCGTCTGCGTCTGCTTGACGGCGACGTGCTCGGCACCGTCGAACTCGGCGGTGACGACGTCGTCGACGGAGACGCCCTTGCCGCGCGCGAAGCCCTCGAGGGCCTTCGTCGGCGCACCGTCCTTGTAGGCGGCCGCGACCTTCGGGCCCTTGGCGAGGGTCTCGGAGTCCGGCTCGTGCGCGCTGACCCCGGGCACGGTGACGACGATGCGGCGCGGCGTGCCGACGACGGCGACGTCGCCGTGCTCGAGGCGGGTGCCGGCGAGCGCCGACGTGACGGCGTCACGCACGGCGGGAATCGTCGCGTCGAGCACGTGCGGCGGCATCTCCTCGACGCCGATCTCGAACGTGAACGTCTGCGGCGCGTCGCCGAGTTCGGCTGCGGTGGGCGCCGGTTCGGGCTCCTCGACGGGCTGGGTGACGTTGGGCGCCGACGCGGCCGCCTCCGCCAGCTCACGCACGCGTGACGTCGCCGCGTCGCCCTTGAGCAGCGGGTGACCGAGTTCGGCGCGACGCTCGGTCCACAGTGCACCGGTCTCGCGAGCGAGGCGGCGCATGAGGGAGAACGAGCGCGCACGCTCCGTCGTGGAGACGGCGCCGCGGCTGTCGAGGATGTTGAACGCGTGCGAGCTCTTGAGCACGTACGTCCACGCCGGCACCGGCAGGCGTGCGTCGATGAGGCGCTGAGCCTCGTCGGTGTACTCCTTGAAGAACGCGCGGGCCGCGTCGACGTCGGCGTCGTCGAGGTAGTAGCGCGACATCTCGTACTCGTTCTGCGCGAACACCTCGCCGTAGCTGATGCCCTCGGCGTACGCCATGTCCTTGAAGTGCGTGACGCCCTGCAGCGCCATGAGGATGCGCTCCATGCCGTACGTCAGCTCGACGGCGACAGGCTCGAGGTTCTGCCCGACGACCTGCTGGAAGTATGTGAACTGCGTGACCTCCATGCCGTCGAGCCAGACCTCCCAACCCAGGCCCCACGCGCCGATGGCGGGCTGCTGCCAGTTGTCCTCGACGAAGCGCACGTCGTGCGCGTCGAGGTCGATGCCGAGCGCCTCGAGCGAGCCGAGGTAGAGCTCCTGCGGGTTGCCCGGGTCGGGCTTGAGGATGACCTGGAACTGCGTGTGCGTCTGCAGCCGGTTCGGGTTCTCGCCGTAGCGGCTGTCGTCGGGGCGCACGGAGGGCTCGACGTACGCGACGTGCCACGGCTCGGGCCCGAGCACGCGCATGACGGTGTTGGGGTTCATCGTCCCCGCACCGACCTCGGTGTTGTAGGGCTGCACGACCATGCATCCGCGGTCGGTCCAGTACTTCTGCAGCGTCAACAGGGCATCTTGCATCGTCAGCACGTCGGTCACGCGCCCCAGGTTACCGAGTGCGCACGCGCCCCGCCCATTCGTCCCGATCACGGCGTCACGGCAGACGATGACGGCGCACGCGCCGCCCGGGAACGCGGGCGCTCGTCATGAGTTCCCGCGTCGTCAGCACCTTGGCCGGCGACATCCATCCGCACGACGGCTTGTGGAGCGCGTAGCCACCACCCAGGCTGACGGCCGCGTGGTCGATCAGGCCGTCGGGGTTGCGCCAGACATGGACGACACCAAGGCCGTCGTCGGTGTCATGACGCGGCAGCAACCGCGTCCGCTCTCGCAGCCACGCCTCGATCGGCTCGCGCTGCATCCACTCCTCACGTGCGCCGTCCACGCCGGCCGCGGCGAGAACGGCACCGAAGCAGTTGGGCCCGCTGGCGCGCGGGAACGTCCCCGCGATCTCACGGGCGCCTGGCAGCACGGCGTCGATGTTGGCCCAGGCCCGCTGGGTGATCTCGCGATGACGACTCGCGCGCAGCCCCTCGACGACGTATGCCACGACGCGCTCGAGGTCGCGCGCGATGGCCGACGCGTCGTCACCGCTACGCCAGAGGTGACGCGTGGGTTGCGCTCGCCTCAGAGACGCAGGCAAGGCGCGTGCCGCCGCGCGATCGAGCCAGCAGATGGCTTGGTCGTCCACGCCGTACAGCAGGAACGTGTCCTTGAGCTCGAACGTCACCCGCTCGGGCTCGTCGCGCAGGCCGAGGTCGTGCGCGACGCTGCGGGGCACGACGAACGGCTGATCGACCGGCATCGTCCAAGCGCGCCACTGGAGCAGCTGCTCGTGCGTCACCTCGATGCCGAGCACCTCGCGTACGGGCGCACCGGACGGGCTCATGCAAGCCTCTTCTGCCATTCGATCATCGTGCCCTCGCGTTCGTAGCCGAGCTCGGAGTTGATCCGCAGCATGTGGGTGTTCGTCTCGTCGTTCCAGGTGCGCTGCACCTCGACGCCCGGCGCGACCTGCGCCAGCAGCAGCGACACCGCAGCCTTGACCCGGTAGCCGAGCCGGCGCCCACGGTGCGCGGCGTCGACGAGGGTGTCGTCCTGGTAGGCGATCCAAGGCGTCTCCGCGGGAACGCTGACGTGCGTGAACGCGGCCATCTGCCCGCTCGGTCGGTGCCACGCCACGGCCTCGACGACGCGTCGGCCCTGAGCGCGTGCGGTGTCGAACAGCTCGTGCACCCGCGCGGCATCCCACGTCTCCGGTTCGATCGCAACGTCACCGAGCGGGGTGTCGGTCGACATCATCGCTCCGAAACGGGCCCGCTCCTCGAGCCACTGCGACGGGAGGTCGTCGACGGCCGTCTCGACGACATACTCGTCGTCGAACGCGAGGGCGGCACGCATCTGTGCGGCGACGGCGTCGCTCACCGGCAGACGCTGAGCGTTGCGCACGCACGTCTGGGCCTGAGCGAACCCTCGGGCAGCGAGGAAGGCGCCTGCGGCGTCAGGCTGGCCGACGGGCGTCTGCGTCTCGACGAGGACCGTCGTACGTCCCTCGTCCTGCATGATCTCCTCCGCGGCTGAGAGCAACGCCGAGCCGACACCCCGTCGTCGCGCGGGAGCCAGCACGTCGAGGTGGAGAAACGCGAGGCGGGTGTTGTCGCGGCGCGGCAGGACGAGCTCGGCGGCACCGACGACGCCAGCTGCTGTGTCCACGCCATCATCCTGGATGTCGGCTGCTCCCCCAACGGCGTCGTCGTCGCACGAGGCTTCCCCCTCGACGGCGACGAACGCATGACGCGTCTCGGATTCCTTGCCCCACATGGCGCGCAGCTCGTCGGCGGGGTAGGCGGTCGTGTGCTTGCCCCACTGCTCGTGGCCCACCGTCATGAACACCTGCGCCCAGGCGTCGAACAGCGGGGCGGACGGGCCGATCTGACGAATGCGCATGGCGACATTGCACTCAGCACCAGCTGCGTACGCAACCGGTTTTTCGGCGCGTCCGCCTGGATCGTGCGACAACCCGTTCATGCCGGCGGAGGCTCGGGCCGGAATGCCTCGACCGCCGGCGGTGTTGTCTCGGAACCCGAGGAAAGGCACCTCATGTTCACTCGAAAGCACACCCGAACGCCCGAGGCGAGCGACCTGCACGACGTCCTCGACGTGCCGATGTTCTCCGAACTGCCCGACGGCTCGGCGACCCTGTACGTCGCGATGGGCTGCTTCTGGGGCGCCGAACGCATCTTCTGGAAGATTCCGGGCGTCGTCACCACGGCCGTCGGGTACATGGGCGGCCACGCCACCGAGCCGACATACGAAGATGTCTGTGGCGGCGGCACGGGCCACACCGAGACGGTCATGGTGGCCTACGACCCGTCGCGCGTGTCCGAACGCGAGCTGCTCAAGGCGTTCTGGGAGAACCACGACCCGACGACCGCGAACCGGCAGGGCAACGACGTCGGCACGCAGTACCGCTCGGCGATCTACTGGACGACGCCGCAGCAGGAGCGCGCTGCCCGCGAGACGTCCGCGCTCTTCCAGGAGGCACTCGACGACGCGGGTCGCGGCGCCATCACGACCGAGATGCGCCCGGCGGACGAGGCGGGCCCCTTCTGGCCGGCGGAGCTGTACCACCAGCAGTACCTGTCCAAGCACCCTGGCGGCTACTGCAACCACGGCTTCAAGGGCGTCACGTGCCCCGTCGGCGTCGCCGACCTGCCCGCGCAGACGGACGTCCTCCCGCCACGCTGACGACGACATGCACGGCGGCCGCTGAGCCGGTGGCCGATCAACCGGCCACCGCGGCGCACCGGCCGTCTCAGCGCACCTGGAAGGCCCGGCTCGTTCCGGTGTAGGCACTGACCTTGCCGTTCCAGCCGTTCTTCCAGTTGCCCTGCTGCACGAGGCGATACGTGCCTGCGGGCGTGCCGCGACGTATGCGCCACTCCACGGTGCATCGCGAGTACGAGACGCCCTCGCGCGACCAGACGTACGAGGTGTCCCAGTCGTGGTCGTCGAGGACGTCGACCCACGACGAGCCGACCTGACGCTGCACCTTGACGAACGTGCCCATCGTGCGTAAGTCATTCTTCGGGTGGCCGCCGCGGAAGACCGCCCGCACGCTCGAACCAGCCGAGCACGTGGCGTCCGGCTGGGTCAGGACGTCACCGAAGTGCTGCCCGGGTGGGACGTCGTCGAACACGACGCCGGGGCCCTCGGCGCGTGGCCGACGTCACACTCATCACCCACCTAGACGATCGTCCAAGCTGTGTGAAGAAATCACTCACCCGAGCCTCGACGGCGAAAGACGCCGCATCAGCCACGCCGCGTGTCGCACGTCACAATCTTCGCCCACGTCTCATCTCCAGTGCCACGACTTGACGCTTTGTCGCGCGCGGCTCTAATCTCGCTGCTGGTCAAGAGATCCGATGCAAAGCCCTGGCTGGTCGGACGGCAACCCTCACACGCGTGGCGGGGTGCTCCAGGTGATGACCCGGCCGCGTCGACCACGCGGCAAGCACGCTCGGCACCCAACGTGACGGCATCCTCGTGAGCCTTCCGTTGCGCTGCCCAGGCCCCGAAAGGCATGCCCCGCACGACACCGCGCACCGCGCCCCACCCCGGCGCCCCCGCCTTCGCGCTGACTCCGCGCATCCGCGCCAGCTCCGCGCATTCGCATCCTTGCCGCCTCACCAGGAGAGATCATGACCGACAAGCACACCCCCGCCGACGAGACCTCGACGCCCGCCTCGTCCACGCATGACGCCACGAGCGCCGAGAACGGCGCGACCGCCCTGCCCCCGAAACCGAAGAACAACACCGGCAAGTACGTCGCGATCGGCGCCGGCGTCCTCGTCGTCGCGCTGGCCGCCGGCATCGGGGCCAAGGTGCTCGGCGGGAGCAGTGACGACAAGCTGACCCACCTCAAGGTGGGCACGACGGAGGCGTCGGACCCGTACTGGAACCAGCTCGTCAAGGTGGGCAAGGACAAGTACGGCCTCGACATCGAACCGGTCAACTTCTCTGATTACACCCAGGCCAACCCCGCGCTCTCCGAGGGCCAGGTCGACCTCAACCAGTTCCAGCACCTGCAATTCCTCGCCGACTACAACACCAAGGCGAAGCAGAACCTCACGCCCATCGGGGCGACGTACATCGTCCCGCTGGCGCTGTACTCGAAGAAGCACACGAGCGTCGGCCAGTTCCCCCAGGGCGGCAAGATCGCCATCCCCAACGATCCGACGAACCAGGCGCGCGCCTTGCTGCTGCTGCAGAGCGCCGGACTGCTGAAGCTCAAGGGTGGTGGCACCTCGCTGTCGACCCCGGCCGACATCGACGCTGGCGCCTCGAAGGTCACCGTCACAGCGGTCAACGCCGAGCAGACCGCGGCCGCGCTGCCGTCCGTCGACGGCGCGATCGTCAACAACAACTTCGCCGCGGACGCGAAGCTCGACCCGAGCAAGGCCCTGTTCAAGGACGACCCGCATGCGGCCTCGTCGAAGCCGTACATCAACGTCGTCGTCGCGCGCGCCGCGGACAAGGACAACGCCGACTACGCCAAGTTCGTCAAGGCCTACCACGACCCGAGCGTCGAGAAGCTCATCGAGGAGCGCACGAAGGGCACGAGCGTCCTCGTGAACAACTCCGCCTCCGAGCTGCAGGGCATCCTCGCGAACCTCGAGGCCCAGATCAAGGCGAAGGGATCGAAGTGACGGGCCCCTCCCCCACACTGACGAAGGCCGCCGCGCCGGCGAGTGCCACCCCGCCCGCCGTCGCCTTCCACGACGTCGGCAAGACGTTCACCCGCGGCAAGAGCCGGGTGACGGCTCTCGACGGCATCACGACGCAGGTGGAGCGCGGACGCATCGTCGCCGTCATCGGTTTCTCCGGCGCAGGTAAGAGCACCCTCGTACGTCTCATCAACGGCCTGGAGACGCCGACGCGCGGCCACGTCGAGATCGACGGCGTCGACCTCGCGTCGCTGTCCGCGAAGCAGGTGCGCGAGCTGCGCGGTCGCATCGGCATGGTGTTCCAGCAGTTCAACCTCATCCGCTCGCGCACGGTGTACGCCAACGTCGCCTACCCCCTCGAGGTCGCCGACTGGGACAAGGCGCGCCAGGAGGCGCGCATCACCGAGCTGCTCAGCTTCGTCGGGCTCACCGAGAAGGCGTGGGCCTACCCCGACGAGCTCTCCGGCGGGCAGAAGCAGCGCGTCGGCATCGCCCGTGCGCTCGCGACGAACCCGGAGATCCTGCTCGCCGACGAGTCCACGTCCGCGCTCGACCCCGACACGACGAAGGACGTCCTCGCGCTGCTGCGCCGCGTCAACGACGAGCTCGGCGTGACGATCGTCGTCATCACCCACGAGATGGACGTCGTGCGCGAACTCGCCGACGACGTCGTCGTCCTCGAGGCCGGCCGCATCGTCGAGTCCGGGCGCACCGTCGACGTCCTCGGCGCGCCGAAGGCGGACGCGACGCGCCGCCTCGTCGACGCCACCCTGCGGAACGTGCCCGACGCACGCGAGAGCGCCCGGCTGCGCGCTGCCCACGACGGGCACCTCGCGACGCTGACGGTTCACGACCCGCGCGAGTTCGGCCGTGTCCTGGCCCGCATGTCCGCACACGGCGTCGAACCGGAGATCGTGCACGGCGGCCTCACACCGCTCAAGGACGACACCCTGACGACGTTGACGCTCGCCCTGCGCGGCGACGACGACGCCGTCACCACCGTGCTCGACGAACTGCGTCTCGCCGCCGACGTCGAGGAGGTCGCCGCATGATGCCCGCAACCGATTGGGAGGCGCTGCGCCCCACGATCGTCACCGCGGTGGGCGAGACGCTGCTCATGGTCGGCGCGACGATCATCATGGGCGGCCTGCTCGGCCTCGCCCTCGGCGTGCTGCTCAACACCACACGACGCGGCGGCATCCTCGAGAACCGAGTTCTGCACACGGTGCTCAACGTCCTCGTCAACATCATCCGACCGATCCCGTTCATCATCTTCGCCGCCGCTCTCGGGCCGTTGACGCTCGCCGTCACGGGCTCGACGATCGGTGCGAAGTCGATGATCTTCCCGCTGACGATCGCCTCGACCTTCGGCATCAGCCGCATCGTCGAGCAGAACCTCGTGAGCGTCGACCCCGGCGTCATCGAGGCGGCGCAGGCGATGGGGGCGAGTCCGTGGCGCATCATTCGCACCGTGCTCATCCCCGAGGCGCTGGCGCCGCTGATCCTCGGCTACACGTTCGCGCTCGTCGCGGTCATCGACATGACGGCCGTCGTCGGCGCCATGGGCGGCGGCGGCATCGGTGACTTCGCCCTGTCCTACGGTTACCGCCGCTACGACTGGGCCGTGACGTGGGCCGCCGTCGTCGTCATCATCGTCTTCGTTCAGATCGCCCAGTTCATCGGCAACGCTCTGGCCCGCAAGGCGCTGCGTCACTGAGACACCCTCCGCGCCGCTCGGCGCGAGCATGACGAAGGGCCGCGACCATCCGAAGAGGATGATCGCGGCCCTTCGCCGTCAGGACGCGTCAGACCAGCGTCCGTCAGACCAACCGTGCGTCAGCGAGCGCCGACGGTGGCGACCTTCTGCAGGCTCGAGCGCAGGTCGGCCTGCATGCCCTCACGCTGCTGGACGTGGTGGTGCTTCTTCTTCGTGCTGGACGCGCTGTCCGTCACCTCGTTGGCGGGGCCGGGCTCCGGCTGGGGCACGGGGTCGCACTCGACGTCGGCGTGGCCCGGTCCACCCGTCCGCGCGGGCATCGCGCCGGTGAGGAGGTAGGCGGAGATCTTGTCGTCCGTGCAGGCGATGCCATTGAGCGAACCGGAGTGCGTCGTTCCACCGACGCCCTCGATGAGAGCGCTCTTCGGGAAGCGCTTGCGCACCTCGAGCGCGCCCGGGAACGGCGTCGCACCGTCGTGGGTCTCGGCGATGAGGAGCACCGGCCCGACCTTCGAACCGTCGATCTTCATGGCCTGCGCGTTCGTCGCCTTGACCGGCCAGCTCGTGCACGGGAGGTTGAACATGGCGTTCGCCCACGTCTCGAAGGGCGCCTTCTTGTCGACCTTCGAGTTGTCCGAGAGCCACTTGCTCCACACGTTCGACCACTTGACGTCGGTGCACTGCGTGCCGAGGTAGACCGCGTAGCTGTTGTCCGAGCCCGGCCCGGAGCCGTTGGCGTCGTCGTACAGCGCGGTCGCCGGGCCGAAGTCACCCTTCTGCAGCGCAGCGGCCAGGGCGGCGCCGTCGTCCTCCCAGCCGAAGACGTAGTAACCGGCGTTGAGGTAGGCGTCGGTCCACTCGTCAGGTCCGATCTTGCCGTTTGCGGGCTTCTTCGCGAGCTTGTCGCGCATCGAATACCACTGCTTCTTGATGGCCTTGCCGCTCGTGCCGAGGTGGTACGTCGCGTCGTTGCCCGCGACCCAGTCGAAGAAGACGTCCATGTTCTTGTCGAACGCGATGTCCTGGTTGAGGTTCGCGTCGTACCAGACGTCGCGCGGGTCGACGACACCGTCCATGACCATGCGACGCGTCTGCTTCGGGAACATCGTGGCGTAGACCTGGCCGAGGTACGTGCCGTAGCTGAAGCCGTAGAAGTTGATCTGCTTCTCACCGAGCGCCTTGCGGATCGAGTCCATGTCGCGCACGTTGTCGATCGTCTTCATGTGCGGCATGAGCTTCGCACCGGCAGCCTTGGAGCACGACGCGGAGTAGGCGGCCGACCTCTTCAGCCAGGCCTGCGACGTGCCGGCCTTCGTCACCCGGTAGTCAGGGCGGTTGTAGCCGAAGTAGTTGCCGTCGCAGGCCAGGGTCGGGACGCTGGAGCCCACGCCGCGCGGGTCGAAGCCGATCCAGTCGTACGGGTCGCCGCCCTTGTTGGGCACGGCGCCGCCGAGGCGCGACAGCGTCAGACCGGAGCCGCCCGGGCCACCTGGGTTGACGAGCATGATGCCCTGCTTCTTGGCGTCGCTCGTCTTGTGCTTGATGCGGGAGACGGCGATCTTGATCTTCTCGCCCTTGGGCTTGGCGTAGTCGAGGGGCACCTGGACGAATCCGCACTGGGCGCCGGCCTTGCTCAGGCGCGCGTTCGCGCAGGTACCCCAGGTGACCGGCGGCGGGGTGTAGGACGAGGAGGCGTCCGCAGTGGGCGTCGCGCCCTGAGCGGGAACGGAACTCGCCGCCGTGACGGGGGCCGACAGCCCGACGCCCAGCAGGCTGAACGCAGCGCCCACGGCGCCGATGGTCTTCTTCATGCGTACTCCCTGGATGGCCTGGTGAACCGCGCGTCCACGAGCGTGTGGCGCCGTGTTCGATCATGCCCCTTGGAATGCGCTGTGTGTCTCCCCTGTGTAACCTTTGTGTAAAGTTCGTCACACTAGGCATGTCGCTCGACAAGGGTGATCAACCCTGAGGGCGCACGAACGGAAACGCGAGCGTCGCACGGATCGGCGCACCGAGCATCATCATGATGGAGCGGTCGACGCCGATGCCGAGCCCACCCGTCGGCGGCATCGCGTACTCGAGAGCGCTGAGGAACGCCTCGTCGAGCGACATCGCCTCGACGTCACCGGCCGCGGCCTTGAGGGACTGCTCCGTCAGGCGCTTTCGCTGTTCGATCGGGTCGACGAGCTCCGAGTAGGCGGTGCCGATCTCGGCGCCGAACGCGACGAGGTCCCAGCGCTCCGACAGCCTGGGGTCGCCGCGATGCGCGCGGGTGAGCGGTGACGTCTCGACGGGAAAGTCGATGTAGAACGTCGGGAACATGGTCTGGCCCTCGACGAGTTCGTCGTACAGCTCGACGACGAGTTCACCCGCACTCTTCTCGCGCGGCGCGTCGACGCCGTGCGCCGCGCAGACCGCAGCCACCTCGTCCCGCGACGACGCCGACGTCAGCAACACCCCGCAGGCCCTGGAGACGGCTTCGTGCACGGGGATCGTCGGCCACTGCCCCGACAGGTCGACACGCTCGATGGTGCCGTCGGGGCGGAGGCGTTCGGCGAACTCCCCACCGTTGACGGCCCGCGCGACGGCGAGGAGCACCTCGCGCGTCAGGTCGCGCATCGTCAGGTAGTCGCCGTAGGCGTCGTAGGCCTCGAGCGAGGTGAACTCGGGGTTGTGGGTCGCGTCTGCGCCCTCGTTGCGGAAGTTGCGGTTCAGCTCGAACACCTTCTGCATGCCGCCGACGGCGAGCCGCTTCAGGTACAGCTCGGGAGCGATGCGCATGAACAGATCCATGCCGTAAGCATTGATGTGAGTCTTGAACGGGCGCGCGGACGCCCCACCGTGCACCGCCTGCAGCATCGGCGTCTCCACCTCGGTGTACCCGAGTGCGTCGAACGCGTCACGGAACGCCCGCACACCGCGTGATCGGCGCAGCAGCATGTCCATCGAATCACGGTTGACGATGAGGTCGAGCGAGCGGTTGCGGACGCGCGCGTCGGGGTCGCGGAACGGTGAGTGCAGGTCGGGGATCGGGCTCAGGCACTTCGCCGCCATCTGCCAGTCGCTGACGTGCACGGACAGCTCTGCGTGCTTCGACGTGACGATCTCGCCCGTCACCGAGACGATGTCCCCGAGGTCGATCCAGTGTCGCCAGTGATCGTACTTCTCGGCCGGGGTGACGTCGCGCGTCGCCATCGCCTGGAGGCGGGCGCCGTCCTCGTCGAGCACGACGAAGCTGACGCCACCGAAGTCGCGCAGGGCCCGCACCCGCCCCGTGACGGAGACGCGCTCGCCCGTGCGGTGATCGGCGGGAAGCCGGCCGTGCGCCGTGACGACGTCCTCGATGCGCGCGATGCGCGGCACTGCGACGGGGTAGCCTTCGACGCCGCCGGCCTCCATGCGGGCGAGCTTCTCGCGGCGCACGCGCTGCTGTTCGCTGCGGCGCGGCTCGGGCATCCGCGGGGTGAGTGCGTCCGCCTCGAGGGCCTGGACTCGCTCGACGAAGACGGCTTCGGGGCGCGGCGGCTGATGGTCGGCCGGCTTGGGCCCGACGAGCAACCGCGGCCCGATGAGGGGGACGAAACCCTCGGCCACACCCATCGCGAAACCGGCACGCGGGACGGTGAGCTCGGCGTCGTAGCAGAGGAAGCGCGGCACCCATTCGGGGTGGTACTTGTCGTTCGAGCGGTAGAGCGTCTCCAGTTGCCAGAACTTCGACGCGATCGAGAGCGCCTTGTCCGTGACGCGGGTGATGGGGCCAGCGCCTACCTCGTCCGCATCGGCGAAGACGTTGCGGAAGACTGCGAAGTTCAACGAGATGCGCCGGATGCCCAGGGCGGGTGCCGCTTCGGCGAGGTGCGCGACCATGAACTCGTTGAGGCCGTTCTCGGCCTGACGGTCGCGGCGCATCAGGTCGAGCGACAGCCCCCGCGAGCCCCACGGGACGAAGGACAGGAACCCCCGCACGGCGCCGCGGGTGTCGTGGGCGGTGATGACGACGCAGCGCCCGTCCGCGCGGTCACCAAGCCTGTTGAGGGCCATCGAGAATCTGCGCTCGGTCTCGTTGCCGCGCCAGTCGTCGGCGAGCCGCGAGAGTTCGGCCAGTTCGTCGTCGCCCAGTTCGTCGTGGCGGCGTACCTGGGTCGTGTAACCGCAGCGTTCGACGCGGGTGACGGCCTGGCGGACGGGACGCATCGAGCGCCCGCGCAAGGAGAAAGTGTCGGTGTCGATGATGGCCTCGTCACCGAGCGACCACGCCTTGAGCCCCGCCTCGACGTAGGCGCGCGCTCCCCTCGTGCTGGCGGAGAGGACGGCGGGGTACAGCCCATGCTCGCGGCACTGGCCGAGCCACACGGCGATGGCGTCGTCCCAGGACTCAGCTCGCCCGATGGGGTCGGCGGACGCGACGCTGACGCTCCCCTCGTTGCGGAACGTGACGGCGGCGCGGCCGTCGGGGGCGAAGACGACGGCCTTGTCCCGACGCGTGGCGAAATACCCCAGGGAGTCGTCCTCGCCGTGCTCGAGCAGGAGACGGCGGATGCGCAGTTCCTCGTCGGCGTCGATGAGCCCGGAGCCGCGGCCCGAACGCCAGAGGACGAGCAGCGAGAAGATGAGGACGAGGGTCGACACCGTGCTCGCGACGACGAAGGTCCATTCGTACCCGTGGTGCCCTCCGAAACCCGGGCTGGCCGGCGGTGTCCTGACGCCGAACGTGCTGCGGACCGACCAGACGAACTTCTGCCCGAGGGTGT
The DNA here is from genome assembly GCF_017565385.1 of Dermacoccus sp. NHGro5. NCBI lineage: Bacteria > Bacillati > Actinomycetota > Actinomycetes > Micrococcales > Dermacoccaceae > Dermacoccus > Dermacoccus sp. NHGro5. The sequence goes on along the minus strand of NZ_JAGEKQ010000025.1, from coordinate 818 downwards.
CGAGATCACGCGGGAACGACAGTGTGAGCAAGAACGCGACGACGAACGACAGGAACAGACCTCCGATGAGGCTGATGAGTGCCGCCGCCTTCGAGCCGGAACTGAACCGCGCTCGGAACGCGGGGCGCGCGAGGAGCACGACGACGAACGACGTGACACTCAGAGCCAGGATGGCTGCGGACACACCCGGCGACGTCTGGAACTGCGCCCAGTCGCGATAGACGCCACGCACGTGGAGACGGTTGATCATCTGGGTGACCTGGTGCGCGAACACGAGACGGGCGAGCGAGTCCAGCACCGAAAGCCCCATGACGACGGCGAGGACGGTGTGCGCCGGACGGAAACGACGGCGGATACCGCCTGCGAGGACGAGAGCCATGCAGGCGGCGAACAGGGAGGGCTCACTCGGGATGTTGACCCAGCCAAGGACGTCCATGACGACGCGCAGGATCACGCTGCGGTGGAAGAACACTCCGGCGAGAGAGACGAACGCCGCCAGCACGAGCAGTCGGCCGGCCCAGGTTGCGACCTTGTCCCGCCACCCATGATCCCGCCAACGATTGCACGCCTCGACCGACGACGTGAGGCGCTCGTTCTTGTTCCCCGTCTCCACCACGGCACGACACTAGCCCCGGGACGTGAGGAAACACTGGAGATCACCCGATGTTCCAATGAATCCCTGATGTGGCCGTGGAGTGCGCCCGGGCGACGATTCACGGTGGACGCCATGGCTTGTGGCCACGGCTTTGTGGTGGACGTAGAAATGCGTGATGGTCTTGAACTGCTCAACCCCAGTCTTTCGGGGGAGCTGTTCAAGA
>NZ_JAGEKQ010000024.1:0-90320 GCF_017565385.1 Dermacoccus sp. NHGro5 | reverse complement strand
GACGCCAGGCCCCGTTGAGGGCCTCGCGATCGGGCACGACGAGGCGGCCATCCCGTACGGGATGGCCGCCTCGTCGTCTGCATGGCTGTCGCGCGTGTCGATCGTTCCCCAAACCGACAAGGCTCCAGTCCGGGCCTCTCGTGCTGGTCGGGGCCGTACGCGTCGCTACTCGTGACGACGTCACGAGCACCATGTCAGCGCTTGCTACCTCGCTGTACTCGATCTATTAGATACGCGTAGATGAAACCATCGAGACGGATCGACGCTTGATGCCCACAGGAGTAGTGTCGAGGCATGCGTATTGCTATTGCAGGAGGACATGGCCAGATCGCCCGGTTGCTCGGGCAGCGGTTGAGCGGCGAGGGCCACGACGTCGTCGGCCTCATCCGTACACCGGAGCAGGCGGACGACCTGCGCGCCGCGGGAATGGAGCCCGCCGTCATCTCACTCGAGGACGCCTCGGTCGACGACGTCGCCGAGGTCATCAACGGCTGCGACGCCGTCGTCTTCGCCGCGGGTGGCGGCCCGGAATCGGGTCGGGCGCGCAAGTGGAGCGTCGACCTCATGGGAGCGGTGCTGCTCGCCGACGCTGCGGAGCAGGCGGGCGTGCGACGCTACGTCATGGTGTCGTCGATCGGCTCCGACGCGCCGGAGAACGTCGACGCCGGCGTCTTCCAGGTCTACCTCTACGCCAAGGGCGGCGCGGATGCCGACCTGCGTACCCGCGACCTCGACTGGACCATCGTCCGCCCCGGAATGCTCACCGATGACGCGCCCACGGGCCAGGTGACGATCAACCCCGACCAGCAGCGTCAGCCCATCACGCGCGGCGACGTCGCCCACACGCTCGCGCAGGTGCTGACGAGCGGGCATGCCATCCGAGAGACGTTCGTCGTCGTCAACGGCACGACGCCCGTCGACGAGGCGGTCGCGTCCCTCTGACTCTTCCCCGACGACGATGGGCCGGTGTTTCACGTGAAACACCGGCCCATCGTCGTCAGCCCAGCATGGACTAGGTTGGAGCCATGGCTCAGCGCACCACCTACCTCCTCATCGACGGCGAGAACATCGATGCCACGCTCGGCACCTCGATCCTCGGCCGCCGCCCCCACCCTGACGAGCGCCCGCGCTGGGACAGGCTACTCAAGTTCGCCCAGCGCCAGTGGCACCAGGACGCCAAGGGGCTGTTCTTCCTCGCGGCCAACGGCCCCGAGCTGCCGATGGCGTTCATCCAGGCCCTGACGGCGCTCGGCTACCAGCCAATACCTCTCTCCGGCGCGGAGGGCGAGAAGGTGGTCGACATGGCCATCCAGAAGACGCTGGACGCCCTCGTGACGCTGCAGGCCGACGTCATGCTCGTCAGCCACGACGGCGACTTCCTCCCGCAGCTCGAACCGCTGCTCGGCGGCTCCCGCAAGGTCGGGCTGATCGGCTTCAAGGAGTTCCGCAACGCCGGCTTCTCGCCCCTGGAGGCACAGGGCCTCGAGTTCTTCGACCTCGAGCACGACGTCAAGGCGTTCAACGCGACGCTGCCGCGCCTGCGCGTCATCCCGATCGACGAGTTCGACCCACTGGCCTTCCTCTGAGCGCTGCCCGCGCCGTCGCGGGCACCGGACGGCGAAGAGCCCCTCACGAATCCGTGGGGGGCTCTTCGTTCTCGGTGGAGGTAAGGGGACTCGAACCCCTAACCCCCTGCTTGCAAAGCAGGTGCGCTACCAATTGCGCCATACCCCCGAGGGTTTTTCAGCCAGGTTGTTCGGTGGCCGCCTGCGTGGCGGGCTCCTGCGTGGCCTTCGCCCACAGCTCCTTGCCCAGCTTCTGCTTCTGGTATTCGCTGTTCGCATACAGGGCGGCAGCGGCCGCAGCAGATGCGAGAAGTGCCTTGAACATGCGACTCCTTGGCGAAATCAAGGGGCAGTGGTGGTGGGCCTAACTGGACTTGAACCAGTGACCTCTGTCTTATCAGGACAGCGCTCTAACCGACTGAGCTATAGGCCCCTGCACCGCGTGCGTGCCGTTCACCTGCGTGATCAGCACGAGACGTAAGATTACCCACCGCAGGCGTGGCCCGCAAATCGCGGGCGGCGCCTTATCCCACCGCGTCGCCACGGGCCAGCTGCGACCCGCACCCACCAGCCTGGGCAGACGACGACGGGCCCGCCCCACCGTCGTGGAGGGCAGGCCCGTCGCGCGATTGCTCAGGCTGCGATCACTCGTCGCTCAACGTCAGCTGCACGCCGCCGACGAGGGAGGCGCAGATGTTGTAGAGGAACGCGCTCAGGGTCGCGATCGCCGTCATGAGGATGATGTTGAGCACGCCGATGACGATGCTGAACGAGATCGAGCGGCCGAACCCGAGGTAGTCGAGGATGTCGAACTTCGAGCCTTGACGATCCAGCGTCCGCAGCAGGTCGTTGATCGCGCTGAAGGTGCCCATGCCCGCGAGCACCGTCCACAACGTCGCCACGAGAACGACGGACGCGATGGCGACGGCCACCGACAACAGGAAGGCGATCTTGAGCACCGACCACGTGTCGACGCGCGACAGCGTCAGGCGCACTCGGCGCGGCGTGGAGCGACGTGGGGCGCCGCCGCGGCCCGACGAGGCCGGCGCGCGGCCGGCCTGCGTGCTCACGCGCTGCTGCTGGGGTCGTGTGGCTGGCGCCGCTGCACCACTGCCCTTGACCGCTCGGGGGGCGCCCCCGGCAGATTTCGGCAGCTTCGCGCGCGCGTCTCGCGAGTCACTCACTCACTGTCTCCCGACTCGTTGTTCTCCGTGGAGGCCGACTCGTCGTCCGTAGCGTGCGTTGCGTCCTGAGTTGACTCCGCGGCCTCGTTCGTCTCCGAAACTACCGCGTCATCGTCGATTTCCTCAGAATCCTTCTCGGCGTTGCGCGCGACGGCGACGATCGAGTCGCCCTTGCCGGGCGTCGCGAACTGCACGCCCTGCGTGTTGCGGCCCGTCTCACGCACCTCGGCGACGGCCGAGCGGACGATCTTGCCCTTCTCCATGACGACCATCACTTCGTCACGGTTCTCGACGACGAGCGCGCCGACGAGGTCACCGCCTCGCTCTGAGATCGTCGCGACCTTGACGCCGAGCGTCGCGCGCCCCTTCGTCGGGTACTCCTCCACGGGCGTGCGCTTGGCGAGCCCGTTCTCGAAGACGACGAAGACGCACAGCTTCTCGTCGGCCCCGCGCTCGACCTCGTTCGCGCCCTTCGGCACGACGTTCATCGACAGCAGTTCGTCGCCTTCTCGGAACTTCATGCCGGTGACACCCGACGTCGATCGGCCCATCGGACGCAGTGAGTCGTCCGTCGCAGCGAAACGCACGGCCTGGCCCTTGCGGCTGACGAGCAGGACGTCGTCGTCGTGCGTCGCGAGGCCGGCACCGACGAGCTCGTCGCCGTCACGCAGGTTGACGGCGATGAGGCCGCCCGAACGCGGCGAGTCATACTCCGACAGGCGCGTCTTCTTGACGAGGCCGTTGCGGGTCGCGAGCAGAAGGTACTCCGAGTCGGCATAGGTGCGCAGCGCCATGACCTGAGCGATCTGCTCGCCCGGCTGGAACGCGAGCAGGTTCGCGACGTGCTGGCCCTTGCTGTCGCGCGAGCCCTCCGGCAGCTCGTAGCCCTTCGTCCGGTAGACGCGGCCGGCGTTCGTGAAGAACAACAGCCAGTCGTGCGTCGAGGTCGTGAAGAAGTGCCCGACGACGTCGTCACCGCGCAGCGTCGCGCCGCGCACACCCTTGCCACCGCGACGCTGGCTGCGGTACTCGCTCACCTTCGTGCGCTTGACGTAGCCGCCGCGCGTGATGGTGACGACCACGTCCTCTTCGGGGATGAGGTCTTCCATGTTCATGTCACCGTCGAACGGCACGATCTGGCTGCGACGGTCGTCGCCGTACTTCTCGACGATCTCGGCGAGCTCGTCGCTGACGATCTGACGCTGACGCTCCGGCTTGGCCAGGATGTCCTTGTAGTCGTCGATCTTCGCCTGCAGCTCGTCGTGCTGCTCGATGATGCGCTGACGCTCGAGCGCCGCGAGGCGACGCAGCTGCATCTCGAGGATGGCGTTGGCCTGGATCTCGTCGATGTCGAGCAGCTCGATGAGGCCCGTGCGGGCATCGTCGACCGTCGGGCTGCGACGGATGAGGGCGATGACCTCGTCGAGCATGTCGAGGGCCTTCAACAGACCGCGCAGGATGTGGATGCGCTTCTCGGCCTCGTCGAGACGGAACTGCGTGCGGCGCACGATGACGTCGATCTGGTGCTCGACCCAGTAGCGGATGAACGCACTGATCGGCAGCGTGCGCGGCACACCGTCGACGAGGGCGAGCATGTTCGCGCCGAAGTTCTGCTGCAGCTGCGTGTGCTTGTAGAGGTTGTTGAGCACGACCTTGGCGATCGCGTCACGCTTGAGCACGATGACGAGGCGCTGGCCGGTGCGGCCGGACGTCTCGTCACGGATGTCGGCGATGCCGGCCATCTTGCCGTCCTTGACGAGCATCGCGATCTTCTCGGCGAGCGCGTCTGGGTTGACCTGGTACGGCAGCTCCGTGACGACGAGGCACTGACGGCCCTGGATCTCCTCGACGTTGACGACGGCGCGCATCGTGATGCTGCCGCGGCCGGTGCGGTAGGCGTCCTCGACGCCGCGCTTGCCCATGATGAGCGCGCCGGTCGGGAAGTCCGGGCCGGGGATGCGACGCAGGCACTCTTCGAGCAGTGCCTCACGCGAGGCCTCGGGGTTCGCGAGCAGCCACTGCGCGGCGTCGGCGACCTCGCGCAGGTTGTGCGGCGGGATCTGCGTCGCCATGCCGACAGCGATGCCGGCGCTGCCGTTGACGAGCAGGTTCGGGAAACGGCTCGGCAGGACGCTGGGCTGCAGCGTCTTGCCGTCGTAGTTGGGCTCGAAGTCGACGGTGTTCTCGTGGATGTCGCGCACGAGCTCCATCGCGAGGGGCGCCATGCGGCACTCGGTGTATCGCGGGGCGGCTGCGCCGTCGTTGCCGGGCGAACCGAAGTTGCCCTGGCCGTCGACGAGCGGGTAGCGCATCGACCACGGCTGCACGAGACGCACGAGGGCGTCGTAGATCGCCGAGTCACCGTGCGGGTGGTACTGACCCATGACGTCACCGACCACACGGCTGCACTTGTTGTAGCCGCGGTCGGGACGGTAGCCACCGTCGTACATGGCGTAGACGATGCGACGGTGCACGGGCTTGAGGCCGTCACGCACGTCCGGCAGGGCACGCGAGACGATGACGCTCATCGCGTACTCGATGTAGCTGCGCTGCATCTCGGCGTTGAGGTCGATCGGGTCGACGCGGTGCGCAACCGGAGCGGCGACGGCGGCCTGCGCCTCCGGCGTGTTCGGCACCTTCATCGTCGGCGGCTCGGGGCGCGTGGGGTCGATGCCGGCCGCGGCTGCTGCGGCGTCGCTGGCGGGAGCGTCGGCTTCGCCCTGGGGGACCTCGGGGAGATCGTCCGGCAGGTCGGACGCGTCGTCGCCCGGCAGGTTCGTGTCGTCAGACATGTGTCATTCCTTCGATGAAGGGTTGTCGAGTTGTCGCGATGTTTCACGTGAAACGGAGCGGCTCGTCGCTCACGTTTCACGTGAAACGCAGATCAGATGTCGAGGAACCTGACGTCCTTCGCGTTGCGCTGGATGAAGCTGCGTCGCGATTCGACGTCCTCACCCATGAGCACGGCGAAGATCTCGTCGGCGGCCGCGGCGTCCTCGAGCGTGACCTGGAGCAACGTGCGCGACTCCGGGTCCATCGTGGTCTCCCACAATTCCTGGTAATTCATCTCGCCGAGACCCTTGTAGCGCTGGACGCCGTTCTCCTTCGGCAGGCGCCAGCCCTTCGACTGGCCTGCGTCGATCATCGCGTCGCGCTCGCGGTCGGTGAAGGCGAACTCGTGCTCGTGGTTGCTCCACTTGATGCGGTACAGCGGCGGCTGGGCGAGGTAGACGTATCCGGCCTCGATGAGCGGGCGCATGAAGCGGAACAACAGAGTGAGCAGCAGCGTGCGGATGTGCATGCCGTCGACGTCGGCGTCGGCCATGAGGACGATCTTGTGGTAGCGCGCCTTCTCGATCGTGAAGTCCTCGCCGATGCCCGTGCCGAAGCCCGAGATCAGGCCCTGCACCTCATTGTTCGCGAGCACCTTGTCGAGGCGTGCCTTCTCGACGTTGAGGATCTTGCCGCGGATCGGCAGGATCGCCTGGTTGAACGGGTTGCGCCCCTGCACCGCCGAGCCGCCGGCCGAGTCACCCTCGACGATGAACACCTCGGAGATCGACGGATCCTTGCTCTGGCAGTCGCGCAGCTTGCCCGGCAGCCCACCCGATTCGAGCAGGCCCTTGCGTCGCGCGGTCTCGCGCGCCTTGCGGGCCGCCATCCGCGCCGACGCGGCGGCGATGGCCTTGCTGACGATCGCCTTGCCCTCTCGCGGGTGCATCTGCAGCCAGTGGTCGAACTCGTCGCGCACCGCGGTCTGGACGAAGCCTTTGACCTCGGAGTTGCCGAGCTTCGTCTTCGTCTGGCCCTCGAACTGTGGTTCGGCAAGCTTGACGCTGATGACGGCCGTCAGCCCCTCGCGGATGTCGTCACCGGTGAGGTTGTCGTCCTTCTCCTTGAGCAGCTTCTCGCGGCGCGCGAAGTCGTTGACGAGCTTCGTCATCGCCGCGCGGAAACCCTCTTCGTGCGTGCCGCCCTCGTGCGTGTTGATCGTGTTGGCGTACGTGTGGACGGACTCGCTGTACGCCGTCGTCCACTGCATCGCGACCTCGACCGAGAGGTAGCGCTCGGCGTCCTCGTGCTCGAAGGCGATGATGTCCTCGTTGACGACCTCGGCGCGCTTGGAGGAGTTGAGGTGCTTGACGTAGTCGAGCAGACCGTCCGCGTAGCAGTACGTGACGCTCCTGCCCTTCTTCGCCCGCGCGGCGGCCTCGTCAGCCTGTGCGGCGTCGGCACCCTCGGCTGCAGCGTCGGCCGCAGCTTCCTCTGCAGCACCCTCGTCGACGGCATCGGGACGCTCGTCGGTGAGGGAGATCGTCAGGCCCTTGTTGAGGAAGGCCATCTGCTGGAAGCGCGCACGGATCGTCTCGAAGTCGTAGACGGTCGTCTCGAAGATCTCCGGGCTCGCCCAGAACGTGATCGTCGTGCCAGTCTCGTCGCTCTCCTCTTCCTCACGCAGCTCGCCGAGCGGCACACCGCCCGCGAACTCCATTCGGTAGACGCGGCCCTTCTGCCGCACCTCGGCCTCGAGGCGCGTCGACAGGGCGTTGACGACCGAGCTGCCGACGCCGTGCAGACCACCGGAGACCTTGTAGCCGCCGCCACCGAACTTGCCTCCGGCGTGCAGCTGGGTGAGGACGAGCTCGACGGTCGACATGTCGTACGCCTCGTTGCGGCCCGTCGGGATGCCGCGGCCGTTGTCGGAGACGCGGATGCCGTTGTCGGGCAGGATCGTCACGTCGACGCGCGTCGCGTGACCGGCGAGGGCCTCGTCGACCGAGTTGTCGACGATCTCCCACACGAGGTGATGCAGGCCGCGCTCACCCGTGGAGCCGATGTACATGCCGGGCCGCTTGCGGACGGCCTCGAGGCCCTCGAGGACCTGGATGGCGTCGGCGTCGTACTCCGTGTCGATCTGGGACCGGACGTGCTGCTCGACCTGCTCTGACGCGCCGTCGGCCGCGTCTGCGAGCGAGGGATCCTGCGTCGTAGGGTCGATCGAGTCGTCGCTGGGCTTGTCGGCCACTGTGCTCCTTCACCGTGCGTGGCACCGTTGCAGTGCGCCGGCTCTCGGAGCGGGAAACCCGAGGCGTGACTCCCGCAACGACGTGCGTGCGGGCTCGTGACGCGATACAACGTGCGAATCATGTCCATCTTACTGGTAGCACGGCTCAGAACATAGCCACGAAACGCTCTAGAGGGCCTCGTGCACGCGGGAACGAGGCCTCGACGTGCCGGGGATCGTCGACCGGGGCCTCGAGGGCACTCATCGGCCTCTGGCTCGGCCGGCCTCCCTCGGGCTCCTCTCTCAGCGTCGACGGGGTGACGCGGACATGCTGCGGGGTTTCGCTGGAGGCGCTCTGCACACGAAACCGGGAAGGTTCCACGTGAAACAGGCGCGGCCGTCAGCCGTAGGTGTCGCGTGGTCCGCGTCCTGCGACACGACGCGGGCCGCGCACCCAGCTCGGGGCGCTCGGGCCGACAACCCGCAGTTCGTTGACGACGCCCTCACCCACACCGTCAGCGATGGAGGCCAGCAGGGATGTGGTGAGCAGCTGCAGCTGCGTGGCCCAGGCCGTCGATTCCGCGCGCACGATGAGCACGCCGTCCTCGAACGTGAGAGGCCGAGCGTGCTCGGCCACGCCCGCACCGACGAGATCGGCCCACCGCGACATGACGGCGCCGGCTGCCACGTCGACGTTCCACCCCCGCTCGAGCAGGAGGCGTTTCATCGTCGAGTCGATGAGTTGGGGGTCGCGTCCATCGCGATTCGACGACGGCGTGAAGCTCTGCGTCGAGCGGGAACGCCGGGGCGCAGGACGCGAGCCCGGACGAAAACCCCGCTCGGCGGCATTGCGCTGAGCCCGAGCGAGCGCCAACCGCGCGGCGACGGCGCGCTCGTCCTCAGCGTTCGACTCGACCGGCGCCTCGGCACTATCGGTGCCAGTGCCAGTGCCCGGGGCCTGATCGTCCGGTGCCCACGCATCGATGCCGCTGGTCTCACTCATCAGCCGCGTCACCGTCATCACGGTCGTCCGCATCACGGGCGGGCCCATCCGGGGCGTCCTCGGCCTCGGGCAGACCCGGGTGAGCCGCCGGCTGCACGCCGCCAGGCGCCTCCTCGAGGGATCCATCGCCTCGAGGCGCGACGTGGCCCTTCGTCACGTGGAAGACCTGGCCGGAAAGCCGCGCGGGAACGTCCTCCTCAACGGCGGCGGTGATGAGCACCTGCTCGGCGTCGCTCACCATGTCGGCCAGCCGTTCGCGGCGCCCCGCGTCGAGTTCGGCGAAGACGTCGTCGAGGACGAGGACGGGGTCGGTGCCGAGGTCATGACGCAGCAGGTGGAAGGCCGCGAGGCGCAGGGCGAGCGCAAACGACCACGACTCACCGTGACTCGCGTAGCCCTTGGCGGGCAGGTCTCCGAGCGTCAGGGTGACGTCGTCCCGGTGCGGCCCCACGAGGGTGACACCACGTTCGATCTCGCGGGTCCGCTGGAGCTCGAACGCCTCATGAAAGGCCTTCTCGAGCTCGTCGCGCTCCGGAACCTCGCCCGAGGCGATGCGCGCCGCGGTCGACTCCGGCAGTGACGACACATACGCGAGGCGCGCATCAGAACGCCCGGCACTCACCTCGTCGTACGCCTGGGCCACGTAGGGGGCCAGATCTTTCAGCAACCGTAGACGGGCGTAGACGAGGGCAGAACCGACTGACGCGAGGTGCGTGTTCCACTCGACCAGCGTGTCGAGAGCTGTTTCACGTGAAACCTCTTCATCCGCCGAGAGGCGAGCGCCTCGCGCGCCCTTCTTGAGCGCCGATTGGGCGGAGCGCAACAGGGCGTTGCGCTGCTTGAGAATCTTGTCGTAGTCCGAACGAGCACCGGCCCAGCGCGGTTGACGCGCGACGAGGAGGTCGTCGAGAAATCGGCGACGTTCCCCGGGGTCGCCCTTGACGAGCGCGAGATCCTCCGGCGCGAAGAGCACGGTTCGCAGCGACCCGAGGATGTCACGGGGACGCCCCGCGGCCGCGCGTCCGATGCGTGCCCGGTTGGCCCTACCCGGAACGATCTCGAGCTCGAGCACTGTTTCATGTGAATCACGGACGACGGCCGCGCGCACGAAGGCCCGCTCGGCTCCGAAGCGGACGAGGGGAGCGTCCGTCGAGACACGATGCGACCCCAGGGTCGCGAGGTAACCGGCGGCTTCGACCAGGTTGGTCTTGCCCTGGCCGTTGAGGCCCACGAATGTGGTCACTCCGTCAGCGAGCTCGACTTCCGCCTCCGTGTAGGAGCGGAAGTCACGCAGCGACAGATGGCGGAGTCTCACAGCGCTTTCGGTCGGTGGCTCGGATGCCCTGGGGTCGAATCGTCAGATCAGCGAACGCCGATCAGTGCTCGTTGGGGGCAGCGCCTGGGCGCGCGGCGCCCGCGTCCTTCTTCGGCTCGGCGGCGCCGGAGACCTCGGCCTGGCCTTCCTTCGCGGCGCGCCACGGCTCGCGACCGAACTGCATGACCTCGTGCCCGCCGAACTGACCGCGCAGTGCGGCGACCGCCTGCATCTGCGGGCTGTTCTCCTGGCGCGAGGCGAAACGGCCGAACAGCGCGGCGGCGAGCACCGGCATCGGGACGGCGTTCGCGATGGCCTCCTCGAGCGTCCAGCGACCCTCACCGGAGTCGGTCGTGTACTCGGAGACGCCCTCGAGGTGCGGCGTCTCCTCGAGCGCCTTCACCATGAGGTCGAGCAGCCAGGAACGCACGACGGTGCCGCGCGTCCAGGCCTTGAAGCAGCCGTGGACGTCGGTGACGATGTCCTTCGCCTCGAGCAGCTCCCAGCCCTCGGCGTAGGCGTGCATGAGGCCGTACTCGATGCCGTTGTGGACCATCTTGGCGTAGTGACCGGCGCCGACCTCACCGGCGTGGACGAAACCCTCCTCGCGGGGGCCCTCCGGGCGCAGTGCGTCGAAGACCGGCATCATGCGCTTGACGTCGGCGTCGTCACCGCCGCACATGAGGCCGTAGCCGTTCTCCTTGCCCCAGATGCCGCCGGAGACACCGCAGTCCATGAAGTGCACGCCCGTCTTGGCGAACTGCTCGGCGTGGCCCTGGTCGTCGGACCACTTGCTGTTGCCACCGTCGATGACGAGGTCGCCCTCGGCGAGCAGGCCCTGCAGCTCGGACATGACGGAGTCGGTGATCTTGCCGGCCGGCACCATGACCCAGATGTTGCGCGGTGCGTCGACCTTCTCGACGAGTTCGGCGAGGTCCGCGACGTCGCTGATCTCGCGATTCGTGTCGTAGCCGATGACCTCGATGCCCGCAGCCTTCATGCGATCGCGCATGTTGCCGCCCATCTTGCCGAGACCGATCAAACCAAGCTGCATGGGTCTTCTCCTTCGTGACGTTGCATGTCCGACACGCACGTCTGGAACGCGCGCATCACGAAAACTCAGGGTTCACGCTACGCCCGTCCGGGCAGGGGCGCGAACGCTGTCCGAACGGCCGTCAGTTCGCGAAACGCACCGGCATGATGAGGTAGCGATAGCTGTCGTCGGCGTCACCGTCGATCTCGTCCTGACCGGACAGGACAGCCGGGCGCGTCGGCTGGGTGAAGCCGAGGCGGACGTACTTCGTGCCGACGACGCCGAGCCCGTCGAGCAGGAACTGGGGGCTGAACGCGATCTCGAGCTCGGGGCCGTCGATCTTCGCCTCGAACGTCTCCGACGCCTGCGCGTCCTCGCCCGTGCCGGCCTCGATGCGCACCGAATCCTCGGCGAACCGCAGACGGACGGGCATGTTGCGCTCAGCGACGAGGGAGACGCGCTTGCACGCCTCGGCGAGCTGGGCCGTCTCGACGATCGCCGTCGTGTCGACGCTCGTCGGGAACAGGCTCGTCACCTTGGGGTAGTCGCCGTCGAGCAGACGCGTCGTCATGCGACGCTGGCCGGCCTCGAAACCGGCGAGACCAGAGCCCGTCGACGCGCCGCTCAGGGAGAGCGAGACGTTGCCGGCGGCACCGAGGGACTTGGCAAGCGAGTCTAGGGTGCGCGCGGGCACGAGCGCCGCGTACTCGGCGCCCTCGTCTCCGGCGTTCCACATGACCTCGCGCATCGCGAGGCGGTAGCGGTCCGTCGCGAGCAGCGTCAGCTTGTTGCCGGAGACCTCGACGCGCACGCCGGTGAGGATCGGCAGGGTGTCACCGCGGTCGGCCGCGACGCTGACCTGCGCGACGGCCTGCGTGAAGACGTCCCCGGCGATGACGCCCGTCGGATCGGGGTTTGCGGGCAGCGTCGGGTACTCGCCCGTCGGCATGCTCTGGAGGCTGAACTTCGCGCTGCCGCACGTGACCTGCACCTTCGAGCCCTCGCTGATCAGTTCGATCGGCTTGTGCGGAAGGCTCTTCGTGATGTCGGCGAGCAGGCGGCCGAGGACGAGGACGGTGCCCGCCTCCTCGACGTCGGCGTCGACCGTCACCTTCGCGGAGACCTCGTAGTCGAACGCGGACAGCGTCAGACCCTCGGGGCTCGCCTCGAGCAGGACACCCGCGAGCACGGGGACGGGCGGGCGCTGCGACAGACCGCGCACTGCCCAGGCCACCGCTTCGGCCAACACATCGCGTTCAACCCGGAGCTTCACGTCCACCGTCCCTCATCGTTCGTCGTCGCAGGCGAGCTGTGACCCTCGTGCGATGTCTCGTCACGTGCGGGGTGGCTCCTGCTGCGAGCGAACTCCGCGTCGATGCCACAGGCACAGCTGTGCGCTCGTGAGCCTAGCTCAGGTCGTCGGCCTCGCCCAAGAGACGACGAGGGGTGCTGACGGGGGACGTCGCCGGCTCGTCGACAGTGGGGTGCGGTGTGGATACGTGGGGCGCTTTCTCGCCATGGTGAAGATGTTGGTCGTCGTCATAGGGGGTGTGGATGGTGGGGAAAACCCCTGTTCGTCCTCGTCAGCACTGGGATCTCGGGTGTGGGTGACGTGGGGATCGTTGCTGTGGATGGTGACAGCCGGTTGTGGAGAGAAAATCTTCATCCACAACCGGCTGTCGTTGCGGGGTGGGTTTCCCCCTGATCGGACGGGTTTTCCACTGCTTCATCCCCAGAAACTGTGGATAACCCCGTGGATGAGGGATGGATCACTCGCTGACGGCTGGGTGGTTGCCGTGAACCAGGAGGGAATCACATCGGTGTCGTCCACATTTCCACAGTGTTGTCCACAGGTGTGGATGAGCGCCATTCCGGGGTTCGGGGACCTTCGGATGTTCGCGGGCCGTCAGCGACCCACACCTTACCCACATGGTTGTCCCCAGATTCTGTGGACAACCATGTGGGTGGCCACCTGTGAGCCGCCGAGCGGCAGTTTGGCAGCTGTCGGGCGTTGGCCCGCCGTTCACTCACGCACTCATCGACGCGCCGCCACGTGGGCGGCCCAGAGCAACGCGCCCGATGCGACGCAGCAGAAGGCGGCGAGCGCCATCGTCACGAGGTCCGTGGCCACCAACGGTCCGATCACCCCGGCGAGAGCAGCGGCGAAGACGAGGTTGACGAAGGTGCCGGCGGAAGCCGCCGTGCCACGCGCCTGGGGAAACTCGTCGAGCTGCGCGAGCTGGAGCACCGGCAGAGCGACCGCAACCCCGAAGGCCGTCAGGGAAGGCGCGACGAGCGCCCACGGGACGTCGCTGCCCCACGGCTGCAGTGCGATGACGACGCCGACCGTGGCTGAGGCGAGGGCGAACAGCAGGCCGTACGACGCCTGACGGGCGGCGCTGAGGTGCCCGGCGGCCCGCGCGCTCAGCCAGGAGCCCGCGATCATGCACACCACCATCGGCACGAAGAACATCCAGTACTCGTTCTCGCCGAGCCCGAGCAGCCCGCCGAGGAAGAGAGGCGCGTTCGAGATGAACAAGAACTGTCCTGCGAACGCGAGCGACGCGGCCAGCGCGATGCGTAGGAACCGACCGCTGCGCAGTGCCGCCAGGAGAGCGCTCACGATGGGCCCGAGTGCGAGGGACGAGCGTTGTTCCACGGGAAGTGTCTCGGGCAGGAACCTGCTCACGCAGATGGTCATGACCACACCGAACGCGGTGAGGAACCAGAAGATCGAGCGCCAGTCGCCCACCGTCAGCAAGGCACCGCCCAGGATCGGCGCGAAGGCCGGCGCGAGTCCGAAGATCATCGACACCTGGCTCATCAGGCGTTGTGCCTCGGGGCCGGAGAAGAGGTCGCGGATCACCGCACGCGCGATGATCTGACCCGCCCCGGCCGCGAAACCCTGGAACGCGCGGAAGACGAGCAGCAGTGGCAGAGACGGCGCCAGGGCGCAGCCGACGGAGGCGAGGACATAGACACCGATCCCCACCGTCATGACGGGTTTGCGACCCACGGCGTCCGACACCGGCCCGTGGAACAGGCTCATGACGGCGAACGACAACAGGTAGACGCTGACCACCTGCTGCATCGCGGCCGGTTCCACGTGAAACTCGGCGCCCATTCGGGCGAACGCGGGCAGGGGCGCGTCGACGTTGAAGGGGCCGAACATCGACAGCCCGGCCAGCACGAGCGTGAGGACGGCGCCGGCACGACGCGTCCCTGATGTGGCGGCGTCAAGGGGAGCAGCATGCGGGGCGCGGCGCGTCGTCATCCGCGCATTGTCTCAGCGTCAGGCGCTCGCAGTGACGCTGATCATGGCGACGTACCGTGGAGTCAGTGACTGCGACGGCGGATCTGCGTCGTCAGCTCCGTGATCTGGTCGTACACGGGGCGACGCTCGCCGATGAGCTGGCGGATCTTCTTCTCCGCGTGCATGACGGTCGTGTGGTCGCGCCCACCGAAGTGCTGTCCGAGCTGTGGGAATGAGTGCTCCGTCAGCTCACGCGACAGGTACATGGCGATCTGACGCGCCATCGTCAGGTTGCGTGAGCGCGACGGGCCCTTGATGTCGTCGACCGTCACCCCGAAGTAGACGGCCGTCTCGGCGATGATGTGGCCGACGGTGATCTGCCCCGTCTCGCTCGGCACGACGTCCTTGAGGACGAACGCGGCCTTCGCCCGGTCGACCGGTTCCTTCTGCAGTGACGCATAAGCGGCGACACGGATGAGCGCGCCCTCGAGCTCACGGATGTTCGTCGAGATCTTCGAGGCGATGAGCTCGAGCACGTCATCGCCGATGTCCATGCGCTCGGCGTTGGCCTTCTTGCGCAGGATCGCGATGCGCGTCTCCAGCTCGGGCGGGTGGACGTCCGTCGTCAGCCCCGACTTGAAGCGGCTGCGCATGCGGTCGGCGAACGTCGTCAGCTTCTCCGGCGGCTGATCCGAGGTCAGCACGATCTGCTTGCCGGTGGAGTGCAGGGCGTTGAAGGTGTGGAAGAACTCCTCCTGCGTCTGCTCCTTGCCCTGCAGGAACTGGATGTCGTCGATGAGCAGGACGTCGACGTCGTCGCGGTAGCGGCGCTGGAACGTCGCGGCGCGGTCGTCACGGATCGAGTTGACGAAGTCGTTCGTGAACTCCTCGGAGCTGACGTATCGCACCCGCAGCTTCGGGTGGTAGTCGTGCACGTAGTGACCGATCGCGTGCAGCAGGTGGGTCTTGCCGAGCCCCGAGTCGCCGTGGATGAACAGGGGGTTGTAGGCCTGGCCCGGCTCCTCGGCGATGGCGATGGCGGCGGCGTGCGCGAACCGGTTGCTCTCACCGATGACGAACGTGTCGAACGTGTACTTGGGGTTGAGGCGCGGGGCCTCGGTGTCGCTCGGAGCGGCAGCGGCATCGCGCTGATAGCCCGTCGAGCGAGGCGGCAGGACGACGCCCGGGTCGGCCTTCGTCGGCCGTGGTGCGCCCTGGCCGGGCATGGTGAACCCGAGCGTTCCATCATCGGATTCGGTTGCTGCAGAGGTGTTCTCGTCGGACGCGTCACCGTCGTCGTCGAGGTCTCGCACCGCTGCCTGGAGACTCTCATCGACGCTGATGGCGACGCGCACCTGTTGGCCTAGCTGATCCGACAGTGCCTTCGCCACGGGTTCGCGCAGCGGCCCCTCGAGCATCCGCTTCGTCTGGTCGAAGGGCACGGACAGCAGCACGTTGTCACCGAGCAGCCCGACGAAGCGCGTCAGGTTGAGGTAGGCGCGATCACGCGAGCCGATGCCGTGCTTGTCCATGTCCTCCAACGCGGCGTGCCAGGTGCGCTCGTAGTCGACGGGTTCGTCGGTGGTCACGTGGCTCCTCCTGGCGCTGCGGGGGTCGCAGCCGGTCGGTCGTCGGTGCTCGAGGCCGTGATGGCGACGAGGCGTGCTGGGCGTCTCCCATAGTAGGCCCCATATCCACAGAGTTATCCACAGCCTGTGCACGGTGTGTCCTGGGGCTCATCGGGCGGTGCGCGCCAGACGAGGGGAATGTCGTTTTCTCGTCAGGCTAACGGCGTGTCGACTGGATTTGTGCGGCGGCGTGTGAATCACAGATGTGTTATTCGCGTGCGCGCGCTGTTGGGTATGGAGTGGAGGTTCGGACGTTTTGACCCTGTTGGCCCCGCATGCGTAAGCTGGATGACGATTGTCTGCGCCCCGATGACGGTGATCCACCGCCTCGATGCGTGCCGTTCCAAGGTATTTTCGCCGATGGGCAGGCCCTGTGGGCCGCCATTGCTGGTGCTGCAGGAGTGGGATGCCGAAGGTTCGAAGAGCCTGGAGCCCGTCACGTGCGGGTGGCGCGACAACCCTGACCATCAGCACGACGGCGGCGCGCGAGCGTTCGCCCTTCCCCAATGGAGTTCGACGTGAGCAAGCGCACCTTCCAGCCCAACAACCGTCGCCGCGCCAAGACGCACGGCTTCCGTCTGCGCATGCGCACCCGCGCCGGCCGCGCCATCCTGGCGAACCGACGCGCCAAGGGTCGCAAGCAGCTTTCCGCCTGAGTTCGGCCCACGACCGGCCGTGCTCCCTGCTCAGCATCGCATTCGTGACGCAGGGCAGTACCGCGCCGTCCTGCGGGATCGACGTGCGGGGCGCGCGGGTGGCTCGCTGCTCGCCGTTCATGTGATCGACGCCGACGCGTTCGGCCTTTCACCCGAGGATCGGGTGGGGCCGCGCGTCGGTTTCGTCGTTTCAAAGGCCGTGGGCAACGCCGTCGTGCGTTCGCGGGCCAAACGCGTGCTGCGGCACGTCGCCCGGGACGCGCTGAGTGAGATCGACCCCGGGCTCGACATCGTCGTGCGCGCGAACCCGGCGATCGCCGGTGCCTCGAGCCACGACGTCGCGAGGGAGTTCGATCGGATGCTCGCCAAGGCGACGCGACGTCAGCGACCACAGGATGTTTCACGTGAAACGGATTCACGCGAACCATCGGACCGGGCGCATCAGGACGCGTCCAGGGTTCGACGATGAGTGCCGGGGTGCCTCGAGCGCCGGCCGGCGATGATGTGCCCGGCGACCACGCCGCGTCAGCCACACCGGTGCCGGACGAACAGCACGGCTGGCGCCGCGTCGTCGTGTGGCCGCTGCTCGTGGTCGTCCGCTTCTACCGTCGGTGGATCTCGCCGGCGTTGCCTGCTACGTGCCGGTTCTACCCGTCGTGCTCGACGTACGGCCTCACGGCCCTGCAGCGATTCGGCCCGATCAAGGGCACCTGGCTCACGCTCAAGCGGCTCGGCCGTTGCCATCCGTGGAACCCCGGCGGGGTCGACCACGTTCCTCAGAAGAAGACCTCCTGACGCCTGCTCGTTCGCGAGCGGCGTCGACTCACGCCCACATCATTGCGAAGGATGATTGATGGACACCCTGCTCTATCCACTCGAGTGGTTCGTCGCCGCCATCATGGTCGGCTGGCACAAGCTCTTCTCGCTCGTCGGCCTGCCCGAGGCGTCCGGCTGGACGTGGGCGCTGTCCATCGCCGGCCTCGTCATCGTGCTGCGCATCCTGCTGATCCCACTGTTCGTCAAGCAGATCCACGCGTCGCGTCGCATGCAGCTCGTGCAGCCAGAGATGCAGAAGATCCAGGCCAAGTACAAGGGCAAGAAGGATCCTGAGTCCCGCGCCAAGCAGCAGGAAGAGATGATGGAGCTGTACCGGACCACCGGTACCAACCCGCTCGGCTCGTGCCTGCCGATCCTGCTCCAAGCGCCGTTCTTCTTCGCGCTGTTCCGGGTGCTCAACAACCTGAGCAAGATCGCTGACGGGCGTCACGATGAGATCGGCTTCCTCACGAGGTCGCTCGCCGGCCAGGCAGAGAGCTCGAAGCTGTTCGGTGCGAAGCTGTCCGACACCTTCATGGGCACGGACGGCTGGGGATCGGCCAAGTGGGTCGCCATCCTGCTCATCGTCCTCATGTCGGCGACGTCGTTCATCACCCAGCACCAGCTGATGCGACGCAACATGCCAAAGGCCGCACTCGAGGGGCCGATGGCGAAGCAGCAGCAGATCATCATCTACCTGATGCCGATCTTCTTCGCGATCTCCGGTGTGAACTTCCCGATCGGTGTCCTCATCTACTGGTTCGTCACGAACGTGTGGACGATGGGCCAGCAGTGGTTCGTCATCCACCGCATGCCGACGCCCGGATCGGCCGCCGAGAAGAAGCTCGAGGAGCGCAACCGCGCCAAGGGGCGCGAGCACAAGACCGTCACGATGGACGATCTGCGCAAGGCCAACGAGGGCAAACCGAAGGGCCGCTTCGCCCAGGCCATGGAGAAGGCGCAAGAACAGGCCCGCGAACAGCAGGGCCTCAAGACGGGTGCACGCCCCGCCGGCGCATCGAAGGTCTCCATGTCGAAGAAGAAGGCGGCTGCGAGTGACGACGTCGTCGAGTCGAGCGTCGTCGAGACACCCGCGGCCACGAACCCGGTGCGCGAGAACGGCCGGGCCACCAAGGCGCCGCAGACCGGGCCGCGCAACCAGCCGAAGAAGAACACGCCGCGCTCGAAGCGCAAGAAGTGAGAGGGACGTCATCATGACCGAACAGGCACCGGGACGCTCTGGCGTCACCAACCTCGAGCGCGAAGGTGAGATCGCGGCGGACTTCCTCGAGAAGTTGCTCGACATCGCCGACCTCGATGGCGACATCGACGTCGAGGTCGAGGGAGGCCGCGCGGCCGTCTCCATCGTCGACTCCGAGGAAGGCCAGGTGCCGCGCTCCCTCGTCGGCTCCGGCGGTAAGACGCTCGACGCCCTGCAGGAACTCATGCGTCTCGCCGTCCAGGCTGAGACGGGCGAGCGCAGCCGCGCGATGCTCGACATCGCCGGCCATCGTGCCGAGCGACGAAGCGCTCTCGAGTCGAAGGCTGCTGACGCCGTCGCGGAAGCGAAGAAGACTGGCGCCAAGGTCGAGATGGAGCCGATGACCGCGTTCGAACGGAAGGTCGTGCACGATGTGGTGCTCGCCGCAGGGCTGACGTCGGAATCCGAGGGCGCCGAGCCGAACCGCTACGTCGTGGTGCTGCCCGAATGATCGTGTTTCACGTGAAACTCGAGCGTGAGACGGCAGCATGACGCAGCCCGCTCACGAGCACGACGCGAAGACGCCTGCGGCCCCGCAGGCGTCTTCGCCGCCTCCGGCACCCGACACGGCAGCAGCCTTCCTGGCTGACCGGCTGCCGCTCATGACGCGCTACGTCGACGCCCTGTGCGACACCGGCGTCAGCCACGGGCTCATGGGCCCGCGTGAGGTGCCGCGCATGTGGGAACGGCACGTCCTCAACTGCGCCGTCGTCCACCCCGGAATCGCCCGGGGGGCGCACGTTGCCGACATCGGTGCCGGCGCCGGGCTGCCCGGCCTCGTCCTCGCCATCGCCCGCCCCGACCTCACGATGACGCTCGTCGAACCTCTGCTTCGACGGACGACGTGGCTGGCCGACGTCGTCAACGAACTCGACTTGCCGAACGTCGAGGTGGTGCGCGCCCGTGCGGACGAGTTGTGGGGGCAGCGCACGTTCGACGTCGTGACGTCACGTGCCGTCGCGCGCATCGGGGAACTGGCGCGCTGGTCGTTGCCGCTCGTGAGCCGGGGCGGCGAGATGTTCGTCCTCAAGGGCTCGAGTGCCGCCGAAGAGCGTGACGAGGACGAGGCCGTACTGCGCCGGTTGCGTGTTCGCACGGCTGAGGTGGAGACGTGGGGCGAGGGCACCGTCGAGCCACCGACGGTGACCGTCCGGCTCACCGTCGACGGCATCGCGCCGCAACTCACGCGCAAGCAGGCCGGCACGATCGACAAGACCAAGCAGAAGCCGTCCCGCCGTCCGGATCGGCGCGCCTGAGGTTCTCTCCGGTGCCGGTGCGCCACCCCACGTGATTCCCTGTCCCCAGGTGTGACGGCAACGTCAGGCCTGGGGACAGCCGCGTTCGCCCCCTGCGCCACAGGTGACACAATGGGGTCTTGCCGTCAACGCGAATCCGAGGAGAACCGGTGACATCCACTGCCCCAGTCGGCTGGCCCACCCACAGGCCTGGCGTCGCGCACACGGGCCCGAGCCCAGAGCCCGTCGGATGGCAGGGTATCTCCACCGCAGCGGCCGAGAGCCTCGGCGGTGATGCGGTCGTCACGGTGGTGAATCCGGTCGTCACGGAGCAGGCTGAGGGCCCGGTCGGTGCTGACGTTTCACGTGAAACACCTCAGCCGATGATGGATCCGCAGGTCTCGGAGGTCACCGGCCAGCGCACGACCGATGTCGCTGACGAGGTCGCTGAGCCGTCGGCCGCTGACCAGGACGCCGCACCCATGAGGGAATCGGAACCCTCACCTCGCGAGATGCAGGATGGCGAGGATGCCGCCCCAGCCGGCGATGCCGTCTCTGACGTGCGAGCTGCGCTCGGTTACGACATCCTGCTCGGCGGGGCGATTGTTCCCCGTGAAACATCGACCGCGACGGCTCCCGCGCCGCGCGACGCGGATGGAACCGAGCCGGTCGATGGCGTCGAGGCCGCTACCCCAACCGACGCCCCGGGCGATGACGAACGTGCTGACTTTGGTGCCGCTGACGCGAAGGCCGAGGTCGCCGTCTCCGATGGCGAAGGTGTGGGGGATGCCGCCACGGCGGTGACGTTGACCGGTCCCGTCGTCGACGAGGCATCGGCAGATCAGGGCACGGCCGAGGTGCCCGAGGGCACTGCGTCACAAGAGGATGTGTCGCACCGCAATTCTGCGCAGAGCGAGGGGTACGTGCCGCGTCATCATGCCGGGTCCGAGGCCACAGACGCTCCGCAGTCGCAGAGCGTCGAGGCTGATCCCGCCCTGGCTGCGCGCTCACCCCTGCCGTCGCGTCGCGCTCGCCGCCATGCCCGCCCCCGCGTTCCCAGCTTCGAACGCGCGACGGACACCGACTGGCAAGGCGTGACAGATCACGACGACCCACAGCACCCCATGGACGACGAAGGACGACGCGATGTGCTCCACGCCGAACCCGAGGCACCGTCAGCCGAGCCCAGGCCGGCGCGCGTGAGTTTCACGGGCGTCGAACAACTGCCGCGCCCGACGCACCCGCGGGTGCTCACGGTCGCGAATCAGAAGGGCGGCGTCGGGAAGACGACGACGACCGTGAACGTCGCGGCGGCGCTCGCTCAGGCGGGGCTCAAGGTTCTCGTCATCGACATCGACCCGCAGGGCAACGCTTCCACTGCTCTCGGCATCGAGCACCACTCCGACGTGCCGAGCGTCTACGACGTCATCGTCGAAGGAACGCCGATCGACGAGGTCATGGCCCAGTGCCCCGACATCCCCGGCCTGTGGTGTGCGCCGGCGACGATCGACCTCGCCGGCGCGGAGATCGAGCTCGTCTCCCTGGTCGCTCGCGAATCCCGTCTGCACCGTTCGATCAACGCGCAGTTGGCTGACTCGACCCCGGACGAGCGCTTCGACTACGTCTTCATCGACTGCCCGCCGAGCCTCGGGTTGCTCACCGTCAACGCGTTCGTCGCGGCTGACGAGGTGTTCATCCCCATCCAGTGCGAGTACTACGCGCTCGAGGGGCTGAGCCAGCTGCTCAAGAACATCGAGATGATCAAGATGCACCTCAACCCCGGGCTGCACGTCTCGACCATCCTTCTCACCATGTACGACGGGCGCACCAACCTCTCCGCGCAGGTCGCGGACGAGGTGCGCGCGCACTTCCCCGAGCAGGTGCTCGGCGCGCTCGTGCCGCGCTCGGTGCGCATCTCGGAGGCGCCGAGCCATGGCGAGACCGTCATGACGTACGACCCGACGAGCACCGGTGCGACGAGCTACCGCGATGCTGCTCGGGAGATCGCCCTGCGCGGTGCGAGCGTGCCCGAGCCTTCGGGGCGAATCGGACGATGACCGACGCCGTGACGCCCGACGGCGATCGCCGTCATGCTGCGACGTCGTACGCAGCCTTCTCATACTCATCCCGCCTGACCCACCGTGTAGGAAGTGGACCTCGATGAACGACAAGCGACGTGGACTCGGCCGTGGCCTGGGTGCGCTCATCCCCAACACCACCGAACCGACGCGGGTGACGCGCCCGACGGACGTCTTCTTCACCGACTCCAAGGCCTCGCGCACGCAGGACGGCGACGAACCCAGCGCCCCGGAGGCCCGTGCGAGCCGCTTCAGCGAAGCCCTCACGCCGCGCCCGTCGCACCAGGCGCCGCGGGGTACCGAACCCCGGACCGAATCGCGCGCCTCGACGCACCGCCGCCACGACGACCTCGCCGCGGCCGCGGCCGCCGTCACGCAGCCCGCGGGGCAGGCGCCGAGCGTTTCACGTGAAACAGAGGTGGCGAAGCTCGAAGCGCAGCCGGCACAGCGTGATGACGCGGCCGGCATTGATGACGAGAGGGACGTGACGTCGAACCTCGCGCCCGTGCCTGGTGCGTCGTTCGCCGAGATCTCGCAGTCGCTGATCCGCCCGAACCCGAAGCAGCCGCGCTCGGTGTTCGACGAGGAGCACATGGCCGAACTCGTCCACTCGATCGGCGAGATCGGGGTTCTGCAGCCCATCGTCGTGCGGCCCGTGCCGGAGGGCGACCCGGATCACGCGCAGACGCCCTACGAACTCATCATGGGTGAGCGGCGTTGGCGGGCCTCGCAGGAGGCCGGTCTCGCGACAGTGCCGGCCATCGTCCGTTCGACGACGGACGAGGATCTGCTGCGTGACGCCCTGCTCGAGAACCTGCACCGTAGCCAGCTCAACCCCCTCGAAGAAGCGGCGGCCTACGCACAGTTGCTCGAGGACTTCGGCTGCACGCACGACGAGCTTGCCACGAAGATCGGCCGCAGCCGCCCGCAGATCTCCAACACGATCCGCCTGCTCAAGCTGCCGCCGGTGGTGCAGCGTCGCGTCGCCGCGGGTGTCCTGAGTGCCGGCCACGCCCGTGCCCTGCTCGGCATGAGTGACCCCGCCGCGATGGAGCGGCTCGCCCAGCGCATCGTGGCCGAGGGCCTCTCCGTGCGCGCGACGGAGGAGATCATCGCGCTCGGCGACGACACGAAGCCGCGCAAGAGCGCTGTTCCACGTGAAACCAACCCGGATCTCGATCACTGGGCCAGCAATCTCGCCGACAAGCTCGACACCCGCGTCGGCATCACGATGGGCAAGAACAAGGGCAAGCTCACCGTCGAGTTCGCCTCCGTCGACGACCTCAACCGCATCATGGACGCTCTCGGGATCGAACGTGGCTGAGCGTCTCGACCCGAATGAGGCTCCTGAGGTCAATCATTCTGACGGCAGCTCGGCCACGGCGCAGACGCAGGACGGGCATCTGACGCGTTCCGACATCACCGACGCTCCGCTGATCGACGGCACGGATCCGCTGAGCGACAACGCTATCGACCGCCGTCGGGGCCGCACGGCGACGCCGCAGCTCGTCATCTTCTGCCTCTTCGCGCTGATCTTCGCCTACTTCGTCATCGGCGACGTCATGCACGGCGACTGGGGCATGGCGATGCTGGGCCTCGTCGTCCTCGGCATCTGCGGGGCGGCCATCAAGCGAGAGTTCGACAAGAACCGCTGAACCGCTGACGGCCGCCCCCCTTGCGTCCAAGTGCACCCGGGTGCATCTGGGCGCAAGGGGAGGGCAGCACGGGGGTAGAGACGAAAAGCCCCGGCCCACCATGTCTGGTGGGCCGGGGCTTCGTCGTCGGACGCTGCGTGCCCGACAGTGTCGTGATGCGGCTCGGTTCAGCCGAGGAACGGCTCGAGCTCGCGCAGCAGCTTCGGCTTCGGCATGGCGCCGACGATCGTCTTGACGACCTCACCGTTCTGGTAGACGTTCATCGTCGGGATGCCGGTGATGCCGTACTTCGCGGAGATCGCCGGGTTCTCGTCCGTGTTGAGCTTGTAGACGTCGATCTTGTCGGCGTTCGCCGCTGCGATCTCCTCGAGGATCGGCGCGACGGCGCGGCAGGGGCCGCACCACTCGGCCCAGAAGTCGACGAGGACGGGCTTGCTGTTCTTCAGGACGTCGGCGTCGAACGTGGCGTCCGTGGTGGGCTTGGTGGCTCCCATGATGTTCTCCTCTGTGCCGGCACCGGCGAAGCGGCACCCGTGGTCGATGGTTCTTGGTCGGTCGAAGATGATCAGCGCGCCGCGTCGGCGCCCTGAGGCTCCGCGGTGAGGGACGCGTCGGGAGCGGGCTCGCCCGCCGCGTCGAGGTGGGCGAGGAAGCGCTCGGCGTCGAGGGCTGCGGAGCAGCCCGAACCGGCGGCCGTGATGGCCTGACGGTAGGTGTGGTCGACGAGGTCGCCGCACGCGAAGACGCCGTCGACGTTCGTGTGCGTCGAACGCTCCTGCGCGACGACGTAACCCTCGTCGTCGAGCTCGATCTGCCCGGTGACGAGCTCGTTGCGCGGCAGGTGGCCGATCGCGATGAACAGGCCGGTCGCGGCGAGCTCGCGCTCGTCACCGGTGACGGTGTCGCGCAGCGTCACGCCGGTCAGCTTGTCCTCGCCGTGGATGGCGACGACTTCGCTGTTCCAGGCGAATTCGATCTTGGGGTCGTTCTCGGCGCGCTCGGCCATGATCTTGGAGGCGCGAAGCTCGTCGCGCCGATGCACCATCGTCACCTTCGCGGCGAAGCGCGTGAGGAAGGTGGCTTCCTCGACAGCCGAGTCGCCGCCGCCGACGACGATGATCTCCTGGTTGCGGAAGAACGCGCCGTCGCACGTCGCGCACCACGAGACGCCGTGGCCGGAGAGGCGCTTCTCGTCGGGAAGGCCCAGTTCGCGGTATGCCGAGCCCATCGCGAGTATGACGGCCTTCGCGCGGTGGGTGACGCCCTCGCCGTCGACGACCGTCTTGACGGCACCGGTGAGATCGACGGATGTGACGTCGTCACGCACGAGCTCGGCGCCGAAGCGCTCGGCCTGCGCACGCATTTTCTCCATGAGGTCGGGGCCCATGATGCCGTCCGAGAAACCGGGGAAGTTCTCCACCTCGGTGGTGTTCATCAGGGCACCACCAGCGGTGACGGAGCCCTCGAACACGAGCGGTTCGAGATTGGCTCGCGCCGCGTAGATGGCGGCGGTGTACCCGGCGGGGCCGGAGCCGATGATGATGAGGTTGCGCACGGCCTGGTCGCTCACGAAAGCTTCCTTCGTTGTCTTGTCACGGGCTGCCCGGGGAAGGTCTCGGCGCTGTCGCGCGCCCGCTGTCACCCTGCACAACGCACTCTAGTCGTGGGACATTCCGAGCGCATGCCGAGGCGTACCGCGGCGTCGAGCCACCGGGCTGGCGAGCAAGTCGATGCGAAACCGTCGACCCCGGCCCTCACGTCGTGACGGACGTCGGTCCCGCCTCGAGGTCGGTGGCCGTGCTGCAGGTGCGCGAGACGACCCAGGCCGTCGACGTGCGGCCCTTCACGGCGACGACGATGACGGCGGGGGTGCCGTCGTAGGTGGCGAAGTCGGCGTAGACGGCGTCGGGCTTCTCGATGACGCCCTTCGCGACGGCCTGCAGGCAGGCCTGCACGCCCTCGCCGGTGGCCAGGGGGCCCAAGGATTGCGCGTTGGCCTGCGCGGGTTCGATCGCAGGCGACTTCGACGTCCGCAGCGCCGCAGCCTGCGTCGCGAGATCCGTCGACGTGTACTTCGTCTGCGTCTGCGTGACACGCACGCGTGAGGCGTAGTTCTCCTCGGCAGGTTCCATCGACGCCTCTGCCGTGGGCTGGGCACTCGGATGGGGCTCGTCACGGTTCGTCACGAGGGTCACCGCGCCGATGGCGACGGCCGCCGCGGCGCCGAGCGCCAGCGCCGCGCGCCCGAGGGTGCGTCGGCGACGATGGCCGTCCAGGGAGGTGACGGTGGCCCCTGACGGGCTCTGCGACGCCGCCGGAGGATTCATCTGTCCTTCGGAAGCCGGGACCGCGGGGCGCTGCTGCGTTCCAGGACGCTGCGGCAGCGGCACCGCCGGGGGCACCGCGGGGCGCTCATCGCGCTGGAGATCTTCGGGCGGACGTCGCACGTCCGACAGCCTCTCGTCCGAGGGCACCCCCGCCTCACGGGACGCGCTCGTCAGCGCGTCGCGCACGCGCGTGGCGACGTCGTCGGGCATGCGGGGAGCGTCACGGGAGGCCTCCGTCCGCAGCATGGCAGCGATCTGTTGCTGCACCTCGGCCGACGCGACCGGTTTGTCGTCGGCGTGCGCGGACGCCTCCCACTCGTCGCGGAAGTTGCGGGTCATGTCAGGCCTCCTCTCATGAGCGTGGACGGGTGCTTCATTGTGTCTGACGCGCAGGCGGGCACGGTGGTTCCGTGACGTGAGCCACGTCTTCGGGATGACGCCTCGGCGTCATCGATCCGCGAGCATGCCCGCGAGGGCAGTGCGCCCCCGCGCACACCGCGACTTCACGGTGCCCTCGGCGATGCCGAGGTGCGTCGCGGCCTCGGCGACGCTGAGACCCTCCATGTCGACGAGGACGAGGCACAGGCGCTGCCCCTCGGGCAGCTGCGCAAGGGCCTGACGGACGTCGAGGCGGACGTCGGTCTGCGCATGCGCGTCCCGCGTGTCGGCGATGTCGTACTCGGGCCACTCCTGCGTCGGCTTCAGTCGGCGCAGCCGGTCGAGTGCGGAGTTGACGACGACGCGGTGCAGCCATGTCGAGAACTTCGCATCACCGCGGAACGACTCGAGGCGTCTGAACGCGGCGAGGAAACCCTCCTGCACGGCGTCCGCGGCGAGCTCCGGGTCGCGGGTCGTGCGCAGGGCGACCGCCCACATCCTGTCCTTGTAGCGCTCGAACAGCACGCCGAACGCGTCCGGGTCACCCTCACGATGAGCCTGGACGAGTTCTTCGTCGGTGCTGTCCCGAAGCACTGATCCGTTCACTTCGAGACCGTGACCTCGGCGATCGACGACTCGTAGTACGACTGGCCGGCGGGCTTCGTCTGATTCGGGATGAAGACAGTGACATAGCGCCCCGACGCGTTCGTCGAGATCGTCTGCTCACTCGTCGCGCTCGACATCGAGCCGACCTTCGTGCCCGTCTTGCCGGGGGTGTCGCTGACGTAGACGTCGGCGGTCAGCGGCGTGCGCTTGCCGGGCGTCACCTTGATGGTCTTGACGGCTGTCTGCGAACCCAGGTCGATGCTGACGCCACCCATGTCGGGGTCGCCGCCCCAGGAGGCGCGACGGTAGCGCAGGCTCATCCACACCGTGTCGGGGTTGCCGTCGATGGCGTTGGCCGCGGCCAGCGAACCGGATTGGCGCGCTCCTTGCGCGTTCACGAGCGTGGCTGCGGCGGCTTGGACGGGGGTGCCTGCCGGGGCAGCGCTCGAGGCAGAGGACGGCGCACTCGAACCCTTCGGCGACGAGGCGGTCGTGCTGGGCTTCGCGGCGGCGTCCGGCTTGTCAGAGCTGCCGGTGATGCCCTGGAGCCCGAAGATGGCGAGCACGAGCGCACCGAGCACGATGAGGCCGACGAGGACGAGGGCGAGCTTGCTGCTCGCCGGGTCAGGGTCGTCGGTGCCGCCGTTGAACCCCGGTACCGGGGGCTCGAGCTCCTCGAACGACGGGTCGTAGGAGGTGCGGGCGTACGCGGCGTCCTCGTCGTCGAGGTTGAACTGCGTGGTCTCGTCCGCGTCGAATGCGACGGGGCGGCCCACCATCGTCGCGTCGGCGGGGTCGGGTTCGTTGACACGACGCGGGGCGGGCTTGCGCGGAAGAGCCACCGCGGGCTTCGCGCCGGGGTCGGTGGCGTCGTCGCCGCGCACGTCGTCGGTGGAGGACGAACCGTTCTTGGTGCCGCTCTTCTTGACGGTGCTCACGCCGCTGCTCGTCGCACCGGCCTTGCCGGAGGCGCTCTTGTCCGAGCCACCCTTGCTCGAACCTGCCGCTGCGAGGGCCGCAGCACCGACGGCTCCGACGGCCGAGCGCTTGCCTGCACCGTCGCCGGAACCCGCGCGCACGTCGGCCCGGCGAACGACGAACGTCGACTCGGGCTCGTCCGCTGTGTCGTCGTCGGTTTCGACGCTGCGTCGCCCACGGCCCGGAGCCGTGATGATCTGCGCCGACCACGGCGCGAGCTGACGCGCGACCTCGCCCGGCGTGCGCGGGCCGTCACCGCTGTTGAGGACCTGGCGGCACATCGCGTCGAGATCACTCGGCACCCCGTCGACGATCTCGGCGGGTGTCGCGATCTGCCCGTCGGCGCGACGCTGCGCGAGTTCGATGCCCTTGAGGCCCTCGATGTCCTTCGGGTCGCCCGGCCACGTGCCCGTCAAGGCCGTGTAGAGCAGATCCACGAGCGCACGCGTGTCGATGGCGGTCGCCTCGGAGCTGGAGACGTCGTCACGCCCGGCGAGAGAGCCACCGACGGCGACCTGGGTGACGGCGATGGAACCGTCGGCGAGGCGTAGGACGTGACGCGGCGTCAGGATGAGGTGGTGCAGGCCGCGCTGGCGCGCGGCCTCGAGGGCGCTCGCCGTCTCACCGACGATGCGACGCGCCTCCTCGGGATGCATCGGCTCGAAGCGTGCGAGGTCGGCGAGGCTGTAGGCGCCCGTGTGCGGCTCCTCGACGATGTACGCGAACTCGTCGTCGCGCCCCGCGTCGAGCACGCGCACGAGGCGCGGGTCCTCGACGCCCGCGGCGCGGCGGGCACTGTCGAGCGCCGCGTCGGCGTGCGCCGAACGCGACCCGACGACGGTGATGGCGACGTCACGCCCGAGTTTCTCGTCACGCGCGATCCAGCGTGCGAGACCGGGGGCGTCCGAGATCTCGGACGTCAGCTCGTACCGGTTGCCCAGCACCGTGCCCTTCGTGATGCCCTGCACTCGCACTCCTCGTCGCGTCGATGAACCACGGCCCGCGCGTCGCTGAGACGCCGGGCTCGGTTCATCCTAAGCAGCCCGCCGGGCAACCACGCGGTACGGCGTCCCTTCGGCGCGGCGAGGTCTGGAGGCATCGCCCCGAGCGGCCGTGACGATGACGCGTCACGACCGCGAGGGGACGTCAGCCTCGACGCAGACGACGGGTGATCGGGCCGAGCAGGCTGTTGATCTCCTGCACGCGCAGGCGGCTCGCGACGAGGAAGTACACGGCGAGGAACAGCGGGCCGATGATGAGCAGTTCGACGAGGCTCTCGACACGCGTGACGGGCGCGACCTGGTGGATGAGGAAACTGACGAGCAACGTGACGCCGGTGGCGATGATCGCGGCGATCGCCAGACGGACGTATGTGCGCACCGTCTCCGACAGGTCGACGGCGCCGAAGCGGCGCCTCAGCAGGACGAAACCCACCGCGGCCTGGACGACGTTGGAGATCGTCTGCGCGAGACCGACGCCGACGCCGACCCAGTGGGCGCCGGGGTGACCGAGGATGGTCGTGTCCTGCAGGAAGAACCAGGGCACGGTCAGTCCGACGGCGATCCCCGTGCAGATGATCTGCATCCAGAACGGGGTCTTCGCGTCGTTGTAGGCGTAGAAGACGCGCTGAATGACGAGGCACAGCGAGTAGGGCACGAGGCCGACGAGCATGGCGATGGCCATCGAGCCGATGGCCCACCGGGTGTCCGGATCCGCGCCGAACATGGCCGACACGAGCGGGAAGACGAGCGCGAAGCAGCCGAACGTCAGCATGACCGACGCAAGGCCCGACAGGCGGATACCTGTCGTCATGTCGTCCTTCACCTTGTCCGTCTCGTTGCGGCCGGCGGCGATGGACATCCGCGTGAACAGCGCGGTGACCAGGCTGACGGTGATGAGGGAGTGCGGGAGGGTGAACAGCAGGAACGCCTGATCCTGCGCTCCCTTTCCGGGTTCACCGTCAGGCTGGGAGTTGAGCAGCCGG
This sequence comes from Dermacoccus sp. NHGro5, assembly GCF_017565385.1. Classification (NCBI taxonomy): domain Bacteria; kingdom Bacillati; phylum Actinomycetota; class Actinomycetes; order Micrococcales; family Dermacoccaceae; genus Dermacoccus; species Dermacoccus sp. NHGro5. The sequence continues at coordinate 60,360 of NZ_JAGEKQ010000024.1, read as the reverse complement.
GACGTGACGATGAGGCCCAGCTGCTGGACGATGACGGCCGCGAACGCCCAGCCGGCCATTGTCGAAGCGCTGCGCAGACCCACGCCGCGGAACTTGAAGTTCGGGGTGAACGAGTACCCCGCACGCTTGAGCACGGGGACGAGCACCAGGGCCTGAGCGACGATCGCGAGCGTCGCGGGCAACGCGAGGACGAGGATCATCTCCGTGGTCCACCCCGAGTACGGCGGAACCCCGTTCTGACCGTGCGGGTACGCCGCGATGAACCAGACGAGCCCCAGGATGATGACGACGTTCGCCAGCGCGGGGCTCCACATGAACGCCCCGAAGCGTCCGCGCGCGTTGAGCACCTGACCGAGGATCGTGTAGACGCCGTAGAAGAAGATCTGCGGAAGGCAGATGAGCGTGAACGCCGTGGCGACGTGGAGCTTGTCGCCCGTGACGTTCTTGTGGTCGTAGATCTGGTAGACCCACGGGGCGAGGGCCATGCCGATGACGGTGACGCCGAGCAGGATCGTCAGCGTGAGCGTGACGATGCGGTCCGTGTAGGCCTTGCCGCCGTCGGAGTGCTCGAGCGCGCGCGTGATCTGCGGGACGAGAACAGCATTGATGACACCGCCGGCCAGGAGCAGGTAGATGATGTTGGGCAGGCTGTTGGCCGTCGCCCACGTGTTGGCGATGCCCGTCGTCGAGCCGAGGGCCCAGACCGTCAGCACGGAACGGAGCAGGCCCAGCATGCGTGAGACGAGCGTGCCGGCCGCCATGATGGCGCTGTTGCGCAGAACCCCGCCTGTTCCCGAGGACTTCGCCGCTGCGGTCTGGGGGCCGTCGGCGGGCGTCTCGACGGCGTCGGTCGCCGGGCCTGCGGCCCCCGTCGTCGGGATGGCGGCCGTCCGCGCCTCTCGTGTTTCACGTGAAACACGAGAGGCGCCCGAGCCTCGCTGGGCTCCGGGTCTGCCGGAGACGGCCAAGGCGTCGTCAGCCTCGAGGTTCCAGGCGTCCTCGGCCTCGCGGCGCTCGCGGTAGGCGTCAACCTCGCCGAGGTCGATGACCTGCGTGTGGTCGCTGCTCGCGTGGCTGCGCGTGGACTCGAGGTTGCGCAACCACTGCGCCTCCTGGTCGGCCTCGAACCACGACTCGTAGGCCGAACCGATGCTCGTACCCGCGACGTTCGGCATCGCGATGGTGTGCCGTACCGCCGTCTCGTACATCGCGCCGAGCGATCCGGACGCCGCGCCGTTCGGGCGCGACGGATCAGGTTCGGCGTTCGACATCGGCTACTCCTCCAGCTGGATGTCCCGCGCGAGCTCATCGCGTCGGCGGGTTCCCGCCTTCCTGCCGCGCACGAGGCCGTAGCAGAAGACGAGCAACGCCACGATACCGAGCACCCAGAAGATCCACGTACCCGTCGGGCGCGCGTTGATGCGCAACGGGGACGTGTCAGACGTGTCCGGGCCGAGCGCGACGCCGTTCGCGGCCGTCAGGCTCGCGTCGACGTCGACGAGGCTCGCAGCCTGCGCGGCGAGGGGGACGCGCACCGTCGTCTGGCCCTTCGCCTTGATCGTCACGGGCTCCGGTTGCGAGCGGAACTGCACCGCGTACGTGCGTGGCGTGAGCGTCAGGCTGACGTCCTTGACGTCGCGCGCCAGGTCGTTCTTCACCGTCACGCTGATCGTGCCCGAGTCGGAGAAGAAGTTGATGCGCGCCGGGACGACGCTGACGTGCTCGGGGATCGTCGACACGGCGGCGGAGGCATGCTGGACGAGCTCGTCGACGTCCGGCGAGGTGCCGCGCCAGCGGGTGCTCGTCAGCTGATCGAGATTGCGGCTCCACGCCGGCACGATGTCGTCACCGTCGACGACCGCGCCCGCCACCTGCGTCAGCGACGCGAGGGTGCGCGATGCGCGTTGCAGGTCGCGCGCATCGAAGGCCTGCGTGCTGGGCCGGGGCCAGACGCCGTCCGAGGCAGGTGCCTCGGTCGACAGCTTGGCCACGGTGCCCGCCGAGCGGCTGCTCGAGACGTCGAGGGCGCTCGTCGTCATCCACGGCGCCGTGTCGATGGCCGACAGCACCTGCGCCAGACGCGACGGCGACGTCGTGCCGAGGCGATCGCCCATGACCATGAGGCTGCGGTCGGCCGACGGAAACTGTTGGTAGAGAGCGAGACCCGCGGCCTGTTCGCGCAACCCGGCCTCGACGTCGCTGTCGGCGCCGTCCGAGCTCAGCGGCGCGCTGAGGGCGCTCGTGTACCCGATCATCGGGATGCCGGACGTGCTGCGCCGCGCCGCCGATGAGGCCGAGACGAAGTCGGAGCCGTCGAGCGTGACGTTGGGCGTGATGATGAGGGGCTTGCCGCCGAGCACCGACGACCACACCTGCGACAACCGGTTCGTCGCCGACACGCTGAGCGGCGCAGCCGGCGCGGCGACCACCGTCGTCGACAGTTCCTTCAACGCCGGCGACAGTGGACGGGCGAGTGCGCGCCGCAGCACGGCGTCGCTGCCCGGGGGCCGATCGTCCGCCGTCAAAGACGACAGGTCGGGGTCGCCGTAGGGCGTGAACACGACCTGCTGACCGCTCGGACGCTCCTTCAACGTCGCGACGAGGTCGGCCGCGAGTGCCTCGACGGTCGTCGCCGGAGCAGGATCCTGCGAGGACGAGGTGCTCGAAGAGGAACTGCTTGACGACGAGGACGCGTCCCTCGACGAGGTCGACGAGGTCGATGCCCCGCTCGGTGCGGTGTTGCTGGGCGAGGCACTACCGGCGCTCGCCGTCGACGACGCGGAGGACGAGGACGGCGTGCTGCCGGCGGAACCCGTGTCACCGGGCGAGGCCGACGCGGAGCTCGACGAACTGGGCGTCGACGTCGTCGCCCGGTCCGCGGCAGCCTCCGTCGGGAGCGAACCGTCCTGTGCCGCAGCGGGATCGAGCACCGCCGGGTCGATCATCCACGTGACGGGGGCACCCGGGTTCGAGGCGAGGAGACGCTGGATGTCCGAGCCCGGCCCGATGGCCTTGTTCCACGCGTCGAAGCGCTCGCGACCGCTCGCGGTGAACAGCTTCGGGTCGGCCGGAAGCGTGATGGGAATGACGACGGACGTCGACATCGGCGTGAACTTCGTCGAATCGGCCTGCGTCGTCACGAAGCTGCGGATCGTCGCGGTGGAGCCGCCTCCGGTGACATCGACCTGCAGCGGCATCGTCGCCATCGTGAAGCTGACGTCGAGCTGGTTCGCCGGGATCGTCACGGTGACGTTCGTGCTCGCGCCCGGTGCAAGCGTCCCGACGTTCGTCGTCGCCGTGGCGGGGTTGGTCATCGCGACCTCGCCGGCGCTCCAGCGTGACTGCACCTCCAACGTGTCGAGCGCACGCTTGGCGACGCTGATGCGGGTGGTTGCGTTCGTCAGCGGCGTCGAGCCCGTGTTGCGCACCTGCACGCTGAGCGAGAGCGAGTCGCCGCTCTTCAGGGTGGGGGGTGTCGAGCCTGTCAGCGACACAGCGATCGGACCGCTCTGCGCCGAACTCTTCGTCGCGACGCGCGAGGCGCTCGCGGCATGGGCCGACATGCCGGCCACGGACGACACGTTCGCCACCGTCGAAGCTGCGGCAGTGCTCGTCAGGCATGGCGGGCCGCTTGCCAGGCAGGTGGCGAGCAGGCCCGAGAACGCGGCGAGGTGGGCTCGTCTCGTCATCGACTCAGTGACCGGTCAGGCGGGCCCACGCCGTCGCGGCGATGCGGCGTTCGTTGGGGAAGGTCAGGTGTTCGTGGGCGCGGTCGAGGCGGAACCACTGCGCGTCGATGGCTTCGTGGTCCGGGTCCTTCTCGATGCTGATCTCGCCTCCGACGGCTTCGAGCAGGTAGTGGTGCACCATCTTGTGGATGCGGTAGCCCGGCACGGAGAACCAGTAGTCGATGACGCCGAGCGTCACGAGGGCCCGGCCCTTGATGCCGGTCTCCTCCTCCACCTCGCGTTCCGCGGTCTGGACGAGCGTCTCACCGGCTTCGATGTGGCCCTTCGGCAGGCACCACTCGACGCGTCCGGCGCGATTGTGGCGCGCGATGAGAGCGAGGTAGGCCTGGTGGTCGCGAACGTCGACGACGACGCCGCCCGCAGAGATCTCCTCGAGCGTCGCAAGGCGCGCAGCCCGGTGCACGCGGTGCGAGGAGACGGTCATTCTCATACCTTAACGAGAGGGTTCGGCGTTTGCGCCCGCGCTCGCCCGCAGGCCCCGGCATGATGCGGAAAACTCGCCGGCGCCCGGTCTTGACGTCCGTCGCGGCCGTTCGTGGGCGGCCTGGGGGTGCCCCGTCAGTGTTGCTCGCGCTCCGGCAACAGACGAGCGATGACGGCGCCGACGAGCGTCGCGACCATGAGCGGGATCAGGGCGCCGGTGCCGGCGCCGAGGGCGCACAACAGCAGCGCGGCGAGGGGCTTGCGCAGGCCAGCGCCGCGAGCGTCACCCATGCGCCGTCGTGAATGAAGGCGGCGATCTCCGGCATCTGCTCGTGTCCGGAGAATCGGGCCTGCGGGAGGAAGGCCGCGAGGAGGGCGACGGCCATCGTGGCGAGCATGGCCTGCACCCATGACGGTGCCGGCACCGCATCGAGCCATCTGCCCAGCAGCGGCTGTCCGGCGTTGAAGAGCGCGGCGATCGCAGCGCCCGCGGCTGCGGGAACGAAGGCCCACAGCATCTGTTCCTGACCGCCGCCGACGGTCGGCAGACCGAGGGCGACGTGCTCACCGCTGGTGGCCTGATGGATGACGACGCAGCCGAGGAAGCCGGCGACGGCCGCGACACCGAGGGCGCACAGGTGAAGCGTGCGCCGCCAGCGCACGGCGACGGGATCCTCGGAGTCGGTGATGAGGGAGTCGAGGGTGTCGAGGTGGTCATCCTTGCGCCGCAGCGGCACGATGATGACACCGCTGAGCAGGATGGTGGCGGCAGATCGTACGGGGCTCTGGGCCCGTGCCAGATGAGGTGCTGCGCACCGTTCATCGGGGTCAGCGCGAGGCCGGCCACCGCCCCGAGACCGCACCGTAGGCGGCAGCGACCGCGCGGATGCGCCGAGCGGGTAGGAACGGCGGCACGTCTGCTGAGGTGCTCATGTGGGGACCGTCGATTCGATGCTGGCGTGGATGTGACCGACGTCGAGCGAGGACGAAGCGATGTTTTACGTGGAACATGGCGACGGGGGGCGACGATCGCCCGCATTGTTCATCGCAACGACTCCATTTGATGAAGCCCGTTGCGAAGAGGCGCTGGACGCGAGGCGACGGCCACCACTCAGGCGTGGCGGCAGCCATCACGCGGCAGCGCAACGGGGGTGCGGCCCGAGGTGGGCGACTGGATACCCTTGACCAGTGACGCACACCTCCACCTCCACCCAGCAGGACGCCCGGACGGGCACGACCGCGGCGCCTCCGGCGTCGGGGGCGAGGATGCTCGGGACAGCGATCGCGCATCTCGAACCGGTCATGCCGCTGCTGCGGCAGCTCGGTGAGCTGTTCGCCGGGGCCGGGCACGAGATCGCTCTCGTCGGCGGGCCGGTGCGCGACGCCTTCCTCTCCCGCACCTCGCCGGATCTGGACTTCACGACGTCCGCCCGCCCCGATGACACCGAGCGCATAGTCGCCGGATGGGCCGACGCGACGTGGGATCTGGGCCGCGCGTTCGGCACGATCGGGGTGCGCAAGGGTGGCGTCCAGGTCGAGATCACGACCTACCGCGCTGACGCCTACGACCGTGAGACGCGCAAGCCGGTGGTCGAGTTCGGTGACTCGCTCGACGACGATCTCGTCCGCCGCGACTTCACCGTCAACGCGATGGCGCTGCGCCTGCCCGACCTGACGTTCGTCGACCCGTACGGCGGTCTCGCCGACCTGGCTGCAGGTGTGCTGCGCACCCCGACCGACCCGGAGGTCTCGTTCGGTGACGACCCACTGCGCATGATGCGCGCGGCACGTTTCTCGTCGCAGCTCGGGTTCGACGTCGCGCCCGAAGCGTTCAGGGCGATGCGCGAAATGGCCGCGTCGATCGAGATGATCTCGGCCGAGCGCGTGCGGGACGAACTGGTCAAGCTCCTCATGTCACCGACGCCGCGCCGGGGGCTCGAACTGCTCGTCGAGTCGGGCATCGCCGAACACGTGCTGCCCGAACTTCCGGCGCTCGCGCTCGAGATCGACGAGCACCACCGTCACAAGGACGTGTACGAGCACTCACTCATCGTGCTCGAGCAGGCGATGGCGCTCGAGGGACCGCGCGAGGTGCCGGGGGTCGAGGCGCCGACCGAGGTCGAGGGGCCGGATCTCGTGCTGCGCCTCGCGGCTCTGCTGCACGACATCGGCAAGCCCGACACGCGACGTTTCGAGCCGGGTGGCGGCGTGAGCTTCCACCATCATGAACTCGTCGGCGCGAAGATGACGCGCAAGCGGTTGCGCGCGCTGCGTTTCGACAAGGAGACGATCAAGCAGGTCTCCCGTCTCGTAGAGCTGCACCTGCGTTTCCACGGCTACGGCAACGGTGAGTGGACCGACTCGGCCGTGCGCCGCTACGTCACGGACGCAGGGCCGTTGCTGCCGCGCCTGCACCTGCTGACGCGAGCGGATTCGACGACGCGCAACAAGCGCAAAGCAGCCCGGCTGCAAGCGACCTACGACGACCTCGAGGCGCGCATCGAGCGCCTCCAGGCCGAAGAGGAGCTGGCCGCCGTGCGGCCCGAGCTCGACGGCAACGAGATCCAGGCCGTCCTCGGCATCAAGCCCGGGCCGGTACTCGGGCGTGCCTACAAGCACCTGCTCGCGGTGCGCCTCGATGAGGGCGTCATCGGCAAGGACGCCGCGAGCGAGCGGCTGCGTGAATGGTGGGCGCAGCAGCCGGAGTCGCAGGGCTGACGGGGGCATTGCGCTGTTCGTGTTGTTATGCGTCATGCGTGTTCTCGCGGGTGCCGTGGACTGCGGCGGGCGTGTTGCCGCCGTCACGGCTGGCGTGCCTGACAAGGTGGTGCCATGACTGCAGTGGACGTGGCGTGGCAGGGCCTCGACGACGAGACGCGCCTCGACGTGGCGTCGCTCGACTTCTCCGACGAGGGTGGGTTCGTCGCGACCGGCCGTCAGTCGACGGAGACGTGGCGCGTGCAGTGGGATCTCGTCGTGGATTCACGCTGGTGCACGAAGTTCGTGACGCTCGACGCCGAGGGCTACGCGCCTGTTTCACCGGAAACCGACGACGTTTCACGTGAAACAGCGGACGAGGGCGGCTGGCGGGAGCCGGTGTGGCAACGCCACCTCAACATCTGGCGCCGTGACGACGGAGCTCGCTCGCTGTGGCGCTGGGAGGGTGACGGGTCGGGCGACGCGCCCGGTTGGCTGGCCCCGCTCGGTATGGAGGACGGCATGGAACTGCTCCTCAGCGACGCCGTCGACGTCGACCTCGGCGGCTGCCCGGTGACGAACACGATGCCGATCCGTCGTCTCGGGGTCGATGCTGCCGGCGTCGGGGAACGGTCGATCACGACGGCGTGGGTGCGCCTTCCGGATCTCGCCGTCATGCCGTCGCCGCAGGTGTACTCGTCGGGGCCGCAGGCGCTGACGGAGGCGATGACGGTGCTCGACCCGCGTGTGTTCTCGGTCGTGCACTACCGCTCGGCGACGCGCGACGTCAGCGTCGATCTCACCGTCGACGATCACGGCCTCGTGCTCACCTACCCCGATCTCGCCGCGCGCGTCGTCACAGAGTGACGTCCGACTCTGTCGGGTCGACGCCGCGCAAACCCGGGGGCTGATGCAGCGGTCCCGCGTCGGCAGCTGACGGAGGCCGAGTCGCTCAAGTGGCGCGCCGCGCGTTCGCGGTGTGCGGCAGTCGGCCACACATGCGCGAGGATGGGCCGGTGACATGGGGACGTTCGCGCGCAACGCATCTGGGTCGTCAGGATCTCGCTCGAGTCGAGAGCAGGGGACGGTCCACGGCTGATCCGCTGCTGCGCACCGAGCGACTGGTCGCGGCTGGCCTCATCGCCGTCGTGGGTGCTGTGGCTGCCGCCGTCTCGAACGGATGGTTCATCGACCTGAGGGTCTACGTCCTCGGCGCCGGCCACGCTTTTTCGTCGGATCTCTACGACCAGAAGCTCGACGATGCGGGGCTTCCCTTCACGTACCCGCCTTTCGCGGCGATGGCCATGGCTCCTTTCGGGCATCTGCCCTTCGCGTTCGGCGCCGCGTTCATCGCGATGCTCTCGTTCGCGGCACTGCTCCTCGTCACGCGCCGCACGCTGGTCCGACAGCCGTTGCCGATCGCAGCGCACTGGTTCTTCGTCCTGGCCGTGCTGGCGATCGCATTCGAGCCGGTGTGGGCGACGTTCTCGTTCGGGCAGGTCAACCTCATCGTGCTGGCGTTGTGTCTGCTCGATCTGACGGGCCGTCATCGTGCGCGCGGTGTCATGGTCGGTCTGGCTGCGGGGTTGAAGCTGACGCCGCTGTTCTTCGTCGCCTATCTGGTGTTCACGCGGCAGTTCCGGGCTGCGGCGACGGTGTGCGCGACGTTCGCCGCCACCGTCGCGGTGGGGTTCATGTTCAATCCGCATGGCGCGGCGGTCTTCTGGACGGATGCGGTGCGCGATCCGTCGCGCGTGGGTTCGGCCTTCTTCGCCGGTAACCAGGCCCTCACCGGGGTGCTGCCGCGGTGGGCCGGTGGGCCTCTGCCGCACGCCGTCGTCCTCGTGGCGCAGGCGCTCGCGGGTCTGGCGGCGCTCGTCGCGGCTTCCTACCTCCACCGTCGCGGTCATGAACTCGAGTCGGTGATCGCCGCGTCGTTCGGGATGCTCGCGATGTCGCCGATCTCGTGGAGCCATCACTGGGTCTGGGCGTGGCCGGCCGCTCTCGTGCTCGTGGCGGCGCTCGTCCGTCAGCTCCGGGGTGCGCGCGGGGGCAATGGCGAGCATGCGGCCGATGACGTAGACCATGGCGACGCGCGGGGCATCGGTGCCGCCGAGCGTGCGCCCGGCTGGGCCGTCGCCACGGGTGCGCTCCTCATGGTGTGGCTGCTCGTCTTCGTCTCGCGCTCGACGTGGTGGCCACCTCACTACGAGGACGCCGAGTTGTCGTGGAGCCTCGTCCAGAAGGTCTTGGGCAACACGTACGTCGTCGCCGGCGCGCTGTGGATCGCCTGGGCACTTCTCGACGCCCGTGCGGGCCGACGCGGGCGCAACGTCGCTTCACCCGCACCACGAGGTGGCGAGTAACTCACAGGTAGGCGCGCAGTTACCTGCCGACGCGTGACTTACCCGCCATCCTGACAGCGCCCTGGCCCACCGGGCACCCACGCCCCACCGCCGACACAGGCACCCCGCCGACCCGCGATGTATCGAACCGAGACATCAGGTGGGGCACAATGGACGCTGATAGTCACGTCCGCGCCGTCGGCGCCCCGGAGAAGGATCATCCACATGCGCAAGTCCCTGACGATGGCGAGTGTCGCCGTGCTCGCCACCTCGCTCGCCGCGTGCAGTTCCACGGGTGGGCGCAAGGCGGTCGAAGAGGCGTCGAACAACGCCGGTCACGCGAACACTCCGACGATGACGGTCGCTCTCGTCACGCACTCGGGCCCGGGTGACACGTTCTGGGACATCGTGCGCAAGGGCGCCGAGGATGCGGCGGCGAAGGACAACGTCAAGCTCGAGTACACCTCCGACCCGGACGGTTCGAAGCAGTCGAACCTCGTGCAGCAGGCCGTCGACAAGAAGGTCGACGGCATCGCCCTGACGCTCGCGAAGCCGGATGCCATGAAGGGCTCCGTGGAGGCGGCGAAGAAGGCGGGCATCCCCGTCGTCGCGCTCAACGGCGGCCTGGACGACTGGAAGAAGATGGGCGTCGAGAGCTACTTCGGCCAGGACGAGAAGATCGCCGGCGAGGCGGCAGGCGACAAGCTCAAGAGCGGCGGCGCCAAGAAGGTGCTGTGCGTCATCCACGAGCAGGGCAACGTCGGCCACATGGATCGCTGTGCGGGCGTCAAGAGCAAGTTCGACGCGACGGAGAACATCTACGTCAACGGCACGGACATGCCGAGCGTGCAGAGTGCGATCACGAGCAAGCTGCAGCAGGACAAGACGATCGATGCCGTCCTCGGCCTCGGCGGCCCGTACGCGATGGCGGCGACGAAGTCGGTCAAGGACGCGAGCTCGGACGCCAAGGTCTACACGTTCGACACGAGCAACGAGGTGCTCGGCGCGATCAAGGCGGGCACGATCCAGTGGGCGGTCGACCAGCAGCCGTACCTGCAGGGATACCTCGCCGTCGATGCGTTGTGGCTGCGCAAGAACAACGGCAACATCGTCGGTGGTGGCCAGCCCGTGCTCACGGGGCCCGCGTTCATCGACAAGTCGAACGTCGCCGACGTCGAGAAGTACGCGAAGTCCGGACGCCGCTGAGCGGTGCGCCCGACTCGCGCGGCGCGGTCTCGGCCCGACGCGCACCCACGTGTGGTTCTGGCCCGCCTCAGCTGGCGTTCACCTGGATGTGATGTGCTGAGGGTTGGACTTCACAAGAGCTCGTCGTCGACGCCCCGAACCGCGGGGCGCGCAAGGGGAAGGGCGGGGAGATGATCGAGCCGGACAGCATGACGTTCGCGGTCATGATCTGGATTCTGGGCTTGCTCATCACGCTGTTCGTGGCGCTGCGGGGTCACGCGTTCGGCACGCGCTCGCTCAAGCACGTCGCGATGCGCCTCGGTGGCATGTTGACGAGCACGTTCGTGCTCGTGCTCGCGGCCGTCGTGACGCTCAACTCGAAGTACGGGTGGTACTCGTCCTGGCAGGACGTGCAGGCCGCCGTCACCGGCACACCGCCCACCATCGAGCAGCACACGCACGGCAAGGCGCGTACCCAGGAGCAGAAGAACGAAGCGCTGCAGCAGGCACGTCAGACCGACGCCGCCGCCGACGCGAAGTACGCCGCCCAGCGCGCCCGCTACGAGGCCGGGCTGCACCTCAAGCCGTCCTCCACGGGGCAGTGGATCAAGATCAACATCCCCGGTATCCGCATGCAGGGCAAGGACATCGGCCGTGTCATGGTGTGGCTGCCGCCGTCGTACACGAGTGACACGAAGCGCACGTACCCCGTCATCGAGGCCTTCCACGGCATGCCCGGTGGCACCCTCGACTACCAGCGCGTCTTCCACCTCGACGCCTCGCTGCGTGACGCGGTGAGTCGCGGCGCGATGCGTGACGCCATCATCATCGTGCCGCAGGAGATGCCGGCCGGTATCGACACCGAGTGCGTCGACGGCGGTGGCCTCAACATGGAGACGTGGCTGACGTCGATGGTGCCCGACTACATCACGCAGAACTTCCGTGCACAGGCCAGCCGCGAGGCGTGGACGACGATCGGTGTCTCGGCCGGCGGTTGGTGCTCGTCGATGGCGACGATCCTGCACCCCGACCGTTACGCGGGTGGCGCGAGCCTCGGTGGGTACTATTCGCCGCAGTTCGACACGTGGAACCCGTTCAACGGCAAGGTCCCCGAGCGTTACAACCTCATCGAGCAGGTCAAGAAGAACCCGCACCCGCAGTCGCTGTGGGTGCTCGTCTCGGGCGCGGACAAGCTGTCGGGCGCCTCGAGCGAGGCGTTCATCAAGGCGGCGACGGCGTATGACGTCACGCAGGTCGACCTGCCGCACGCCGGTCACCGCGTCGGCGTGTGGGAGACGACGTTCCCCGACGTGTTCACCTGGATGGGCAAGACGTTCCCCATGTTCGCGGCCTCGGCGGGTTCGACGTCGCAGCAGGCGACGTCGCCGTCGAGCGCGGCAGCAGGCACGTCGCAGGTGCAGCCGTCGGCGAGTTCGCTGACGCGCCGTCACCGCGCTCTCACCCATCACGTCACGGGTTCGACGAACGGCCTCGTCGGCTTGACGCCGCGAACGCGCGGGTAACAGCGCGCCTCTGCCACGATGCTGGCATGGGCACACAACACATCGCATCCGACCTCGTCGCGAACGTCCACTCCATCGCGGTGAGCGTCGGCCAGCGCGTCGAGGCCGGTGACGAACTCGTCCTGCTCGAGTCGATGAAGATGGAGATCCCCGTCGTCCCCGAGGAGCCGGGCACCGTCGTCGAGATCCGCGTCCAGCCCGGTGACGTCGTGCAGGAGGGCGACGTCCTCGTCGTCCTTCAGTGAGCGAGCGCCGCGCGGCGCGGTCGGGAAATGTATCGGTTCGATACACCTGTCCTCTACCATGAAGGACGGTGAAGGTACCCCTTCGCCTGCCCGCACACTCGAAAGGGAGCCTCGCGTGTCGACTCCTGCCACGTCGAGCGAGCCGAGTTCGTCACCGGCGACGCCCGCGCCCGCCAGCTCAGCGGACGACCGCGTCCGCAACCGCAACGTCCTCGCGCGCTACCTGTCACGCCCCGAGATCGGTGCCCTGTTCGGGGTTCTCGCGATCGCCGTGTTCTTCCTCCTCGTCGCCGAGCCGTTCCGTCACATGGCAAACACCGGCACGATCCTCTATCAGTCCGCGACGATCGGCATCATGGCCGTGCCCGTCGCGCTGCTCATGGTGGCGGGCGAGTTCGACCTGTCGGCCGGTGTCGCGGTGACGACGGCGGGGCTGTCGGCGTCGCTGCTCGCCTGGTACTTCAACTTCCACGTGTGGGCCGCAGTCGGGTTGAGCCTGCTCATCGCGCTCGCCATCGGTGCGCTCAACGGGTTCATGCTCAACCGCAGCGGTTTGCCGAGCTTCCTCATCACGCTCGCGACGTTCTTCGTCCTGCAGGGCGTCAACCTCGGCGTGACGCGCTCCGTCACGGGTGGCGTCGCGAGCAACGACATCTCCGACATGGCCGGTTTCGACTCCGCGCACGCATTCTTCGCGGCCTCGATGAAGATCGGGCCGGTCAACCTCAAGATCCCGGTGCTGTTCTGGATCGTCCTGACGATCATCGCCGCCTTCGTGCTGCTGCGCACCAAGGTCGGCAACTGGATCTTCGCCATCGGCGACGACGAGAAAGCGGCCCGCGCCGTCGGTGTGCCCGTGTGGAAGGTGCGCGTCGGGCTCTACATGTTCGTCGGGTTCTGCGCCTGGCTGTCGGGCATGCACCTGCTGTTCGCGTTCAACCAGGTGCAGTCCGGTGAGGGCATCGGCAACGAGTTCATCTACATCATCGCGGCTGTCGTCGGTGGCTGTCTGCTGACGGGCGGCTACGGCTCCGCGGTCGGTGCGAGCTTCGGTGCGCTCATGTTCGGCATGACGCAGCTCGGCATCAACTACGCCGGCTGGAACCCCGACTGGTTCAAGACGTTCCTCGGCGTCATGCTGCTCGCCGCCGTGCTCCTCAACACCTACGTCAAGCGAAAGGCGGACGCCCGATGATCCGCATCAAGACCGGTGACGACGGCCGCCGCCGCCCGGGCGCAACGGGAAGGCCGGGCACGGGTGACACTGCTGGCGCGACGCAGTCGGTGATGCCGGATGACGCTGCCCCCCGACGCGAGGCGGCCGAAGAGACCCGAACAGCGTCGGCTGAACGCACCGCGTCCCCCGCGGTTGATGTTTCACGTGAAACGGCCTCCTCGGGCACGGACAGCGCGGGCGAGACGAGGGGCGCCACCGGCGTGAACTCCCACGATGACACCGCCATCGTCCAGCTCGTCGACGTCGGCAAGGCCTACGGCAACGTCGACGCCCTGCGTGGCGTCGACCTCACCGTCCGACCCGGCGAGGTGACGTGCGTGCTCGGTGACAACGGTGCCGGCAAGTCGACGCTCATCAAGATCATGTCGGGCCTGCACGACTACACGAGCGGCGAGATGGTCGTCGACGGCGAGGTGCGCCACTTCTCGTCACCGCGCCAGTCGCTCTCGTCCGGTATCGCGACGGTTTACCAGGATCTCGCGCTCGCGCCGCTGCAGTCGGTGTGGCGCAACTTCTTCCTCGGCAACGAGTTGACGAAGGGCCCGTTCGGAGCGCTCGACATCAAGCGCATGAAGGCCGTCTGCGACGAGGAACTGACGAAGATGGGCATCGCGGTGCCCGACCTCGACCGTCCCGTTGGTGGCCTCTCGGGCGGGCAGAAGCAGTGTCTCGCCATCGCCCGAGCCATCTACTTCGGCGCCAAGGTCATCATCCTCGACGAGCCGACGGCCGCGCTCGGCGTCAAGCAATCCGGCGTCGTTCTGAAATACATCATGGCGGCGCGTGACGCCGGCCTCGGCGTCGTGCTCATCACGCACAACCCGCACCACGCCTACCTGGTCGGCGACCACTTCGTCGTCCTGAAGCTCGGCCGCGTGACGCTCGATGCGTCGAAGAGCGAGATCGGCCTCGACGAGCTGACGGCGCAGATGGCCGGCGTGAGCGAACTCGAGGCGCTCGAGCACGAATTGCGCCACGACGACGCGCCGAAGGTGGCCGCGTCACCGATCGACGTCGAGTGATTCCTTCGGAGCCGAGACCGCGCGCTGCGGGATCGCAGCTCTCAGAGACGAGTTGAGGGCCGAAACTCTGCATTGCAGGGTTTCGGCCCTCAGCCGTGGAAGGTGCGCGTGGGCCGGCGACGCGGCCTCCAGGCGAGCGCGGCGGACGTCAGCCCAACAGGTGCGTGTGCGTGATGGCGAACGATCGCTCGTCGTAGCCGTACGCCGACGCGACGGCCCCGAGCACACCGGACAGCGGGTCGTGCTCGTGGCGGATGACGACGAACTCGTCGACGCGCGTCAGTGTCAGGCGTGGCCAGACGCCGAGGCTCGTGCCCCCATCGATCGGGACGATGACCTGCGTCGAACCGTTGCTCACCCGCATCTCCGACGGCGGCAGCGGCATGGTGCCCTGGGTCCCCGTGGCGATGAGCACGCGGTTCATCGGCTGCGTCATGTCGACCGTCAGCGTGTTGCCGCGTGGGGTGACGCTCGAGCCGTCCTGCAGCGCGAGCAGGTCGAGACCACGCCGACGCACGAGCCATTCGACCGTCAGGTAGCCGACGCCCGAGGCAAGCCGGTCGAGCGCGGCGACGCGGTGCAGCTTCACCGTGCGCCCCCCGACGACGCTGACGCCCAGCGGCGGCGGAGACGGGCGTCGACGTGCCGGCACGACCTCGACCCGCCCGCTCGGAGCGGGCGCTTCGCCGCCTTGCCCCACCGCGACGCCCTGCTCGCCCGCGGACGGGGCCATGTCCGTCACCGACGGGCTCGTCTGCCGCGCGAGAACGCGCAGCCAGGCACCATCGGGGTTGCCGAGCTGCGAATCCGGCACACCGCGCTCGGACGGCGCATCCTCCGGTGCGTCCGCAGGCAGCGGCGCCGGCGTCGGGGGCTGCACCCGGCCTGGCTGATCCTGCGCGTAGCCATCGGTGCCTCCGGGAAGTGAGAAAGCGCCCCCCGACGATGGAGTGGGCGACGAATCCCCCTGCCCGGAGCCGTAACCGGGCGGTGGCTGCAGCGTCACAGCCGGCTCCCGGCCTGCTGCATCGCGGCGTCGAGGCCGGCGTCGTAGCCGCGGCCGGTGAACTCGACACGCCACCCGGCATCCCCTCGCACGACCTCCGCGACGACGAGCGCCGACACAGGCCCCGCCGCTGACGCGAGGTTGCCCGAGCGCGTGATCTCGCGACCCGTGGCGTCGTCACGCACGCTGACGTCGAGGCTGCTCACCTCGTCGAGGGTGCGCTTCGGGGCGTTGGCGCGCGGCTGAACGAACGCGAGGACGACGATGCGCTCGACGTCCGTGGGGGCTGCCGCGAGGTCGACCTCGACGACGCCGTCGGAGATACCGAGGCGCGTCGTCTCGTCGGGGGTGGCCGGCTGGTTGGAGTGCACGACGTGCTCGCGGCTCTCGACGCGGTCGCGCACGAGCGGCATCGCGGCGATGCCGAGGCGGTCGCCCAGCGCGGTCTGCGCGCCGGTGTTCCAGCGCACGTCGAGCGAGACGATGCGGACGCCGTCGAGTGAGGCGCCGGTGCCGGGCGCGCGGGATTCGTCAGCCATGGCCGAACTTCTCCTCCAAGAACGCGCCCTGGATCTCCAGGGCGTCGCGGGCGTTGTCGATCGAACGGCGCGCCGCGGACGAGGCGACGTGCTCGATCGTCGTGAGCTGCTGGATCAGCATGTCCTGCGCCCCGGCGACGCCGCGCGCCGCGAGGTAGGCGTTGATCGTGTCGGGCACGTGGGCGCTCGCGGTGCGCTCCAGCGTCACGAGGGTCTGCACGTCGAGCAGGCGCGCCGACGGGTCGGCGACGACGTCCTCGAGGTGGTCTCCGATGAGACGGCACAGCACCATCGCTCGCCCGGGCACCTGCGCGCCGAGGGAACGCAGCCACCGCACGTACGGGTGCAGCGCCGCCTCGACGGCTTCGACGGTGCCCGGAGTCGGCCCGCTGGGCTGCTGCTGGCGCGCGTCGTCGCGCGAGAACCACCCCACGTCAGATCCTTCCTGCGAAGCGGTGCGTCACGAGGCTCAGGCGGGCCCGCCGGGCAGCTGGCCGCGCATGTTCTCGTTGCTCTCGAGCTGCTGCTTGCGGGCGCGCTCCATGTACGGCTCGGCACGCTTGATCTGCGTCTGCAGGGACGTGATGGTCGCGGCCATCGAGTCCGTCGCGGCGCTGCGGTAGGAGTCGATCGCGTCCATCGTCGCGAAGACGTTGGTGAACGCGTTCTCGAGCTTCTGCACCTCGACGAGCGACTCGGTCGACTTCGCGTTGATCTCGGCGCCCTGCTGACGCAGCTGCTGCGACGTCGACTCGATCATGTTCGACGTGGTCGAGCGCAGGGCGTTGATCTGGTCGAGCACGAGCTTCTGACGCGCCAGCGCCTCGGAGACGATGACGGCCGTGTAGAGCGCGGCGACTGTCGTCGACTTGGCACGGTCGACGGCCGTGATGAGCTGGTCGTTGTTCTGCAGGACGAGCCCGAGCGACATGTAGCCCTGCGTGGCGACGGCGATCTCCGTCGCGAGGTCCTGACGGCGCTGACGGACGGTGAAGAGCACCTGCGACTTCATCGCGTCGGCCTTCTCCGTCTCACCGCGGGCGCCGAGCTCGGCGACGCGCTGCTCGATGGCGGCGTCGAGCTGCGTCATCTTCTCGTCGAGGTCGCGCAGGCGGATGAGCGACTCCCACAGGCGCGTCTGCTCGAGCTGGATGCCGGCGTTGTCCTTGCGCAGGTCGTCCTGGCCCGATTCGAGCGCGGCGATGATGGCGTTGAGGTGGGTCTGGCTCGACTGGTACTTCATGAAGTAGCGGTCGACCTTGTCGCCGCCCGGCATCCACTTGAGCAGCTTCTTCGCACCCTTGAGGTCGGCGCGGTGCGGGTCGAGGTCGGTGACCGTCTGACGCAGCTCGGCGAGGGTGTTGCCGACCTTGTTCTGGGCGCTGTCCTTGCCGGCGAGGGAGGGGCGCTGCAGGATCGAGTTGCTCACCTGCGCAGCCTTCATGGACTCCTCGCGGCCCATGTTGGTGATCTCCTTGAGCCGCGCGCGGAACGCCGGGTCGTTGGGGTCGATCTCCTCGAACCTCGCGACGGTCTGCGTCGCCTCCGTGACGGCGAGCTGCTTGTGCTGCTCGTCGATCGGCACCATCGCCGCAGCCTTCTCGGGCTCGACCACGTCGACCGGTTTCGGCGGGGCGAGCATGGGCTGGGGTTCAGGGTTCGTCATCGTGCTCCTCCTTGGTCACGCGGCCAAGACATCTCGGTTGCGTCGAGCCTAGTCCACGCCGGTGACAACGCGCTGAGGCCCGGGGAACGTTCCCCGTCCGGCTCTGCGGCGCCAAGTTTCACGTGAAACACGGTGGTGCTCCGTCGTGCCGCGGACGTTCCCCGTCGCTGCGCGGCTAGGCTGAGCGATGACCCCGCAGCCCGTGCCGATGTCGCCGGGCGCGTCCCCTTCGGAAACGGATCCTCATGCTCCTCAAGACGTTCGGATGGTCCGCCGCCATCACGATCGCCGGCCTGGTCGGCGGCTTCCTGATCGGTGGGCCCTCCGGCCTCGCCATCGTCGCCATCCTCATCGTGCTCGAGGTCTCCCTGAGCTTCGACAATGCCGTCGTCAACGCGACCATCCTCAAACGGATGAACGCCTTCTGGCAGAAAATCTTCCTGACGGTCGGCATCCTCATCGCCGTCTTCGGCATGCGCCTGGTCTTCCCCCTGCTCATCGTGTGCCTGACGGGTCACGTCGGGCCGATGGAGGCCATCGACCTGGCCATCAAGGGCGGCGACCAGGAGACCCCCGGCACATACGCGCACATGCTCCACGATGCGCACCCGAGCATCGCCGCGTTCGGCGGCATGTTCCTGCTGATGCTGTTCCTCGACTTCGTCTTCGAGAAGCGCGACCTGCAGTGGCTGCGCCCCATCGAGCGTCCCCTCGCCAAGATCGGCAAGCTCGATCAGCTCTCCGTCGTCGTCGCGCTGCTCGTGCTCGCCGTCGTGTCGCAGACGCTCGCGAAGGAGCCCGGCACCGTCCTGTTCTCCGGCATCCTCGGCCTCATGACGTACCTGCTCGTCGGCGGTCTCGGTGACCTGTTCGAGAGCCAGGGCGAGGATGACGACGACGCTGCGGCAGGCGATGACGACGCTGAGCGCAGCGTCGCCACGAAGGCCGGCGACACTGCGGCGCAGGCACCCGCGTCGAAGGGTGTTGGCACCACGGCGGGCAAGGCGGCGTTCTTCCTGTTCATGTACCTCGAGGTGCTCGACGCGTCGTTCTCGTTCGACGGTGTCATCGGCGCGTTCGCCATCAGCCAGGACATCTTCATCATCGCGCTCGGCCTCGGCGTCGGGGCGATGTGGATCCGGTCGCTGACGGTGTACCTCGTGCGTCAGGGCACGCTCGACGATTACGCCTACCTCGAGCACGGCGCGATGTGGGCCATCGGAGCGCTGGCCGCGATCCTGCTCATCAGCATCAAGCACGAGGTGCCGGAGGTCGTCACCGGGCTCATCGGTGTCGGCTTCATCGGCGCTGCCTACCTCAGCTCTCTGGTGCGCAACAAGCGCATCGAGGCGGCCGGCGGTCAGGTCGAGCACCTGGGCGGCTGAGCCCTCACGAACAGCGCGCGGCCACTCGTCCTGATGAGGACGGGTGGCCGTCAGCGTCCCGCGCGCACGAACGTCGCCGCATCGTGGCCGTAGGCAGCGGCCACGGGCCCGAGGTCGCCGGAGCTGGGGTCGTGCTCGTCGAGCAGGACGACGAACTCGTCGACCCCGACGAGGCTGAGGCGGGGCCAGACGCCGTAACTCGTGCCTGCGGGCAGTCGGCACTCGACGCGCGTCGAACCGTTCGCCACGATGATGCTCGACGCGGGCAGCTCGACGCCGCGCGCGGTGCCCGTGCAGATGAGGATGCGGTCGAGGCCGGGGAGCAGGTCGATGACGAACTCGTCGCCGCGCGGGTCGACGGTGGAGCCGTCGACGAGTGCGAGAAGATCGCGGCCCTCGCCGGTGTGCGACCACGAGATCGTCAGGGCACCGTAACCGGAGGCGAGACGGTCGAGGGTGATCGCGCCGTCGAGCTGCGTCGTCGTCCCGCCTGTCATCTCGAGGCCGCGAGGTGCGTCGTGGCACACGCGCGCGGGCGGAAACGACGCCGGCGTGCGGGAGGCGCCGGCAGGCCCGGGCGGGGTGCCGGCCGACGTGGAACGGTGGCCCGCCGCCGGCGGGGTGACGGCAGGGGCGCCCGTCGTGGCCGGTGTTGCCGCAGTGCTCACCGGCGTCGCGGACGGCGCCTCGAGAGGGTTGGGTCGCGCGGTGTGGACCCACAGCCAAGGACGCGGGCCACTCGTCGTCGGCGAGGACGCGCTCGGCGAGGCGGCGGGCTGCGCCTGCCCCGCCGCGGAAGCCGGGCCCGGGGTCGATGGGCCCGGGGTCGATGGGGGCGCGGAGGTCCCGGGCGGCGCGAGCGTCGGGCCGTCCGGCGTGCCCGGGCCGCCCGCCGAGGGCGGACGCAGGAAGCCGTCACTCATGCCGGCAGGCCGAACTGCGCGAGGCCCGCGTCGAGTCCTCCGTCGAAGCCCTGGCCGTTGACCTTGACCTTCCACTCACTGCCGCGGCGGTACACCTCGACGGCGATGAGCGCGGTGACGTTGCCGGCGCTCTTGGCGAGGTCGACGGAGCGGGTGATGGGCGTGCCCTTCTCCGCGTCGGTGACGACGGCGCGCAGCGAGCGCAGCTGCGACAGGGAGCGGCGCGCGGCGCCGGGGCGCGGGTGGATGAAGACGATGACGGCGACGCGCCCGACGTCGGCGGGGACGGCGTCGAGGTCGATCTCGACGACGCCGTTCGAGGCGCCGAGGCGGGTCGACTGCTCGGGTGAGGTGGGTTGGTTGCCGAACACGACGTGGCTGCGTCCGGGCAGTTTCTCGTCGACGAGGGGGAGCGCGGCGACGCCGAGACGTTCGTCGAGGACGTTCTCGCGTCCGGCGTCCCATTCGAGGCTGATGCGCAGCAGGCGCAGGCCGGGGACCTCGCGCAGTGAGACGTTGGCGCCGGGGACGAGATCAGACATGGAACGAACCGTACTTGTCCTCGAGGAAGCTGCCCTGGATGAGGAACGCGTCGCGCGCCGCTTCGATGGAGCGCGCGGCGGCCTTGGACGCGGCGACCTCGAGCGTCGCGAGCTGTTCGACGAGGAGTTCGTCGGCGTCGGGCATGGTGCGGGCTGCGAGGTAGGCGTTGATCGTGTCGGGCAGGTGGGTCGTCGCCATGCGTTCGAGGGTGATGCGGGAGCCGACGTCGAGCAGGTGAGCCGACGGGTCCGCGACGACGTCGTCGAGGTGCTGGGCGATGGTGCGCGCGAGGATGTAGGCGCGGTTGGGGATCCGGCCGGATTCGCGGCGCAGGAACTGCAGCAGCGTGACGTTGCCGGCGGCGATCGCCTCCACCGAGCCGGGCTCGGGGGCGGATGGGGCCGCTGGGGCTGCTGAAGACGCTGCGCGCTCGCCGAGCCGATCGAACAAGCCCATCGTCACTGCCTCCCCTGGCTTCGTCGGTGCGTTCGAGTGTTCGCACAGAGCGTACTGCTGCAACCTTCGCAGCGTCTCGTGCGTTGGTAGTGTCACGAGCAAGGGCCGAGACCTGCGTCACGCTGGTCACGGCCACCGGAGCATCAGGTGATCAAGGAGCAGTCATGGCTGTCAGCCTCGCCAAGGGCGGAAACGTCTCACTCACCAAGGAGGCCGGGCCCGCCGGTCTCACCGACGTCGTCGTGGGTCTCGGATGGGACGCGCGGACGACGACGGGCACGGAATTCGACCTCGACGGTTCGGCGATCATCGTTGACGCGTCGGGCAAGGTCATCGACGACGGGTTCTTCGTCTTCTACGGCAACCTCGCGAGCCCGGACGGCACCGTCCAGCACACCGGTGACAACCTCACCGGTGAGGGCGAGGGCGACGACGAGCAGATCAAGATCGGCCTGTCGGGCCTGCCGCCGCAGGCCGACCGGGTCGTCGTCGCGGTGTCGATCTACGATGCGGGGACGCGCCAGCAGACCTTCGGGCAGGTGCGCAACGCGTTCATGCGTGTGATGAACGCGGCTGGCGGCTCGGAGCTCGCGCGCTACGACCTGACGGAGGACGCCTCGACCGAGACGGCGATGATCTTCGGTGAGGTCTACCGCAACAACGACGAGTGGAAGTTCCGTGCCGTCGGCCAGGGGTACTCGAACGGCCTTGCGGGCATCGCGCGCGACTTCGGCGTCAACGTCGGCTGACGCGTCGCGTCCGGCTCGATCTCGACGCACGATCCGTACGACTCACATCGAACGAGGAGAAATCTCATGGGTGTTTCGCTCTCCAAGGGTGGCAATGTCTCCCTGACGAAGATGGCCCCGTCCCTGCAGGCCATCACGGTCGGCCTCGGCTGGGACGTGCGCACCACGACCGGCGCCGACTTCGACCTCGACGCCTCGGCGCTGCTGCTCGGTGCTGACGGCCGCGTCATCGACGACCAGCACTTCGTCTTCTTCAACAACCTCCGCAGCCCTGACGGCGCCGTCGAGCACACCGGTGACAACCTCACCGGTGAGGGTGAGGGCGACGACGAGTCGATCAACGTCGACCTGTCGACGCTCTCGCAGAACGTCGAGCGCGTCGTCGTCGCGGTGTCGATCTACGAGGCGCCGCAGCGCGGGCAGAGCTTCGGGCAGGTGGCGAACGCGTTCATCCGCGTCGTCAACCGTGCTGACGGCGCCGAGCTCGCGCGCTATGACCTGACGGAAGATGCCTCGACCGAGACGGCGATGATCTTCGGCGAGGTCTACCGCAACAACGGCGAGTGGAAGTTCCGCGCCGTCGGTCAGGGCTACGCCGACGGTCTCGCGGGCATCGCGCGCGACTTCGGCGTCAACGTCGGCTGAGCAGTTCCTGCGACGTGTGAGGGGTGAGGGCTTTCGGGCCCTCACCCCTCACACGTGTGTCGTCACAGCCCGAGCATCTGCACGGCCGGCTTGACGAGCTTCTTGACGGTGCGGCCGTTGGCGAACTGGCCGATGGCGCGCATGTCCCACGTGCCCTGCGGAGTGCGGCTCAGCGCTGCGATGACGACACCCGTCGCGCGATCCGACTCGCTGAGCGAGAACCGCACGAGTTCGGCACCCGACTGCGCATCGACGAGACGGGCGTAGGCGTTGCGCACGTCCGTGAACTTCTGCCCCGAGTAGCTGTTGATCGTGAACGCCAGGTGCACGACGGTGGGCGGAATCGCCGTCAGGTCGAGCGTGATGACCTCGTCGTCACCGTCGCCCTTGCCGGTGAGGTTGTCACCGAGATGCACGATCGCGCCGCCGAACTCCTTCTTGTGCATGAACCAGACGATCTCCAGCTCACGCCCGTTCGCGTCGAAGGCGATGACGGACGCATCGAGGTCGATGTTGCGTCCGCGCTTCGCCGGATCCCACCCGAGACCCATGAACACGCGACTCATCGGCGGCGCGCCCGTCTTCGTCAGGCTGACGCGATCACCCTTGCGCAGGCTCACATGGCCCTTGTCGAGGTTGACGACCGACGGCGCGGCCTGAGTGGCCGGCGCGGCCAGGGGCATCTGAGGCGGCGCCATCTGAGGAGGCGGTGCCATCTGCGGCGAGGGCACCTGCTGGGGAGCCTGCTGGTGGTGTGGAGGCTGCAGGGGTTCGTACTGCGGGGCCTGCGGCTGGTGGGGTGGCTGCAGCGGCGCCTGCTGTGGAAGCGGGGCCTGAAGCGGAGCTTGGGGCTGGTGGGGCGGCTGCAGGGGGGCCTGCTGCGGTGCCGACGGCTGCTGTGGAGGCTGTAGCGGCGCGGGCGTCGGGGACACCGGCGCCGCGTACGGCTGGCTCGTGTCGCTGCCTGGCTGCTCGCCCGGCGAGGGCTCGGCAGGCCGGAGTGCCGCCGGTGCCGGGGCAGGAGCCGACGCAGGGGTGGCAGCCGGCGCCGTTGACGACGAGGGCTGTTCGGGGGCGTTGTCGACGCTGATGCCGAAGTCGGTGGCGAGGCCGGCCAGGCCGGAATCCCAGCCCTGGCCGACGGCGCGGAACTTCCAGGCGCCGGCGCGTCGGTACAGTTCGCCGGCGACGAGGGCGGTCTCGCTCGTCGCGCCCATGTCGCCGAACTGGGCGACGACCTGGCCGCTCGTCGCATCGTCGACGCGCACGGTGAGGCCGGGCACCTGCGAGAACGGGCCGCCGTCAGCGCTGAGGACGACGACGATACGTTCGACGACGTCCTCGACGCCCGTGAGATGGGCTTCGACAGACGCGGATCCGGGCGAGGAGGGGCCGAGACGCACGGCGCCCGACGCGTGCTGCGGGGCGTTGTAGAACACGAAGTCCGAGTCGTCACGGACCTTGCCGGTGGCGGTGACGAGCAGGGTGGACAGGTCGACGGTCGGCGCCTGGGGTGCCGCCGTCCAGGTGACGACGATGTTGACGGCATCGCTGGGGACGGCGACGTTGGCGCCCTTGGTGAGCTGGGTCATGTCTCGATCCTCACATGCCGTGGCGTCCCGTTGGCGGATGACGGGCGTCGACGGGGCAGACTTGGGCGCAGGCACACCGACATCAGGGAGGGCATGCGGTGCAGCACTATTCCCATCTCGACGAATCGACCCGCGAGGCCATCTTCGCGAGCCCGCCTCGTTCTTTCTCGGCGCGTGATGACGCGCAGCACGTCGGTTCGGGTCTCGGGGCGAGCCTCTACATGCCCGGTACGCGCCCGCAGCTCGCCGATGACGTCGTCACGCATCACGCGCGTGGTCTCGTCAGCACCGTGTGGT
Source organism: Dermacoccus sp. NHGro5 (assembly GCF_017565385.1). NCBI lineage: Bacteria > Bacillati > Actinomycetota > Actinomycetes > Micrococcales > Dermacoccaceae > Dermacoccus > Dermacoccus sp. NHGro5. The sequence goes on along the minus strand of NZ_JAGEKQ010000024.1, from coordinate 36,133 downwards.
GCCTCGAGGATTCGATCTCCGAGAGCGAGGTGCCGGCGGCGCAGGCCAACATCGTCACGCACCTCGCGGCGCTCGCGGCGCGGTTTCCGACGCCTGACGACGTCGCCGCGGCGCTGCCGCTGATCTTCGTCCGGGTGCGCACGCCGCAGCAGTTGCGCGACCTCGCCACCCTCGTGAACGAGGGGCCAGGCGGCGAATCAACCTGGAGTTCAGCGGTGTTGGCGGGTTTCGTCATGCCGAAGTTCACAGGCGCGAACGCGCCGGCCTACTTCGACGCTCTCGCGGAGGCGAGCGCGCTCGCGGGGTATCGCCTGCTCGCGATGCCCGTCGTCGAGACGCCCGGCCTGCTTCATCGGGAGACGCGCGGCGGCCTGCTGTCGGCTGTCTCGACGCTGCTCGCACCCCATCGCGACGTCGTCGCCTGCGTGCGCATCGGTGGTACCGACCTGGGCGCCGCGCTCGGGCTGCGTCGCCCGCGCGAGCTGACGATCTACAACATCGGGCCCGTCGCGGACGTGGTGTACGACATCGTCAACGTGTTCGGCCGCACCGACGGCACCGGCTTTCCGATCTCCGGGCCCGTCTGGGAGTACTTCGCCAACTCGCGCCGCCTGTTCAAACCGCAGCTGCGCGAGACCCCGTTCCGTGCGCTCGAGCATGACGACATCCGTGAGGAGTTGCTCGAGGAGAACCTCGACGGCCTCGTACGCGAACTCGCACTGGATCGGGCGAACGGGCTCACGGGCAAGACGATCATCCACCCCCAGCACGTCGGCATCGTGCACGCGCTGAGCGTCGTCTCCAGCGAGGAGCACGCCGACGCCGTCGACATCCTCGCCAAGCATGCGAGCGGTGGTGGGGTGCAGGCCTCCAGCGCCGGCAACAAGATGAACGAAGCCGGCCCGCATCGGGGGTGGGGGGAGCGCACGATGACGCGCGCCGAACTGTTCGGTGTCGCGCGGCCCGGTCTGGGCATGGTCGACTTCCTCCTCGCGCACGTCGAGGCCCTCGCGGGTCGTGGCGCGGGCAACCCAGCCGGTGAGCAGGCATGACGAAGGAGCACCCCATGACGACGACGTGGCCGGGCGAGTGGGTCGCCGAACGCCTCGGTGCCGACCTGCGCACGACGCAGGCGCTGCCGGGGCTCGATCTGCACGACCTCGTCGGGCTCGCGGTGCGACGCAACCCTCGTCGCGCACACTTGCTCGTCTCGAACGTCCTCGGCAAGCACGTGCCCGTCGACCCGCAGATCGTGCGCGGCAGTGGCCGGGCGCTCGGCGAGCTGGTGCGTCGGGTTCTCGACGCAGGAGCGGCGGTTGGTAGCAGTGACGCGGGAAGCGACGACTCGGGTGCGCAGGGCCTTGACGTCGTCGATGGTGCTCTCGCACGCGTAGGACAGGCGCTGCACGAGGCTCACCGGGCTCCTGACGACGCGCGGGTGGTCGATGAATTCACTTGCGCCGTCGACTCGTTCGTCGATCTGCAGCACTCACCTGCATGCGTCGTCATGGGGTTCGCCGAGACGGCGACGGCGCTCGGCCAGTGCGTCGCGGATGCGCTGCGGGCGCCGGCGATCCATTCGACGCGACGCCCCGTCGCCGGGTTCACGCCCGTCGGCGCCTTCGAGGAGGAGCACTCGCACGCCACCAGCCACCTCGTCCTGCCTTCGGACGACGGCTTCTTCGCGCGGCGTTCTGCTGGGCGCGTCGTGCCGCTCGTCCTCGTCGACGACGAACTGTCGACGGGCCGCACGGTGCTCAACACCATCGCCGCGCTGCACGAGAGCCTGCCGCGCGTGCGCTACGTCATCGCGACGCTCGTCGACATGCGCAACGCGAAGGATCGCGCGGCGATGGCCACCCGCGCCGCTGAGCTCGGCGTGCAGATCGACGTCGTCTCGCTCGCGGCCGGTCACCTCGACCTGCCGAGCGACGTGCTCGAGCGCGGGCAGCGGCTCGTCGAGCAGGTGGAGTCGCGCGCGAGCGTCCTGAGAGATGCCGGCCCGGAGCAGGGGCCCGAGTCGAAGGCTGCGTGGGCATCGGGGCGCGCCCATGTCTCGACGGCCGCACCGAATGCTGCCCGGGGAACCATCACCGAGGTCGACGTGCCGTGGCCGCCCCGCACCCCGTTGACGGGGCGTCACGGGGTGACGCCTGCGCAGCTCGCCCCCCTGACCGCGACGCTTCCGGAGGCGGCGACCGTCGTCGCACAGGCTCTGCCCTACGGCGATGGTGAGGTGCTCGTCCTCGGCACCGAAGAGCTGATGGACGCGCCGCTGCGTCTGGCATGCGCGCTGCGCGAACGCGGTGTCGCCACGCGGTTCTCGACGACCACCCGCTCGCCCGTACTCGCCGTGGACGACCCCGGTTATGCCATCCGCAACGCGCTGACGTTCCCGGCCTTCGATGACCCGGCCGACGGTGACGGCCCGCGTTTCACGTACAACGTTTCACGTGAAACACCGTGGCGGGCGATCGTCCTGTGCGTCGACCCGCCGAGCCTGATGCCGCAGCTGCACGCCCCGGATGGCGTCATCGAGGCGCTCGCGGCCAGTACGGACTGCGTCGTCGTCGCGCGGCTGCCCGAACCGGCGACGGCCCCGGCGCGCGAACTCGTCGGCCCGACGTTTGGTTCGTACGCGCCCGAGGAGGTGACGTGGCTGCTCGAAGATCTGTCCGGCGTCACGCTCGAGGCGCCGACCGAGGAACGCGAGGAAGCCATCCAGTCCGGCGGCGCGCACTATGCCGAGAGCCTGCCCGTCGAGTACCAACCGGACGCGGCCTACGGACAGCTGTTCCGTGATGCGCTGGAGATGTCGAAGGCCCGGGTGGCTGCTGCGGTCGCCGCCGTCACCGAGCTCGCGCTCGCAGAGCGCGGCGATGACCTCGTCCTCGTCTCCCTCGCCCGGGCCGGCACTCCCGTGGGGGTGCTCATGAAGCGTTGGGCCCGTCAGGCGCGCGGGCTCGACGTGTCGCACTATGCCGTCTCGATCGTGCGCGGGCGCGGCATCGACACGGTGGCGCTCGATCACATCGTGGCGCGGCACGATGCGTCTTCGGTGCTGTTCGTCGACGGCTGGACGGGCAAGGGCGCGATCAGCCGCGAACTCGTCGCGGCGCTCGCCGAGTACGAGCAAGCCACGGGGGTGCAGTTGGATCCGACGCTCGCCGTGCTCGCCGACACCGGGTCGTGCACGACGATGTGGGGCACGCGTGATGACTTCCTCATCCCCTCCGCCTGCCTCAACTCGACCGTCTCCGGTCTCGTGTCACGCACCGTGCTCAACGACGCTCTGATCGGGCCCGGCCAGTTCCATGGGGCCAAGTTCTACGCCGAACTCGCGCCGCACGACGTGTCGGGACTCTTCGTCGACGCCGTCACGGGAGCATTCCCGCCGGCCGCGGACGCCGACGACATCCGCGCCGAGGCGCAGGCGCGATGCGCGGCGGAGCCACCCCGGTGGACGGGGTGGGCCACCGTCGAGAAGCTCGCCGAGGAGTTCGGCATCGGCAGCGTCAACCTCGTCAAACCGGGCGTCGGCGAAACGACCCGCGTGTTGCTGCGCCGGGTGCCCTGGAAGATCCTCGTCGCGCCCGGCTTCGGCGAGGATCTGCGCCACATCGAGGCGCTCGCCGCGGCGCGTGGCGTGCCGGTCGAGGAGTATCCCGGCCTCGACTACAGCTGCGTCGGCCTCATCCACCCGCGCTTCACGCGCGGCGCGACGGGCGACGACGGCACGGCCGCCCGGGCCGCAACGGACCTCACCGGGGCGGGGGAGCGCGCATGACGACGCATCCGGTGAGCGTGCCGATGACGGACGAACTCGCCTCGTACGTCAGGGGATTCGCGAACGTCGAGGTTGCCGCGGGCGGGCGCACCGGCGTCACCTCCGACGGCACCAGCCCCCGCGACGCTGGCCCCCGTGTCACAAAGACGGTCGACGCCACCCGCGACGCCGACGCGGCCCCGGGACGCAGGCGCGCCAACCCCGGCGAGCGCAGCGTCATCGCCTGCGATCTCGACCGCACGCTCATCTACTCGGCGAAGGCCCTGGCGCTCGCCGGCGACGACGCGGATGCGCCCGTCCTGCTCGTCGCGGAGGTGTACGACAAGCTGCCGCTGTCGTATCTGACGGTCGACGCCGTGGCGCTCGTGCAGGAGATGCATCACGTCGCGCACGTCGTGCCGGCCACCACACGCACCCGCGCGCAGTACGGACGCATCCGGTTGCCCATCGACCCGCACTTCGCGATCACGACCAACGGCGCGCACCTGCTCGTCGACGGTGTGAGCGACGAGGACTACCACTGCGACGTCGTCGCCGAACTCGACGGCTCGTGCGCCCCCCTGGCCGAGATTCGAGAGCATCTCGACGCCATCGCGGACCCGGGGTGGCTGCGCAAGCTGCGCGACGCCGAGGGCATGTTCGCCTATCTCGTCGTCGAACGCGCCGAGTTGCCGGCGTCGGTCGTGCGCGACCTGTCGGCCTGGGCCGACGAGCGCGGCTGGGACGTGTCGTTGCAGGGTCGCAAGCTTTACGTCGTGCCGAAGCCGCTGCGCAAGTCGCGCGGACTCGCGGAGGTCATGCGCCGCACGGGTGCCACGTTCTCGACGGCCGCCGGCGACTCGCTGCTCGACGCCGACCTGCTGCTCGCCGTCGATGCCCCGATCCGCCCGCGTCACGGCGAACTCGACGACCTGGGCTGGACGTGCCCGGGCCTGCAGGTGACGACGGCCTCCGGCGTCCTCGGTGGCCGCGAGGTCTGTGCGCGGTTGCTCGCGGCCGTCAGCCCGTGAGAGCGCCGTCGCTCGTCAGCCCCTGAGATCACCCTGCCCATCAGCCATCAAGCACAGCCCACGCCAACCCCCACCGACCCTGCTCCTGCCGACTAGCCTTCGGTCATGACGAGCGAATCGCAGCACGACGCACGGATGCAGCAGTTGGCGAGCGACATCAGCGCGCTCGTGGAATGGGCGAACGTCCGGGAGCACGCTGACGACGAACGCGACAAGGTTCGTCGCCTGCTGGAGGACTGGCTGGGTGAGGGCGCGGCCGAGTCCGTCATCGGGCGTGACCTGCCGGGGATGGAACTCGTCAACCTACAGGTCGCGATCAACACCTGGTCGGTGAGCCCGGGGCGCACCGTCGACGTGCGCGGCGTGTACGTGCCGCGCAACTACGGCGGCGCCGATCTCATGAGCCTCATGTCCGGCCACGGCGCACCGGCCCGTCTCGTCGCTCCGGCGATGACGGATCTGCCCGACGGTTACGGCAGCACGCTGGCGTGCTACGAGCGTGTCTTCCTCCTCGTGCGCGATGCGCGCGGCTCCTACGCCGTGTATCTGGGCCGCAGCGATGACATGAGCGGCGAACTGCGCGTCGAGATCGCGGGCCTGCCCGTCGCGCAGGCGCAGGCCGTCCTCGACGAACTCGACAGTCTTCGTGATGCTCTCGACGTGCACCGCGGGGGTCTGCTGCAGGTGCGCACGTCGATGACGGGTGGCATCACGCTCGAGTTCCTCGACCCCACGCCGATGCCGCGGGAGCGTCTCATCCTGCCCGAGGTCACGTTGAAGCGCGTCGAGCAGCACACCGTCGGAGTCGCCCAGCACCGTGAGCAGTTGCTCGCTGCGGGGCAGCATCTCAAGCGCGGTGTACTGCTGTACGGCCCTCCGGGAACGGGCAAGACGCACACGATTCGCTACGTGCTCGGGCAGATGGAGGGCTACACGCGCCTCATCATGCAGGGCGCGGCGCTGCACGCCATCGCCTCAGCCGCCGATCTCGCCCGCCGGTTGGCGCCGGCCGTCGTCGTGCTGGAGGACGTCGACCTCGTCGCCCAGGATCGCTCGTTCGACCAGGGCGACAATCCGATCCTGTTCGAACTGCTCGACGCGATGGACGGCGCCGCCGCCGACAGCGACCTGCTGTTCATCCTCACGACCAACCGCGCCGAGGTGCTCGAACGCGCGCTCGCCGCACGGCCCGGGCGCGTCGACGTCGCCGTCGAGATCGAACGGCCCGACGCCCAGGCGCGACGCAAACTGTTCGAGCTGTACGCGGCGCGCACCGACCTCGAGATGACGCCGGCCCTGCTCGACGAGGTGAGCCGCCGCACCGAGGGCGTCACGGCCTCGTTCCTCAAGGAACTCGTGCGACGGTGCGTGCTCACGGCGTTGCAGCCGGGCCCGGAGAGCACCACGATCACGGCCGACGACGTCACGCACGCCCTCGACGACATGCTCGACGACGCGCAGCACGTGACGCGAGCGCTGCTCGGTTCGGGCGGTTCCGATGCTCCTGACGAGGCGGACGAGGCGGACGACGCCGTGTTCGCCGGGCAGGGTTTCGACGACTTCCAGTCGGACGGGTTCGAGGTCTGAGCCGTTGGCGGACTGACCAGTTGGAGGTCCGAGCGCTTCGGCGGTCACCTCCATGGTGCTGAGGCTCGTGATGTGGAGCGCTGGGCGCACAGACCACCGCGACGAACGCGGCGAGCAAGCTGGGGCTCGTCGTGACGCGGAGCTTCGGGTCTGTCGACCGGCGAGAGCCCGTGCCCGGCGCTCGCAGGATCGTCCGATGCCCGCGTTCTCGGCGCCGTGATCGACCACTCGCGAACCACCGCCGGCAGGGCGCGCGCTGACATGATCGAGGCATGATCTGGGCCGCCGCTGGCGTCACACTGTTTCTCGCCGGGGCGTTGCCGCTCGCGGCGCGCGATGTCGTGGCCGCCGGCCATCGTGACGGCGTCACCTATCGCGAGCCCGCACTGAGTCGCCTGGACGGGGCATGGCTCGCCGCGTCGGCGCTCGCGGCCCTGCTGCTCGTCGGTGTTGTGACGGCGTGGTGGGCCACCCGGCCGGGTCTCGTGGTCGCGACCGTCATCGTCATGCCGACGCTCGTGCGCCTCGCCGTCATCGATCTCGACGTCCATCGCCTGCCCAACGCGCTGACGCTGCGCGCCGCAGCCCTCGTCGGCGCCGGGCTCGCCTTGGCGGGCTTCGTCGACGTCCATCGTTCCGGCACAACCGTTTTCGACGCTGACGCCGCCCGCCGCGCCGTCGTCGGTGCCGTCGCGCTCTGCGCGTGCTACCTCGTCCTCGCGCTGCTCGGCGGTGGGTCCGGCATGGGCCTCGGGGACGTGAAGCTCGCCCCGACGCTCGGCGCGCTGCTCGCGTGGGTGGGCTGGGACGTGTGGCTCACCGGCGCGTTCGCCGCGTTCCTGCTCGGCGGCGCATGGGGCGTCGTCCTGCTCGCGCGCGGCAGGGGTCGTCAGGCGCGCATGCCGTTCGGCCCGTTCATGATCGCCGGCGCCCTCGTCGCCCTCGCGCTGGCCTGACGCGCGCCCTCACGGACGGCAAAGGGTCGCGCGGAAGGCTCACGCCAGGGCGTCCTCGCGGCCCGGGGACCTACTCCGGTCAGTCGGCGTGGCGCGCAGATCCTCCGGCGTGGCGCTGTGCCGACGGGTGGCGCTGGCCTCTCGTCGTCCCCACCCGTTCCGAAGAAGTTTGCCGCGTTTCGATATCTCGACTCGATACATCTGTTAGGAATGTCTCTGAGCGTTCACCCGCTCGTCATTTCCGTGTGGCGCGTCCGTTTGAAAAACTGGGCATTCGTGTCGCGCGGTGCGGCGCAGACTGTTTCGAGGCGAAGGAGAGTGGCATGTCACGTCGTGGCACGGTGCTCGAGTTCGCCGTCCTCGGTCTGCTGCATGAGGCGCCCTTGCACGGGTACGAGTTGCGCAAGCGGCTCACCGGTGTGCTCGGTGCGTTTCGTGTCGTGAGCTACGGGTCGCTGTATCCGTGTCTCGCGAAGCTGTCCCGCAAGGGCCTCATCTCCGAGAGCGCGTCGTTCGCTCCCGGCGGTCGGCGCCCTCGCATCACGTACGAGATCACCGACGAGGGTCGGGATCATTTCGCGGATCAGTTGTCGCGCTCCGGCCCGGCATCGTGGGACGACGAGAACTTCGACGTGCACTTCGCCTTCTTCTCGCGCGCGAGCGCAGAGGTGCGCCTGCGCATCCTCGAGGGGCGACGTCTGCGGTTGCAGGAGCGTCTCGAGCGCTCCCGCGAGCAGGCGATGGACAGCCGCAGCACACGCGATTCGTACATTGCGGAGCTGTTCCGTCATGACATCGAGTCGACGGAGCGTGAGGTGCGTTGGGTGAACGAACTCATCGAGATCGAGCGGAAGGCTGTTGCCGATCCGCGCCCCCTCGCCTCCGAGACCTGACGATTCGGGCGGCGCTCGCGTCGTCCGTCAGGATCGAAGGCTCGTCCACAACGGAGTGAGTTCCATGGGAAATATTCGCGTCGCCATCGTCGGCGTCGGCAACTGCGCGAGTTCGCTCGTGCAGGGTGTCGAGTACTACAAGAACGCGTCCGCTGACGCACACGTGCCGGGTCTCATGCACGTCACGTTCGGCGACTACCACGTCGGTGACGTCGAGTTCGTCGCGGCGTTCGACGTCGACGCGAAGAAGGTCGGGTTCGACCTGTCGGAGGCGATCAACAACTCCGAGAACAACACGATCAAGATCGCGGACGTGCCGCCGACGGGCGTCATCGTGCAGCGCGGGCACACCCTCGATGGTGTCGGCAAGTACTACGCCATGACGATCGACGAGTCGGACGCGGAGCCCGTCGACGTCGTGCAGGCGCTCAAGGACGCGCAGGTCGACGTCCTCGTCAGCTACCTGCCCGTCGGTTCGGAGAGCGCCGACAAGTTCTACGCTCAGTGCGCGATCGACGCGGGTGTCGCGTTCGTCAACGCGCTGCCCGTCTTCATCGCGTCCGACCCGGAGTGGGCGAAGAAGTTCGAGGACGCGGGCGTGCCGATCATCGGTGACGACATCAAGAGCCAGGTCGGCGCGACGATCACGCACCGCGTCATGGCGAAGCTGTTCGAGGACCGCGGTGTCGCGCTGGATCGCACGTACCAGCTCAACGTCGGCGGCAACATGGACTTCAAGAACATGCTCGAGCGTGAGCGCCTCGAGTCGAAGAAGGTATCGAAGACGCAGGCCGTGACGTCGAACCTCTCCGGTTCGCTCGCCGGCAAGATCGACGACAAGAACGTGCACATCGGCCCGTCCGACTATGTCGCGTGGCTCGACGACCGCAAGTGGGCGTACGTGCGCCTCGAGGGCCGCGCGTTCGGTGACGTGCCGCTCAACCTGGAGTACAAGCTCGAGGTGTGGGACTCGCCGAACTCGGCCGGCATCATCATCGACGCCATCCGCGCCGCGAAGATCGCCAAGGACCGTGGTGTCGGCGGCCCGCTGCTGTCCGCGTCGAGCTACCTCATGAAGAGCCCGCCCGAGCAGCGCGAGGACACCGTCGGCCGCGAGATGTTGGAGGCCTTCATCCGCGGTGATGAAGAGCGCTGACGATCAAGCGAGCGGAGGTAGGACCGCAGCGAAGCGAGGATCCTGCCGAAGTGAGCGTTGAGGAAGCGCTCAGAAGAGGAAGAGCGCTGAGTCGGCATCGATGTCGCGCCGTCCGGCGACCTGAACGGGTTGACGAGTTGAGGGCCGAAACTCTGCACTGCAGGGTTTCGGCCCTCAACTCATGGCTTGGGGTCTAAAACTCTGCATTGCGGAGTTTCAGACCCCACGGGTGGGTAGTCTGCGCACGCACCCGGCCGCGCGCCACCCCGCGTCGGCCGGTCGAAAGGGCCCGGCGCGTTGCTCGTCACGCTCGTCGGAACGTCGCTGGGCATCGCGACCCTGCACGCGACGAGTTGTGCGTTCACGCGAGGGCGCAGCCGGGCCGGCGCAACGATCGGTGCGACCTCAACGAGACTTCATCTCGTCCTCCACCACCCACTTGTGGTTCTTCATCGTCATTCCGTCGGCCGTGTAGTCGACCATGTACACCGTCTGAGTGGTGGACGACGCGATGGTGCCCTTGGCGCCCTGCATGCCGTCCATGTGGTCAGCTGTGATGGTGACGGCTTCCCCGTCGGCGAGGTGTTCTGTGCCGGCGCTCTTCAGCTCTTGCTGCACGACCCACTTGTGGTTCTTGACCATCGCACCGCCGGTGGTGGGCTGGTAGTTCACCGCATATGTGGCGGTGCGGTAGGCCCCGACGACGGTCGCGGGGGCATTTTTCATGCCGTCCATGTGATCGGTCGTCAGCGTGACCCTGCTGCCCACCGGGAATCTCGGGTTCTTCGCCGGGGTCATGTCCGCCGGGGCCGGGCCGCCGTCCATCTCGTGCATGTGACCATGGCCGGAGGAGGCCGACGTCGACGTGGCCGCGGCCGACGTCGGCATGCCTGAGTGCGAGGAATGGTCGCTGCCGGAGGAACATGCGGTGCCGGCGCCCAATGCCACGGCGGCGGCCGCAGTGGCGGCCAGATTTCGACGGTTCATGAGGTGCGGCCTTTCGCTTCGGGGGCGTGTTCGACGAACATAGCGGACGTCCCTCTGAGTTCTGTCAGAGCGGCGTGGGTTCACAGCAGTGTGCCGAGCGATGCCACGGCGCCCCCGAGGAGGAACGCGGTGATGGCGTACGCCAGGGGTTTGTTGTCCATCGCTGCACCGCTGGCGTGGTGAGTGATCGCGTGCCCTCTGCCCTGGCGCAGCAAGTGCTTGTTCACCGGGTAGGCGGCGACGTAGGCCGCGACGAGAGCCACCGCCATCGAGACCCAGAACAGCAGGTCCATCAACCGTGCGTCCATCGCACCCGGTACGAGCCACATGACGAGGTTGTCGACGAGCTCCATCGTGGCGATCGAGACGGTGTCCGCTGCGAGGACGAGCAGGAGCGCCTGCTTGGCGGGGATGCCTGAGCGCAGCAGCGGTGTCGCTGACAGCGTGTACCCGAAGACGAACGCGAGGGCTATCGCGACGGCCGTGCTGAGGCCGTTGCCCCATCCCAGGGCCGTTGCGGCGATGAGCCCGACGATCTCGCCGATGGCGCATCCGGTGAGGCAGTGCAGCGTGGCCGACGCAGCCATCGACGACATGTCATGACCTGAGCCGTGATGGTGTTCGTGTTCGCTCATGTCAGCCGCAACGCCGATACCCCTAGGGGGTATTCCATGACTGCTGGGAGGTTTCACTGCACCTACTGGACGGAGGGCGTCCGTCGTCCACCTCGTCGCCATCGTCGAGTTGAGGGCCGAAACCCTGCAGTGCAGAGTTTCGGCCCTCAACTCACGGCTTGAGGTCTGAAACCCCGCATTGTGGAGTTTCAGACCTCAGCGGTTTCAGGCGCCCTGACCGGCGGTCGGCGCGGCGCGCCAGCAGGACTGGGGTCTGCTGGAATCGGCCCTGGCTCGGCCGCGAGCGGTGGTCTTCGGGGAGGATGTCTACCCGGGGATCCTGATGAAGGCAGCCGCACTCGTCCATTCCGTGGCCAAGAATCGCGCGTTGGTCGACGGCAACAAGCGGACCGCGCTCGGTGCGCTCTGGCTGTTCCTCGCCCTCAACGGGACTCATCTCGTCGGCAGCGACGACGAACGATGCGAATGCATGCTCGACGTCGCTGCCGGGGGCCTCGACGACGTCGGCGTGATCGCCGAACGCCTTCGTGACCTCACGGAACCCATGTGAGACGGCGCTCGCCGACGTGACAATGCTTCTCACTCCGCGTCGGCGTAGCGTCAGCATCATGACTACGACTGTTGCCTGCTACCAGGCCATTGCCGCCGACAAGCCCCTCGAGCCCGGCACCGTCGAGCGCCGCGACCTGCGCCCCGACGACATCCGCATCGAGATCGAGTACGCCGGAATCTGCCACTCCGACATCCACACCGTCCGCGGCGAGTGGGGCCCGGTGAATTACCCCATGGTGACCGGCCACGAGATCGTCGGCCGCGTCGCCGAGATCGGTTCCGACGTCACCGAGTTCAAGGTCGGCGACCGTGCCGGTGTCGGTTGCCTCGTCGACTCGTGCCGTGAGTGCGAATGGTGCAAGAAGGGCGAGGAGAACAACTGCCCGAACGCCGTCGGTACCTACAACGGCATCGACCGTCACGACGGGCGCCCGACCGCCGGTGGTTACTCGCAGGCCATCGTCGTCTCCGAGGCGTTCGCCCTCCACATCCCCGAGAACCTCGACGCCGCCGCCGTCACGCCACTGCTGTGCGCCGGCATCACCACCTACTCGCCGCTGCGCACCTGGGGCGTCACCGAAGGCTCCAAGGTCGCCGTCGTCGGCATGGGCGGTCTCGGCCACGTGGCCGTCAAGCTGGCCAAGGCAATGGGCGCCGAGGTGACCGTCATCAGCCAGACGCGCTCCAAGGAAGAGGACGGCCGCAAGTACGGCGCCACCGAATGGATCGCGACGAAGGAGAACCCCGACGCGCTCAAGGAGCACAAGGGCCAGTTCGACGTCATCATCAACACCGTCTCCGCCCACATCGACGTGCGCGCCTACATGGCGACACTGCGCCCCCACGGCGCGATGGTGCTGCTCGGCCTGCCGACCGAAGCCCTCGAAGTCAACGCCGGCAACCTCATCGGCGGCCGCAAGTCCCTCACCGGCTCCAACATCGGCGGCATCCGCGAGACGCAGGAAATGCTCGACTTCTGCGCCGAACACGGCGTCACTGCCGAGATCGAACTCATCAACGCCGACCAGATCAACGAAGCCTACGACCGCGTCGTGAACTCCGACGTCCGCTACCGCTTCGTCATCGACGCCAAGACGTTCGCCTGATCCCTCGGCCCGTCTTCCGGGTGGCGCGGATCCTGAGCTCGCAAGCTCGCCCAGGATCGCCGCGCCGCCTCGGTGCGACAGGCCTTCGGGCGGAACGGCGAGAGCCGCCTCGACCGCACACCTCGCAGGCTCGGTGTTCGGCCGGGGCGGCTCTCGTCATCCCGAGTCCGCGTCGCGGGCGGTCGGGGCTGCGGGTCTCTGAGCCTGGAGATGGAGCGTGGCGGGGTTGGACGTCGGCGCTGCGTCACCCCTTGTCCCTCACTGGGTGAGCGCCTCGGTGCGCATCACTCGGCTCACACGCCTGCTCAATCTCCGACGCGGCCCAACCGTTGCAAGCGGCCGCGAAGAGAATCGCGACGTTCCTCGTTCGCCGGCAGTTCGACGAAACGCTCGCGGTAACGCGCGAGGAGGTCGTCCTCGAGCCGGCGCACGGCACCGGGCTGGTGACGGTAGCCCATCGAACGTGAGATGCGTTCCGAGTCGACGGATTTCAGCTCGTCAGCCAGCATCGGGATCGACGTCACCTCGAGCTCCGTCAACCAGTTCGCGGCCTCGACGTACGCCTCCGGCCGGGCGAAGCCCGATGTTTCGTACCGGCCCGCGAGGAACGACGCGAGCTCGCGGGCGTCGACGCGCAACCCGTCCTCGAACCGGCCCTCACCCTGCTGCGAGAGGCCACTCGACAACGTGTCGCGAATGACGGAGAACTCACGGTCGGCGAGCTCGATGAGCCCCGCCGCCAACGTGAAACGACGATCCAGCTCATGCGCGAACTCCGCCGGCACGTCACCCTTGTACCGCGCGTCGTGCTCGAATTCCGCCCACGCGTGCTGCAGCACTGTGCGCAACTGCACCGACATGCACTGCGCCGCGTCGTACGCCGTCGCCGACGGATCGTTCGAGATCAGCATGTGACGACTCGCGTAGCCGAACCGTCCCTCGCTCGCCGTCTCACGACCCATGTCGCGATCCTCGAGCACCGTGAAGTTCTCCGCGAGCAACTGTGCGACGGGCTCGATGTCGCTGTGCACGTACGTGATGATGCGGACGCCGACCTGATCGGTGATGTCGAGCGCCGGATCGAAATCGGTGTGCCCCAACTCGCTCGCACGTCGAGCGACCTTGTCCGAGAACGATGCCGGCGACTTCGCGCGCCCCGTGATCGACAGATAGTTGATGCCGGCGTCGTCGATGATCGAACGCACCTTGCGCACCATGTCGTCCGTACGCCGCCGCGTGCGGGGATAGCGGGAGGTGTACGTCGCCATCGCGCGTTCCAGAGACCGTCGGCTCATGAAGAGCATCCAAACAGATGCAGCCCGCGCACGTCACCTGCCGGCAGCGCCCCGCGGCCGACAGGACGTCGCACTGCGCCCGACGGCCTGCCCACGTCGCCACTTCCACCACCCTGTTGCCCCGGCGCTGGCGCTCCGGGCACGGCTCACGCACAGGCATTGACAGCCACCACGAGGACGCGGCGGGAGCCCGCTCGGTACGCTGATCGATGAGAATGACGCCGCACGTCGTGCGTCGCGCGAAAGTGAGGCACGTCCGTGGTCAACGATTCCGGTTCGAAGCGACCCCCGTCGAGGGGCGGGTCGCGTCCGTCGAACAGCGGTAGTCCCAAGGCACCCACCTCCCGCGCCGGTGCGCGGGGCGCCCAGGGCGCGAGTCCCGCGGCGCGGCGTCGACGGGGGAGCAAGAAGAAGAGCGCGCACTCGTTACCGTTCCGCATCGTGCGCGCCGTCCTGCTCACCCTCGCGAGCCTCGTGCTGCTGGCCGTGCTCACGTTCATCGGCCTCTACCTGTTCATCGACATCCCCAAGGCCAACACGCAGGCGACGCAGGCGGTCTCCGTCGTCTACTACGCCGACGGCAAGACGGAGATGGGCCGCTTCACGACGACGAACCGTGACCCCGTCGAGCTGAACAAGGTGCCGATCGACGTGCAACACGCGTTCATCGCCGCCGAGGACCGCAGCTTCTACTCGAACCGCGGCATCTCCCCGACGGGCATCGCGCGCGCCTTCATCAACGACTTCACCGGTGACGGTGGCAGCCAGGGCGGCTCGACGCTGACGCAGCAGTGGGTGAAGAACTACTTCCTGACGCAGGACAAGACGGTCACCCGCAAGGTGAAGGAGGTCGTCATCAGCCTCAAGGTCGATCAGGAGATGAGCAAGGACGAGATCCTGCAGGCCTACCTCAACAACGTCTACTTCGGGCGCGGGACGTACGGCATCCAGGCTGCGTCGCAGTCGTACTTCCACAAGGACGTCTCCCAGCTGACGACTGTGGAGGGCGCGTTCCTCGCCTCCGTCGTCAACAACCCGGAGAACATGGATCCGAGCGTCGGGCCCAACTCCGAGCAGCGTGCCAACGAGCGCATGGCGTACACGCTCAACGGCATGGTCAAGATGGGGTGGCTGACGGCCGAGGAACGCAACAAGGCCGTCATGCCGAAGTTCTATCCGCGTCAGCCGATCAAGTACGCGGACGGGCCGCAGGGCTACGTCATCGCCTCCGTCCGCGGCGAACTGTCGCGCAAGCTGAAGCTCAGCCAGGAGGACATCGACCGCGGTGGTCTGCGCATCACGACGACGATCGACAAGCGCGCGCAGGACGCGGCCGTCGCGGCGGTGGAGAAGCACACGCCTGACACGTTGCTCGGCAAGCTGCACACCGGCCTCGTCGCCGAGCGTGCGAACGACGGCGGCGTCGTCGCGATGTATGGCGGCGCCGACTACGACCCGGTGAAGTCGCCCTACTCGGACGCAGATCAGGCGATGCTGCAGACGGCGTCATCGATGAAGCTGTACACCGCGATCGCTGCGCTGCAGCACGGCAAGTCGGTCGACACCCAGTACAACGGCAACAACTATCTGCCGATCGGTGCCGGCAAGTACGTGCAGAACAACCAGAACGAGTCGTGGGGTTGGCAGCCGATCAGCAACATGCTCGCGTACTCGATCAACACGGCGTTCGTCCGGCTCAACCGGGAGATCGGGCCGGCGAATACGCTCGAGGCGGCGCAGGCCTCGGGCATGCCGAAGACGCTCGGGGGGATGAACGACACGAACATCCTCAACGTCCTCGGCACGGGTGACAGCCGCGTCGTCGACCAGGCGACGGGGTACAACACCCTCAACTCCGGCGGCGTGTTCCATGACCGACACCTCATCTCGACGGTGAAGTCGTTCGACGGCAAGTACTCCTACACCGTCGACACCAAGGGCAAGCGGGTGTACGACAAGGCGATCGCGGACGACCTCACGTGGGCGCTCGGCAAGACGGGTGTCTACGGCACCGCGGCGGGCGCGCAGGACGAGCTCGGGCGCGCCATGGCGTCGAAGACAGGTACGGCCTCGGGCAACAAGTACCTCTGGTTCAACGGCTTCACGCCTGGCCAGATCACGACGAGTGTCGGCATGTACTACAGCACCGACGGCAAGACGGCGCAGCCGATGCAGAATCTGCCGGGTGTGACGGCGAGCGACGTCTACGGCGCGGGTCTGCCGCGCAAGGTGTGGGTCGACTTCATGGATGCCGCCCTCGAGGGGCAGAAGAAGACGCAACTGCCCAAGCGCTCGTACTACAACGAGAACAAGCCCGAGTCGGCGTCCACGTCTGCGTCACCGACCCCGACGAAGACGTACGCCGCGCCCTCCAGCGCCGCGTCGCAGCCTTACCCGGAGCCGACGCAGTCGAACGTCCAGCCCACCCAGCCCGACGCGACGGACGCCCCAGGCCCGGCGTCGTCCGGGTCGACGGCGCCTGACGCGACGCTGCCGGCCTCCTCCAGCGCGGCTGTTTCACGTGCAACGAGCCCGCCGCAGACGGCGGCGTCATCGGCCGCCGCGAGCGGCCGGTCATCCCCGGGAGCCTCGGCGAGTCGCTGACCGGGCACCCCCGCTTAGGCTGACCCCATGACGCACACGGCCACGCCTGCGCACCCGACGACCGCTCCGAGCTCGGGTCGAGCCCCGACGCGCACCGACCCGGTGGCCGCGGAGGCCAGTCACGTCGTCGGTGGGCCGCTGGGGCGTCACGCCGTCGTCGGGCGACGCGGGTGGCGCCCGGCCGCCGCTGTCCTCAGTGCGCTGAGCGCGGTCTTCGTCGCGCTCGGGGTGCTGCAGAAGAACCACTGTGTCTCGACGGGGTGGGCGACGCCCGGATCCTTGTGGCGCGCCTGCTACTCCGACCTGCCCGTCGCCGTCGCCGCGCCCGCCGGATCGTCGCCGTGGTCGAACCCGACGATGCAGGGCCAGCCCCCGCTGACGGCACTCATCACCTGGCTCGTGCGCACGATCGTGCCCGGCGGTTCGCAGCTGCGGCTGCAGCAGGGGATGTTCGCGTGGGGGGCCGCCGTCGTCGCGTTGCTCATCGCCCTCGCCGTGTGCGCGAGTGCCGCGTCGCGACCCGACAGCCCCTGGGTGGCTGCCCACATCGCGTTGTCGCCGGTGCTCATCACGAGTGCGCTCATCTCGTTCGACGCGCTCGGTGTGGCCCTCGTCGCAGCCGGGCTGCTGGCCTGGGAGCGCTCGCGCTTCCCGCTCGCGGGGGTGGCGCTAGCGGGCGCCCTCCTGACGCGTCCGACGCTCGGCGCCGTCCTCGCGGCCGCGCTCGTCGTCGCGCTCGTGCGCGGCCACACGAAGGGCGCCCTCGCGCTCTTCGTCGGGGCGGGCGCGACGTGCGTCGCGATGTTCGCCGTCATCGCCGTGTGGGGCGGCGACCCGTTCACCGCGTTCACCGCCTGGCGCCAGCAGGGCGCCGGGTACGGCTCGCTCTGGTACATCCTCAGCTTCGCGGGCGTGACGTTGTCACCTGCCGTCCTGACGGGCCTCGCCGTGCTCGGGTGGATCGCGGCGATCGCGCTGGGGGCGATTCTCGCTCAGGGTCGTGAGCGGCTGCCGCTCGCGCCCATCGCGCTGCTCATGCTCGTCACGGTGATGCTGACGTCGCGTGCCCTGCCAGTGCAGGCGTGCTTGTGGGTCCTGCCGCTCATCGCGCTCAGCGCGCTGCCGTGGCGCGACCACCTCGTCTGGGCGGGCGCCGAGTTCGTCTACTTCATCACCGTGTGGGGGTTCATCGCGCGCGCCTCGAACATGGCGAAGGCGCTGCCCTCCGGCTGGTATTGCTTCTTCACCCTGGTGCGACTGGTCGGGCTGGTCTACCTGGTCACCGCGGCGATCCGCGCGACGCGTTCGTCGACCGTCGCGTCATCCGAGGACGGCGACGACGGCCGCCGCGCCGGCCTCACGGCTCGGCAGCACGCGAACGCCGCGTCAGCCTGAGTTCATCCACAGAGATTGGTCGCCGGTGACGGCTACGGGTAGTCTTGTGGGGTTCGTGCCGTCTCATCCACAACCTGTGGCTCCGGCGCGTGCTCCCCGACGGCTCGATGGGCCATCGTGGTGCGTGCGACGACGAGAGGGCGCGGCAACGCTGCAACCCTCCTGTCACGGAGAGACCGTGACCGCTTGAGACCAAAGGAGGTGGGTTACCGCATGCGTCATTACGAAATGATGATCATCCTCGACGGTGAGCTCGACGAGCGCACGGTCCAGCCCTCGCTGGAGAAGTTCCTCTCTGTCGTCACGAAGGACGGCGGCACCGTCGACAACGTCGACGTCTGGGGCCGTCGCCGCATGGCTTACGACATCAAGAAGAAGTCCGAAGGCATCTACGTCGTGGTCGACTTCAACGCGACCCCGGCCACCGCTGCAGAGCTTGACCGTCAGCTTGGACTCAACGAGTCCATCCTGCGCACCAAGATCCTGCGCAAGGACGCCTGAGAACTCCCCACATTCAGTAGGAGGAACCACCCATGGCGCAAGGTGACGTCAACATCACGATGGTCGGCAACCTCGTTGCCGACCCCGAGCTGCGCTACACGCCGAACGGCGCTGCCGTGGCGAACTTCCGCATCGCCTCGACCCCGCGCGTCTTCGACCGCCAGTCGAACGAGTGGAAGGACGGCGAGGCGCTCTTCATGTCCTGCTCCATCTGGCGCGAGGCAGCGGAGAACGTCTCGGAGTCGCTCCAGCGCGGCTCGCGCGTCATCGTCACCGGCCGTCTGAAGTCTCGTTCGTACGAGACGAAGGAGGGCGAGAAGCGCACCGTCACCGAGCTCGAGGTCGACGAGGTCGGCCCGTCGCTGCGGTACGCCACGGCGAAGGTCAACAAGACCCAGCGCTCCGGCGGTGGCCAGGGTGGCAACTTCGGAGGTGGCAACGGCGGCGGCAACGTCAGCCAGGGCAACTTCGGGGGCAACTCCGGCGGTGGCAACGGTTTCGGCGGCAACTCGGGTTCTCAGGGCGGCAACTTCGGTGGCAGCCCGACCGACGACCCGTGGGCGACCGGTGGCAACTCGGGTGGCGGCTTCGGCGGCAACTCGGGTGGCAACGCCGGCGGCCAGTCGAACGGCTCGCAGGGCGGCGGCAACGGTGGCTGGTCCACCGGCCCGTCGTACGACGAGCCCCCGTTCTGATCGTTCCTCCTCTTACCGGGCGTCACCACGACGATGACGCCCCACCGGCCCGGCACGCACGTGCCGGCCACTCACACACTCGCTATCCCGAGTCACCACTCGGGCTCTCATAGAAGGAGAGCACCACGATGGCAAAGCCCGTTGTGCGCAAGCCCAAGAAGAAGGCCAACCCGCTGAAGGCGGCGAAGGTCGAGAACATCGACTACAAGGACGCTGCGCTGCTGCGCAAGTTCATCTCCGACCGCGGCAAGATCCGCGCCCGTCGCGTCACCGGTGTCTCCGTCCAGGAGCAGCGCCTCATCGCCAACGCCGTCAAGAACGCGCGTGAGATGGCTCTGCTTCCCTACTCGAGCTCCGCTCGCTGATCGAGGAAAGGAACACCGACATGAAGGTCATCCTGACCCACGAGGTTTCCAAGCTCGGCACGGCCGGCGACGTCGTCGACGTCAAGCCCGGTTTTGCCCGCAACTACCTTCTGCGCAACAACCTCGCCACGGAGTGGACGAAGGGCGGCCAGAAGCAGGTCGACTCGATCACGAAGGCTCGCGAGACGCGTTCCATCAAGACGCTCGAAGAGGCGAAGTCCGTCAAGGGCAACCTCGAGAACGCCAAGGTGACGCTGAAGGCTCGCGCCGGCGAGAACGGCCGCCTCTTCGGCGCCGTCACGACCGGTGAGATCGCCGACGCGATCAAGGAAGCCGGCGCCGGTTCCGTCGACAAGCGCAAGATCGAGATCACGACGCCGATGCGTTCGCTCGGCGAGTACTCGGTGCTCGTGCGTCTGCACCCCGAGGTGCAGGCCACGGTCGACGTCAAGGTCGCCCGCGCCTGATCCTCACCGCTCCGCCCCGGCCTCGTCCGGGGCGGAGCGACGTCGAAGCCCCGCGCCACGGTTCGTCCGTGGGCGGGGCTTCGTCGTGCGTGCGTCAGAGGGCGGTCGCGAGGTGCGCGTGGATGGTCGCGGCGACGCGGTTGGCGACGGACGTGCCGATCGCCATCGTCGGGGTGCGCTGCAGGATGGCGAGCGTGTGGTTGCGGTTGCCGCCGACGTGGCCGATGCTGTTGACGCGCCACAGACCGGCGTAGGGCAGCCAGCCGTTCTTCACCTGACTCGTGCCGATCGAGCCGACGCCCCAACGCTGATCCGCCGCGACCTGGCCCATGAGCGTCAGGATGTAGCCACGGTTGGCGGCGTTGAGCAGCCTGCCGCGCCAGCTGATCTCGTTCATGAGGACGATCTGGTCGTAGGCGGAGGTCGTCGTCAGGCCCCAGGCTCCGGCAGCGCGCGTCGACGTCATGCCGAGGCTGTTCGCGACGGCCTGCACCGCGGGTGCGCCGCCGACGCTGCGCCACAGGTTCGTCGCCGCGTTGTTGTCGCTGACGCGGATCATCGGGGAGGCCTGGCTCTTCTCCCACGCGGTGAGGCCGCGCCCCGCCTTCTGGGCGCGCGAGCAGACGGCCGCGAGGATGAGCACCTTGACGATGCTCGCGCACTCGTTGCGGAACGGCGCGTTGTACTGCCACACCCGCATGCTGCGCCGATCGTGCACGGCGACGGACAACCCGCCGGTCGTGGATGCGTCGATGGCGTGCATCTTGTCGTAGAGCCCCACCGTGGTGGCCGAGGCCCGGTTCGCCCCGAGCGTCGAGACGGCGCCGGTGGCGCCCAGTGCGAGCGCTCCGGTGAGTGCGGTCCGGCGGCTGACGCCGTGACTCGTGAGCAGTCGATCATCGAGGTCGTGCGTCATGGGAACTCCCTGAGAGATGCCTGCGTATGACCTCAAGATAGTGGGTGAGGGCGGCCCATGGGGCATTCGCGGCCCCGCGAGCATCGGGGCCGGCGGGAGCGGGGCGTCAGCCGGCGCTCTCGAGGTGCATCCAGGCGGTGCCTCGACGCCGGTGGTCGAGCACGGCCATGCGCGCGAGCAGGTAGAGCGCATACAGCACCCAGACCGCGACGAGCGGCGCCGCGTCCCCCCAGCCTGTGACGGCATCCCGCGAGGTGCTCAGGACCCACACGAGTGGCAGGTAGCCCACGAGAAGCGCCAGTTGCGCACGGGCGAGGAACGCGCCGTCCCCAGCACCCATGAGCACACCGTCGTGGACGAACAGCACGCCCGACGGTGCGCTCACGAGGGCGATGACGACGAGGGCGGCGCTCGTCGTGTGCGCAATCGTCGCATCGGAGGTGAACAGCAGGGGCACCCACCACGCCGTGACCAGCGTCGCCACACCGCCGACGAGTCCGCAGCGCCAACCCCATCGAGTGAGCGTCGCGGTCAGTTCGCGGGTGCGTGAGGCGTCACCGCGGCCCAGTGATTCGCCGACGAGCGCTTGCGCCGCGATGGCGACGGCGTCGAGCGCGAACGTCAGGAAGGTGAAGATCGTCGATGCGATCTGGTGCGCCGCGAGGGTACCGGGGCCGAACAACCCGGCGGTGGCCGTCGTGAGGAGCAGGACGGCGCGCAGCGCGATCGTACGCACGAGGATCGGCGCCCCGGCGCGTGCCGCACCCAGGACACGTCCCGGGTGGGGGCGGACGTCGAGATGGCGCACCCGTCGGCCGATCGAGGCGAGCAGGGCGAGCGCCATGAGCCACTGCGCGGCCGTGGTGCCGGCGGCCGAGCCGGCGAGGCCGGTGTGCAGACCGAGGACGAGGATGGCGTTGAGCGCCGCGTTGAGCGCGAATCCGGCGACGGTGACGAGCAGCGGCGTCCGCGTGTCCTGTAGGCCCCTGAGCAGCCCCTGCGCTGCGAGGCAGACCAGCATCGCCGGGATGCCGAGGGCGCTGATCCGTAGGTATGTGACGCCGGCGTCCACGACCTCAGGCGCGCTGGTCATCGCGCGCACCGCGAGTGGCGCTGCGGCGAACGTCGCGGCGGCGAGCGGGATGCTGAGCGTCAACGCGAGCCACACGCCGTCGAGGCCCGCCCCGATCGCTCCGTCCTCGTCGTTCGCGCCCATGCGGCGTGCGACGAGTGCGGTTGTCGCGTAGGCGAGGAAGACGAAGATGCCGGTGAGGCTGAGCAGGACGGCGCTCGCGGCTCCGAGCGCCGCGAGCTGCGTGACGCCGAGGTGGCCGACGATCGACGAATCGGTCATGAGGAACAAAGGCTCGGCCACGAGCGTGAAGAAGGCCGGCACGGCAAGGGCCCGAATCTGGGGCCCCAGGGAGTCGGTTTCCTGCACCTCTCGCGTCGCCCGTCTCATCATATGAGAAAAAATGTCCTCTCGTGCAACCGCGTCGGCGCGCCTGCTCGGCGGAGCCCCTGACTCCTGGTACTGGCCCGAAACTACGCGGAACGACGGGAAAAGATCCAGGTGGGCGTCGTGGCCGCTTATCTCGCGCGGCGCGCGTCGAGTCAAGCATTTACCGGGCGTGTCGGCAACTTTCATTTCGCACTCAGGAAACGCTCGGGCAGAGTGAAGCCTGCACCTTTGTGAGCGGGGGCTGGCGAGGGTGTGGCAGTGGCGTGCGTCTCCACCCTGGAGGCGCGGTGCGCTGGAACGCGAAAACCGTAGAAAGGCTGCTCACTTGAGTACACATGCTCCCCTGCACATGAGGAGACGCGAACGCACCGTGCGCCCGCAGCTCGCTCTTCGATCCGGCCTCGGCGCCGGGGTGGCGCTCGCCATCCCGGCCACCGGAGCCCTCGTCGCGGCCGCGCCCGCGATGGCCGCACCCGGCACGGGTACGACCACGCCGAGTGCGACCACACCGACCGTCAAGCCCGTCCTGTTCTTCGGCTCCCGTGGGGAAGCGGTGAAGGCGATCCAGGCGCAGCTCCAGGTCAACGCGGACGGCATCTTCGGCCCTGCGACGCTGTCGGCGGTCAAGTCGTTCCAGCGCAGCAACGGGCTGTACGCCGACGGCATCGTCGGCAAGCTGACGTGGGCGAAGCTCGCTGCGGCGACGACGCCGACGACTCCGACAACGCCGACCACTCCGACCACTCCGACCACGCCGACGACGTGCACCGCGAACACCACGACGCTGCGCTTCGGTTCGACGCACGCGCTCGTCAAGGTGCTGCAGAGCAAGCTCGGAGTCGAGGTCGACGGCATCTTCGGGCGGGCCACGCGTGCCGAGGTCGTCTCGTTCCAGGCGCAGAACGGTCTGTACGCGGATGGCATCGTGGGCAAGCTGACGTGGTCGAAGCTGGGCTGCTCGACGACGACTCCCACGACGCCGACTCCTCCCACGGTGCCCACGACGCCGACGACGCCTCCCACGGTGCCGACGACGCCGACGACGCCTGCTCCGTCCGCGACGGCCGCGCAGATCATCGCGTACGCCAAGACGTTCCAGGGTGTGCCGTACGTGTGGGGCGGTTCGACGCCGTCGGGCTTCGACTGCTCCGGCTTCGTCTCGTACGTGTTCAAGCAGTACGGCATCACGATGCCGCGCGTCTCCGCGCAGCAGCAGGCGTACTTCCCGAGCACGACGAACCCGCAGCCGGGTGACCTGCTGTTCTACGGCTACCCGGCGTATCACGTCGCCATCTATCTCGGCGACGGCATGATGATCGACGCACCGCACCCGGGTTCCACCGTGGGTGTTCGCGCGATCTACGGCAAGCCGTCGAGCTACGCGCGCGTGCTGCGCTGAAAGACGGCGTCGAGACTGCCGCGATGGCAGGGGGTGGCGCTCGGATCCGGTCGTACCGACAGTGGGGAAGCTGACGCGGACGACGGACCGAGCGCCGTCCCACATCGTGGACAAAACTGAATGGTGAATATTTCGTCGAACATTTTTTCGAGGCTCGAAAGGATGTTCGTTTCGTGCTGCCCGGAACCATGCCGAAAGTGCCCGTCAGCCGCGTGATCACAGGAAGATCACGGGGTGCCAGAACGACATGCATGTGATTTTCGGGGTGCTTTGCGGCGACGTTCGGCTCGTGCATCCTCGACATGTCGCACCCCCGTGCGACACGTGAGCACGAGCGCCCACCGCGAGTCGACCGGCGCTCTTCGACGACGGAGCGAACCGCCATGACGAAGTACTTGCCGAAGCACCTTGCCACGCGCCACGGCCGCGTCGAGTCCGCGCGCGTCGGTGCTGCCGCAGCCCGCGGCTCCCGATCCGCCCTCGCGCTCGGCGTGGGCGCGACGCTGCCCGTCGCCGGAGCGGCTGTGATGGCTGCCCCGGCTTTCGCGGCGCAGGAGACGCCGGCGCCGGCGCCCGCTCCCACCACCTCGCCCGTGCTGACCTTCGACTCGCGCGGCGAGGCCGTCAAGACGCTGCAGGCTCGCCTCGCTCTCGTCGTCGACGGCTGGTACGGCCCGGTCACGACAGCGGCCGTCAAGGACTTCCAGCGCGCCAACCGCCTCGACGTCGACGGCGTCGTCGGCCCCCGTACGTGGGCGGCGCTCGACGCGTCGTCCGCACAGCCGAGTGCCGGCGACGTCGTCCGACGCGGCGACTCGGGCCCGCTCGTGCGCGCCATCCAGTCGAAGCTCGGGGTGAACGTCGACGGCGTGTTCGGGCCGCTCACCGAGTCGGCGGTCATGACGTTCCAGCGCTCGCACGGCCTCGGCGTCGACGGCGTCGTCGGGGCGAAGACGACGTATGCCCTCGCTCTCGCCACGGACCAGCCGACCGGTGGTGACACCGGCACCCCCGGCCAGCCGGGCGTCCCGCCGCTCGTCCACCCGGACGCGCCGTACGAGCTACCGTTCCTCAACGGCTACCCGGCGCCCATCACGCAGGGTCCGTACGGGGCGGCGAGCCATCACAAGTACTACGACAAGCACGCCGTCGACTTCGGGGTTCCGACGGGGACGCAGGTCGTCGCCTCCGCGTCGGGCGTCGTGTTCAAGACCGAGAACAACGTCACCGGTGGCAACACCGTCCTCATCAAGGACGCCTCCGGTTTCTGCATGGAGTACGCGCACCTGTCGTCGATGAACGTCGTTGCGGGGCAGCGAGTCTCGCAGGGGCAGAAGATCGCATTGTCGGGCAACACCGGCTTCTCGATGGGACCGCACCTGCACTGGGGCATCGTTGACTGCTCCTCCTACACGAGCATCAAGATCGCCGACTCGAAGGAGCTCGGCACCACCTACGTCCCGGGCACGGTCGGCGTCTCGCGCAACGGATCCTGACGGCGACACCCCACCCGGCCTGCCCGGGTGGGGTGCCTCACGTGCACTGCCGTGGCGGCGCGGCGTGGGATGCCGCGCAGGCTGGGTGTCGACCGCGCGGGCTGTCGACGGGTGGCAGGCGCTCACGCGCCGTGCGTGTGAACCTGTGAAAACAGTTTCGATCCAGCGCTGAGGTGTGTCGTGACGCCCGGAAGCCGGGGTGGTCTTGATTGAGTGGGATGGCACCCCGGCGCATCAGCCCCCCACTGGTTCGCCATGCTTCAGGGGGCGGAACTCGACCGCATGTGAGAGTTCCACCCTCGGAAGATGACCACGGCGAACGTTCGTGCGTCGGGGTGTCCTCGCTCGCTGCAGCGAGGTGCTCGTGGGGCTGATGTGGCGTGGTGGTCCGCCTCGCGCAGGACGATGGGCGCCAAGCGGGCCGTGAACGCGACGTGACCGGCTGGTGGGGGGTGGGGGAGCTTTCGGGGCTGTGGACGACAACCCAGGTTGTCGACGACCGGGAGCAATCTTCGTCCACAGGGTGTGGATCGGCGAATCACCGCAGTGGCGCGGTTCCCACGACGGGCTGGCGAATCATCCACAGGTTCGTCCCGGGTCTGTGCACAACCGCCACCGGCGTTTCCAACACCCTGTCCACAGCACCGTCCACAGACGGGTTCGTGAACGGACGGGGCGTCTGCCTACTGTTGTCGGTGGTGAGTGCAAGGGTGGGTCGTGACGGATCGTGCGGCGTCGGCCGGGCGGGTGGCACCCGATTCGAGGAGTTGTGAGCGTGGCTGAGCTGGAGCCGTACGAGGCGCCGCCGGAGTTCGACGGGGCGGGTTCGTCGTCGATGCCGCCGGGCAAGCTGCCGCCGCAGGATCTGCAGGCGGAGCAGAGCGTCATCGGCGGCATGATGCTGAGCAAGGACGCGATCGCCGACGTCATCGCCGAGGTCAAGGGCATCGACTTCTACCGCCCGGCGCACGAGACGATCTTCGACGCGATCACCGACCTGTACGGCCGAGGTGAGCCGGCGGACGCCATCACCGTCGCCGACGAGCTGACGAAGCGCGGCGAACTCGCGCGCATCGGCGGGCAGGCGTACCTGCACCAGATCATCGCGTCGGTGCCGACGGCCGCGAACGCCGGGTACTACGCGCAGATCGTCGCCGAACGGGCCGTGCTGCGCCGGCTCGTGGACGCCGGCACCCGCATCGTGCAGATGGGCTACGGCGACGAGGGCGGCGACGTCGAGGACATCGTCAACGCCGCGCAGGCCGAGGTGTACGCCGTCGCCGACAAGCGTGGCGGCGAGGACTACGTGCGGCTCGGCGATGTCATCGAGGCGACGGCCGACGAGATCGAGCAGGCCTCCGGCACCGACGGGCAGATGGTCGGCGTGCCGACGGGTTTCTCCGAGCTCGACGGGCTGACGAACGGTCTGCACCCCGGGCAGATGATCGTCATCGCGGCACGACCGGCCATGGGAAAGTCGACGCTCGGCATGGACATCATTCGCAGCGCCGCGATTCATCACAACATGACGGCCGCGTTCTTCTCGCTCGAGATGGGGCGCACGGAGATCACGATGCGCCTGCTGTCGGCCGAGGCCGGAATTCAGTTGCAGCACATGCGAAAAGGCCAGATGCGTGACGAGGACTGGACGCGTCTGGCGACGACGATGGGCCGCGTCTCGGACGCGCCGTTGTTCATCGACGACTCACCGAACATGTCGCTCATGGAGATCCGCGCGAAGGCGCGCCGGCTCAAGCAGCGCCACGACCTGAAGATCATCGCGATCGACTACCTGCAGCTCATGAGCTCGGGCAAGCGCGTCGAATCACGTCAGCAGGAGGTGTCGGAGTTCTCGCGTGCGCTCAAGCTGCTCGCGAAGGAGCTCGAGGTACCCGTCATCGCGATCTCGCAGCTGAACCGTGGCCCCGAGCAGCGCACCGACAAGCGCCCGCAGATGGCGGACCTGCGTGAATCGGGTTCGATCGAGCAGGACGCCGACATGGTGATCCTGCTGCACCGTGACGACTACTTCAACAAGGAGTCGGAGAAGGCCGGCGAGGCCGAGATCATCGTCGCCAAGCACCGTGCGGGCCCGACGGCCGACATCACGGTCGCGTTCCAGGGTCACTACTCACGGTTCAAGGACATGGGCGGTCAGAACTTCTGAGCCGTTGCCAGCGATGACGTCATAGATAAGGCGGCGTGAGACCCCAAGGTCGATCGCGAGCTTGGCCTTGTTCGCGCCGGCGGCTGCTGCCTGACGCACGTGCGCAACCTGTTCGTCGGTGAGGCGGCGGGCACGGCCCTTGTACACGCCGCGTACTTTTGCCAGGTCGATGCCTTCACGTTGGCGTTCGCGGATGAGGGAACGCTCGAGTTCGGCGACGGCGCCGATGAGTTGGCGTTGGAACGTCGCGAACGGGTCGGCCGCGGCGTCGGGTGAGAAGGTGAGGCGTTCCTTGACGAACTCGACACTCACTTTGCGGGCGGTGAGGCCGGAGACGATCTGCTCGAGGTCGATGAGTGATCGGGCGAGGCGATCCATCGACGCAACGCGCAACGTGTCACCGCGGCGCACGTAGCGCAGCGCATCCGACAGGCCAGCGCGATCGGCTCGGCTCTTGCCAGGTTGGTGGTCAGTGAACAGCTCGTCGACCGCCCGAGCGCTTCTAGTTATCTGGCTAGATTCTGCGACGTCGACGAGACGCGCGCGTACCCCACGATCTGTCCTGGCATGTCTAGACCCTACGCGCAAGGTGAGCAATAGTGCCACCGAGGACCCTATTTGCACGCGAGCCACATGCCGAGAAACGGCGCAAATAGGGTGTACCCCATCCGCGCTAATGTGATTGTGTCAAGTCGATCTGGCCCCAGGGTGACGGTCCGATCTGGCCCCGGACGCGTTGGACACCAACCCCGGGGGACGACTGCACCAACGCCAACTGGCCGAGCCCGGTTCGGCAGCTGAGGGTCACAGGCCGAACGCGCCGCCCTCAACCAAGATGACAATGCCCAGGCCGATCAAGACCAGCGGAAAGAGGATGTGCTCCCAGCGTTCAAGCACCTCGGCGATCGGCTTACGAGTTGCGACGAACTTCGCGGCGAGGACCAGGACGACGACCAGCGCCAGGAACACGAGGCAGTAGGCCACAAGGGCGCCGGTACCTACCGCCAGGAACACCGGGACGTAGACCCCGATGTTGTCTCCGCCATTGGCGAACGTCACCGCGGCGACCGTGAGGGCGCCGACGGGCCGGTCCGCGACGTTGTCGTCATCGTCGCCGTTGCTCCACGCCTGCCAGGCGGCATAGATGCCCAGCAGGAGCGGGATAAGACCGAAGTACGGGATGGCGTCGTCGGGAAGGATGAATCCGGCGCCGAAGGTCACTGCTAATGCGGCGATAAGGATGCCACCGAACCCGAGGTACTGTCCGGCGATGATCTTGGTGGTGGCGCCTCGTTGCCCGGCTCCTCGGGCGAAGAATAGGGACAAGACGATGATGTCGTCGATGTTCGTCACCAGGTACAAGCCGATCGCCTGCAGCGCGGCGGCGGTCGTATCCATGCGTATTCGTCTCCTTCCGTCGACGTTGTTCGAGTGCTACTGCGCGCGTGCCTGCTCTGGTGCCGTGTTCACGGGTTCCTGGTGTGACGCTGTTCCTTTTCGTCATCCGCCGCGCGCCCGGGGCGCGCGTGCACCAGTGCGATCACGACGCATCCGGTGACGAGGAATGTGTCGGCGAGGTTGAAGGTGGGCCACCAGCCGGTGTGCAGGTAGTCGGTGACCATGCCGTCGCGGGCACGGTCGGCCACGTTCGCGACGGCGCCGCCGATCACGGCGCCCCCGGCGATCTGCTCCATCCGCCCGGCTCGCGGAGCCCGGTGCCAGGCGTACAAGACGAACGCGACAGAGATGGCAGCGGTGATGGCCACGACCACGCCGGCGGGCAGCTTGTCGCCCATGCTGAATGCCACGCCTGAGTTGTAGGCCAGCTGCAGCTGGATGACTCCGAGATCGACGGTGGACTCGGCGAGCCGGGCCTCAGAGGCGCCCTTGGCGATCAGGTCCACCGCAGCGATGGCCGCGGCTGTGAGCAGGACCGTGCCGCGACTTGTTCTCGCAGGCGCCGCCGTCTCGCTGGCACGGCCAATCACCTGGCGTCGGCTTCCGCTGGCACCGAAGCCGCGGGCGTGGCTGCCGGTGGTGGTGGGAGCGGCCGGGTACGGCCGGCGCGGACGCCGTTGCCGATCACGAAGATCTCCGCGACCTCGTGGACCAGCACCACCGCGGCGAGTCCGAGCACACCGAAAGCAGCGAGCGGGATCAGGAGGGCGATTAGGCCGAGAGACAGTGCGACGTTCTGCAGCATGATGGACCTGGCGCGGCGCGCATGGGTCAGGGTGTGCGGTAGGTGCCGTAGGTCCTCACCCATGAGGGCGACGTCAGCGGTCTCGATGGCTACGTCGCTGCCCATGGCGCCCATCGCGATCCCGACGTCGGCGGTGGCCAGTGCGGGGGCGTCGTTGACTCCGTCGCCGACCATCGCGGTCGGCCGGTCCTCGCGGAGCCGGCGGATGATGGCCGACTTGTCCTCCGGGCGAAGCTCGGCGTGCACGTCGGTGATGCCCGTCTGGGCGGCCAGCGCGGCGGCGGTGCGTTCGTTGTCGCCGGTGAGCATGGCGACCTGGTAGCCGTCGGCGCGGAGTCGGGCGACGACCTCCGCGGCCTCGGGCCGCAGGTCATCGCGGACAGCGATGGCGCCAACCACGCCACCGTCGTACTCGATCAGCACGGCGGTGGCGCCGGCCTCCTGCATGGCGGTGACCGGGTCGGCGAGGTCGCCTGCGGGTATCCAGCCGGGCCGACCGAGTCTGGCCTGGCGGCTGTCGATGGTGCCGGTCAGGCCTGCCCCGGTGATGGCCTCCACGCTCTCGGCGTCGCGGTACACCGGGACGGCTGCGAGGATGGCGCGGGCCAGTGGGTGCTCACTGCGCGACTCCAGCGCGGCCGCGATCGCAAGGACCTGCTCCTGGGTGTGGCCGGGAGCGGTGGCGACCTGGACCACTGACGGTTGGTTGCGGGTCAGCGTGCCGGTCTTGTCCAGGGCAACGGCACGGATCCGGCCGAGTGCTTCCAGTGCGGCGCCGCCCTTGACCAGGGCGCCGATGCGGCTGGCGGCACCGATGGCGGCGACCACGGTGACCGGAACGGAGATCGCCAGGGCGCACGGGGAGGCCGCGACCAGCACGACCAGCGCGCGCTCGATCCAGGTGGCCGGATCGCCCAGCAGACTACCGATGATCGAGATGCTTCCGGCGAGGACCATGATGCCGGGCACCAGCGGCTTGGCGATCCGGTCGGCCAGGCGCTGGGCGTTGCCCTTGCGGGCTTGCTCGGCCTCGACGATGGTGACGATCCGGGACAGGGAGTTGTCCTCGGCGGTGGTGGTGACCTCGACCTCAAGCACGCCGGTTCCGTTGATGGAGCCGGCGTAGACGGCGTCTCCGGCGGCAACCTCGACCGGGACGGACTCCCCGGTGAGGGCCGAGACGTCCACAGCGGTGCGACCGTCACGAACGACGCCGTCGGTCGCGACGCGCTCACCCGGACGGACCAGGAGCAGGTCGCCGATCGCGAGCTCGGTCGGAGCGACGGTGACCTGGGTGCCGTCGCGAAGGACAGTGGCCTCCGCCGGAACCAGCGACAGCAGTGCGCGCAAGCCGCGGCGGGTGCGGGCGACGGCGTACTCCTCCAAGCCCTCACTGATGGAATAGAGGAAGGCCAGCATCGCTGCCTCGGCAACCTCGCCGAGGATGACGGCGCCCACCGCGGCGATCGTCATCAGCGTGCCGACGCCGATCTTGCCCTTGACCAGACGCTTCAGGGTGCTCGGGACGAAGGTCCAGGCGCCGAGCGCCAAGGCGACGCCGTTCAGGCCGGTCACCGTCGAACCGGAGGCACCGGAGCGGTCGGCAATGAAGCCTGCGACGAGGAAGACTCCAGCGAACGCGGCGAACCGCAGCTCGCTGACCTCCCAGAGCCGCTCAGGCTCTAGCTCCGCTAGCTCGTCATCGCGCGGATCGTCGTGGCCGCAGCCGCATGCATCCGTCATGGTGCTACTTCCTCGGTCGTGGCGAGGATGCCGGCGGTGATCGCGACCGCGCCCTCGATGAGGTTGTAGGCGACGGTGAACTGGGCCAGCCGCAGACCGCGCCGGGTCAGCTGCTCGGTCTCGACGGCGGACAGCTGGGTCACCGCTTCACCTTCTCGGCACCAGGACGGGCAACATCTCCGTAGGTGGGGCAGAGTGCAACGGCCTCGCCGGTCGCGCCGAGCAGGGTCTCGGCCACGGCAAACAGCTCGATCAGCTCTGGGTGGGTGACCCGGTAGACCGAGGACCGTCCCTGCGGCCGGTAGTCGATCAGCCCGCAGTCGCGCAGGCACGCGACGTGGGATGACACCGTGGACTGCGGCAGGCCGAGCTCCGCGGTCAGGTCGACCACCCGAGCCTCCCCCGAAGCCAGCCGGCGAGCGATCGCGAGCCGGGTGGGATCAGCCAGCGACCGGAACAGCGCTACCGCGGCGGTCAGGTCTGGTTGCAGCCCCGGGTCGTCTGCAACCTCACTTCTCATCGACATGCGCCGATAATAACGACATCAGCCATTGATCGGCCAATCTCGGTGACACCGATGTCGGGCGCGGTGACGGTCGTCGTGGCCCGGTGGGGCTCAGGTCACAGAGCGGGGGTGAAACCTGAGCTGAGGTTGACCTGTATCCATGTCATGGCGGACTGCCAGGCACCGGTCACCATCAGGACACCCACGGCGAGCATGAGCACGCCGCCCAGGCGCTGGGTGGCCCGGTGGTGGGTTCGCAGCCAGCGTGAGGCGCGGTCGGCGCGGGCCCACCCTGCGGCGATCAGCACGAACGGCAACCCCAGGCCCAGGCTGTAGCCGGCTGCGAGCAGTACTCCGCGCAGGACTGGCGCGCCGTCGTTGCTCAGCGGTGAGGCGGCGACCTGGATAGCGCCGTAGACGGGGCCGATGCATGGGCTCATGCCGATGCCGAAGACCATGCCCAGGACGGGCGCGCCGAGGAGCCCGGCGGCTGGTCGCCACCGGACCGGCAGTCCCCGCTGGCCGATGAACCCGAGGTAGACCAGCGCCAGGAGGATGACCAGGACCCCACCGCCGCGCATCAGCAGGTCCCGGTGGCCGAAGAAGAGGCTCATCGCCGCGTTGAGCGCCACCGACAGGCTGACGAACACGACGGAGAAGCCGATCACGAACAGCGCGGCGCCGGCGACGACGCGCGTACGCCTGGTGTGGTCGGTCAGTCCGGTGACGTAGCCGAGGAAACCGGGCACCAAAGGCAGCACGCACGGCGAGGCGAACGAGACGGTCCCGGCCGCCACGGCCAGCATGACGGCCAGCGGCAGGCTGCCGCTGGCGACGACGTCGGCCGCGTCGGACGTCATGTTGCTGGCTCGGCGAGCATCTGGTCGACCAAGGACCGGAACGTCGTCTCGGTTGACTCACCGGACACCCGTGCGGCGATCCGGCCCTGCTTGTCGATCACCAATGTGGTCGGCACCGTGACGACCTTCCCCTGCAGTCCCAGCAACGACTTGCCGCCGTCATCGCGCAGGGAGGGATAGCGCACACCGAACTTGGCCGCGGTCGCGCTGGCAGAGGTCACTGAGTCCTTCTGTAGTACACCCATGAACTGCACCGGCGCACCGGCCGCACGGTAGCGGGTCCAGGCGCTCTGCAGCTGTGGTAGCTCCTTCTGGCGCGGCGGACACCACGAGCCCCAGAAGTTCAGCAGCACCACCTGGCCGCGGGCCGAGCTGAGCGACCACGCCTTGCCCTCCAGGGTCGTACCCTCCAGCGCCACGGGCTTCTTTCGCTTCCCAGGTGCGATCACCTCGATCTGGCCGTTACCGGCGACGTACCCCTTGTTGTCGCCACGCTTGGCCTGGCCAGCAATCGAGTTCGAACCATCACCACAAGCAGCGGCTCCGGCCAGCACCACGGCCGCTGCCGCCACAGCAGCGAGCCGACGCTGGAACGGGGACCGACGAAGGCTACGCACCCGCGCACTCTATTACTACCGACCGTGGTGGAGTGAGTCGAAGCGCCGGGTCCGCCCAATCGCTTTCCCGCGGCCGGCGCTCCACCAGCTCAAGCATCCTGGGGTTGACCCCGTCTGGTGGACATCGGTTATGCGGCTTCAGCAGCCGCGGTGGTGAGTTGGTCTTCGAACGCTGTCGGGCTGATCTGACCGAGGGCGCTGTGCCGCCTGCGACGGTTGTAGACCGTGTCGATCCAGGTACTGACTCCGGTGATGGCTTCGGCCCGGGTCGTGAACGAATACCTATGGTAGTACTCGGTTTTCAGGGTTGACCAGAAAGATTCCTGTTGCGCGTTGTCCCAACAGACCCCGGTGCGCCCGACCGACAATCGAACATCGAGCTCTTCTGCGGCCTCGGCGAGTTGGGCCGAGGTGTACTGACTGGGTTCAACTGGTCGATGCAACACCGGCTTGTGCCAGCAACAGTAGTTCTTCGTTGAAGGCTTCTGCGGGGGTCTTCCAGCCGAGTGCCTTGCGGGGGCGGGTGTTCAGGGCGTGCGCGACGGCTTGGAGTTCGTCTTGGCCCCAGCGGGCGAGGTCGGTGGTCAAGTCCGCTGGGGTGGTGTACGAGGTTGATCCCTCGGTTGGTCGTGTTGTCAGGCTGTGAGGGCCTGTAGTTCGAGTTCGGTGGTCACCTCCTCGGTGGTGGTGTCGACGGCTTGTGCGCGGGCGAGGACGTCGAGGCCGAGGTAGCGGCGGCCTTCGGCCCACTCGTCGTGTTGCTCGGCCAGGACGGCGCCGACGAGCCGGATGATGGATGCGCGGTCGGGGAAGATCCCGACCACGTCGGTGCGCCGGCGGATTTCGCGGTTGAGCCGCTCGTTCGGGTTGTTCGACCAGATCTGACGCCAGACCTCTTTCGGGAACGGCGTGAACGCCAGAATGTCCGCCTTGGCACCTTCGAGATGTTCAGCCACCGCCGGGAGCTTCTCGTGCAGGGCGTCGACGACGCGGTCGAACTGGGCGTGCACGGCCTCAGCATCGGGCTGGTCGTAGATCGAGTGCAGCAACGCCTTGACCCACGGCCAGTTGGTCTTCGGGGTCGCGGACATCAGGTTGGCCGCGTAGTGGGTCCGGCAGCGCTGCCAACCGGCGCCCGGGCTCGTGGCCGCGATCGCAGCTACGAGCCCGGCGTGGGCGTCAGAGGTGACGAGCTTGACCCCCGTGAGGCCGCGGGCGGTCAGATCCCTCCAGAACGCGAGCCAGCCGGCGCCGTCCTCGCTGGTGGTGACCTGCGCGCCGAGGATCTCGCGGTGCCCGTCAGCGTTGACACCGGTCGCGACCAGCACGTGCACCGGCACCACACGGCCACCTTCGCGGACCTTCAACACCAGCGCGTCAGCGGCGACGAACGTGAACGGCCCGGCGTCTTCGAGTCGTCGGGTGCGGAACTCTTCGACGTGCTCGTCGAGTTCCTTGGCCATCACCGAGACCTGGGACTTCGACAGGCCGGTGATCCCGAGAGTCTGGACGAGCTTGTCCATCCGCCGCGTCGAGACGCCGAGGAGGTAGCAGGTCGCCACCACGCTGGTCAGTGCTCGTTCGGCACGCTTCCTGCGCTCGAGCAGCCACTCCGGATACAGCGACCCGGTGCGTAGCTTGGGGACGGCGACATCCAGGGTGCCGACGCGGGTGTCGAGGTCGCGGTGGCGGTAGCCGTTGCGGGAGTTGACCCGCTCCGGGGTCCGTTCGTTGTAGCCGGCACCGCACACCGCGTCGGCCTGGGCGGACAGCAGTGCATTGACGAAGGTGGTGAGCAGGTCCCGCATCAGATCGGGGCTCGCCTGGGACAGCTGCTCGTTCAGGAAACGGGCAGGGTCGATACTGGGTCCAGCGGTCATCAAGGTGTCCTTCTTCGAGGTTGGTTGTGAGAGATCACTCGAAGGATCCACCTGGTGGCCGCGCCTACGTTGAAGGCACGCGCTCACTCAGGTCCGTCGTACACCACTCTGCTGGACTCCACTCTGCGCGCCTCGGTGGCGAACTTGCAGCGCCACCTCGGCATTCGCGCTGACGGCGTCTTCGGCCCGCAGACCCGCGCGGCCGTCGTGCGCTTCCAGCGCGCGCACCACCTCGGCGTAGACGGTGTCGCCGGCCGGGCCACCTTCCGCGCGCTCCACATGTACTACGTGGACGCCTGAGCGAACGCGAAGGAGGGGTGGTGATTCCAGTGGAATCACCACCCCTCCTTCGCGTTCGCTGGGCGCGGGGGGAGTCTGTCAGTTCTCCAGGAGTTCGATGCGTTCGATCAGTGGGGGGTGGGTGTTGAGCCACGACATGGGTGGCGTCTGACTCTCTTCGTTGCCATTGTCGTGCTGGTTTTCGAGGTAGGAGGTCAAGCCGGGCGCGAGGCCGTGCTTCTTCACGAAGTCGTCGGCGCGGAACTCTTCAGCGCGGTCGGCGGCGCGCAGGGCCAGTAGCAGCCCTGTCCAGATCAGTGCGCAGGCTACGCCCGCACCAAGGGCTACAGGGTGGTTGCGCAGCAGGCCCAAGAGCATGAGTGAAGCGTCCCGGGTTTCGTGCCGCTCCTATGCGGGTGCCAACTCTCGGTTGAGGTTGGCGTAGTAGGCGGTCTCGTACTCGGCCGGGGTGGTCATGGCCAGAGACGAGTGGAGCCTTCGGTTGTTGTACCACTCGACCCATCCGGCGGTGGCGTACTCGACGTCGGCGATGGTCTTGTACGGGCTGTCGTGGAAGATCGTGGTGGTGATGCACTCGGTCTTGTACAGGCCGAT
>NZ_JAGEKQ010000023.1:0-13857 GCF_017565385.1 Dermacoccus sp. NHGro5 | reverse complement strand
CGAGTGCTGCACCGGCACGAGCTTCCACCACCGGCCGCACAAGAGCATCGCCGACGTCGAGTACGCCACCGCCGGATGGGTCGAGTGGTACAACAACCGAAGGCTCCACTCGTCTCTGGCCATGACCACCCCGGCCGAGTACGAGACCGCCTACTACGCCAACCTCAACCGAGAGTTGGCACCCGCATAGGAGCGGCACGAAACCCGGGACGCTTCAGAGACGACCCCTGCCGCTCAGCTATCGGCGGGGCGAGAATGCAACTTGCGGGTTCTATAAGCAGCAGGCCAATGCCGTGTCGGTTCCCGCTGTGGCACTGACTGCCGCGCTGCCGATCGCAACCAGGCACGCTCGATACCTACTCGCTGATGGTCTCGACCGAGGCGCTTGACCCGCTCTTGCCTGGATCATTTCCCCTTCAGGAGGCGATGCCAGTAGACCAGCGGTTGGGCGAAGAGGTCGAAGGCGAAAGTGGCCATTCTGGGCCGCGCCAGAGAGATGAATGACAGGGTCTTTTCCTCGTGGCCCTGACGGTCCCACTCTGCCAAGATGAGGCGGCGACGATCGATCGGGATTGGTGCGACGCTGTACCCGTCATAGCGGGCCGCGAGGGGTTTGCCGTTGCGGCGTGCGATGAGGTTGTCACTGAGGACGGGGACCTGGCGTCGTAGACCGCCACCAGAGGAGGCGGTACCGAGTTGCGCGGCGTCCCCTAGTGACCAAATCCCGTCGTTTCGCCGGTGATGCAGGGTGCGCTCGTCGACGTCAATCAGGCCTGTCCCGGGTCGAGCGATACCCGCGTCGGCGACCCAGTCGTGGCCACGGTGGGCTGGTACGACGTGCAACGCGTCGAAGGGCCAATGAGTAGCGTTGCCGTCGACGTCGCGCGTGGTGACGTGGCGCGAGTCAGCGTCGATAGATTCAACGGTGATACCGGAACGCACGTGGACACCGAGGTGTCGCAGGCGGGAGTCGATCTCGTTGTTCGCGCGGGGTAGGCCGGTGAAGTCGCTGTTCTCGTTGAGCACGGTCATCGTGATGTTCTCCAGGCGTCCTTCGCGGCGCCAGTGGTCCGCGGCGAGAAACAGT
Source organism: Dermacoccus sp. NHGro5 (assembly GCF_017565385.1). Classification (NCBI taxonomy): domain Bacteria; kingdom Bacillati; phylum Actinomycetota; class Actinomycetes; order Micrococcales; family Dermacoccaceae; genus Dermacoccus; species Dermacoccus sp. NHGro5. Next base: position 12,770 of record NZ_JAGEKQ010000023.1, on the reverse strand, counting down.
GGCTTTAGGCCAACGGACGGGCAGGGTGCGTTGCGGCTCGAGATGGTGAACACCGCGTTGCCCTGGCGCAGGTTCTTGAGCATGTCCCATGTTGCGCTGGCCATGCTCGGCTCGTAGTTCGTCGAGGCGTGAGGTGAAGCGCATGCCTGACGCAGTCCGGGGGTGGCGTCCCAGTCAATGTGGGTGCCGGGGCACACGACGACGTCGGTGGCGCTGATACGCCGTCCGGCATCTGTGTGCACCTGATGCGCGCTTGTCGCGTCCACCTCGCCTGAGACTGGAGCGGGGGTCAACTCGACGACCGATTCGCGATACCAAGTGCATCCCGCAGGGATCTGCTTGCTTTGAGGCCGTTGCGCCCTGCGCAGCGTCGCAAGCCCTGCACCAACGTAGGAAAGCAGCGGGCGATAGGTGTGCAGCCCTTCGGGGTTGACGATGGCGATGTCCAGATCGGGATTGTCACGACGTAGCCGAGCGGCCAGCGCGATGCCGGCGTTGCCCGCGCCGATAATGACGACGTCGTGCGTGGTTTCGGGGTGGGTGAGGTTCATGGCTTCCATCTTGCCGCGCGGGTACGTCATTCTTGGATGGCGGTGACCGGCGGTAGCACGCACCGCCTCCGTCAGGGCCGCTTGGCTCGCACAGACCGGACAATAGGGGACGTACAGATACGATCCGACGCGCCTTCGCCCTAACACGCGCAGCGCACTCCAGCCTGGCCCACGAAGACGCCAGGTTTTCTTGCCCAGGGCCTCATTCATCGCCTGCCACCGGATCGTCCTGCAGAGCCGACCTCAGGTCGTACATCGGCATCGTATGGTCCTTGGTTTGTCAGCGCTCGAGTCGTCATGTTGGTGCTGAGCGACCGGGGGGCCGGAGGCATGCGGGGCGGCGCGTTCGCAGCCGACGGCTGGGAAGCAGCGTGTCGTGCGAGCGTGTACGTGCCGTCCGTGGGTGTGGTGGGGGCCTGGCACGATGGGCGCATGGATGCGGTTTTTGCTCTTCGGCGCCAGTTGTCGCTGAAGCTGCGTGACGGTGTGGCCGGGCCCGACGCGGAGCGGGCGCGCGCCCGCATCTGGGACTCGCCCGGGCCTCGCTGGTTCGACGAGAACGACCCGTTGTGGATCGTGCACGCCGACGCCTCCATGTTCATCGGGGGCCTCGCGTCCTTGCTGCTGCAGTCGTTGCATCCGCTTGCGATGGCCGGCGTCGCCCAGCACAGCGGCTACCGATCCGACCCGTGGGGTCGGTTGCAGCGCACCAGCCACTACATCGCGACGACGTCGTTCGGCACGATCGAACACGCCGAAGCCATGATCGCCGCGGTGCGACGCATCCACGAGACCGTCACGGGCACGTTCGAAGCCACCCCCTACCGCGCGGGCGGCCCGGACCTGCTGCGGTGGGTGCACGTCGCCGAGACGTTCTGCTTCGCGCGCGCCCACCAGCTGTATGGACACGTACACCTCGATGCCGCGCAGTACGACACCTACGTCGACCAGGCACGCCACTCGGCGCAGCTGCTCGGGGTGACGCACGCCCCGACAACGATGGTCGCCATGCTCGAGCAGCTGGCGACGTACCGGCCTGCGCTGCACGCGACGAGGGACTGCCTCGATGCTCAACACTTCCTCCTGCGCGACCCGCCTCTTCCACGCGGTGCGCGGCCGGGTTACTCGCTCCTTGTACGTGGCGCGGTCGCGGTTCTTCCGTCTTGGGCGCGAAGCGAACTGCAGCTGCATTCGCGGCCGGGTGATGAGCGCCTGGGGCGCGTTGGCACAGCAGCGATTCGATGGGTGATGGCTGCGTAGCGTCGTTACCCAGCCGGGAGTTAACCGGCTCATCCCAATCGAGGGTGTAGTCGCGGTCTGGAAGTCGCCGGCTTTGAGTAGTGGCCTAGCGATAGTTGATGAGGTTTCGGAACCCACGCGCGGAAGTCACAGAGGTGTTCGAGTCATCCGTTGATCGCCTTGGCCGGGGCGTCGTAGGTGCCGGGCGGTCACGCTCTTAGCATGCTGACGCTCAGCTCGGGAGGCCCAGCTCACCATGAGTTTGTTACTTACCCTACCGGTAGGTAGAGTTGTCGATATGAGTACTAGTGCACCTGCCCACCGACCGTCGGCGCGAGGCGGCGTTCTCGCCAGCACTCTTGCGTGGGCCCGCACTGGCGCCTCTGTCTCCCTGGTGTCCGCAGCTCGCGCTGCAGGAATCACTAAGGCTGGCCTGATGTACCACTTCCCAACCAAGGAAGCACTGATGACCGCCGTCATCGACCACCTCCTCGACGGCTACGAGCGGGATCTGGCCGCCCGCCTGGCTACCACCAACCCAAACGTACCCACGATCAGCGAACGCCTCGCCGCCTACGTTGACTGGGCTTGCGACGGGCCGTTCGACTACGGCGACCTGGTCATGTTCACCGACCCCCGCCTGCGCGAGCCGCTCACCGAGCGATGGAACAGCCGCATGGGGGCCTGGGTCGACGTCCCCGAGACCCTTCCGGCCGACCAGCGGGCCCGCCTCCACGGCGTCCGACTCTTGGCCGACGGCATCTGGCTCAACACCGCCGGCAACGGCATCGCCCTATCCGACGAGGACACCGACGCCATTCGAGCACTCGCACACCACCTCATCCAGGAGAACTCATGACCAAGTGGCTACTGCTCGCGGGGTCCATCCTCAGCGAGGTCACCGGTTCGCTGTCGCTGAAGGGAGCACTCGATCGACCCGGACTGTACGTGCTCGTCGCGGCTGGCTACATCGCCTCGTTCATTCTCCTCGCCCTCGTTCTGCGTCAGGGCATGGCGCTGGGCGTCGCCTACGGCATTTGGGGCGCCCTCGGTGTCGCCACCACCGCCGTGATGTCGTCGCTGATCTTCGATGAAACCCTCACCGCACTCATGGGCGTCGGCATCGTCCTCATCATTGCCGGCGTCCTCACCGTCGAACTCGGCTCCCAGCACGCGGTCAAGAACCTCGAAGAAGCCACCTGATGGCTTACCTGTTCCTCCTCGGAGCCATCATTGCCGAGGTCAGCGCTACCCTCTCGCTGCGCATGGCAGCTACTGGCGTCCGCGCCTACTACGCCGCCGTCGCCGGCGGCTACCTCCTGGCCTTCGCGTTTCTCACCCTCGCCCTTAATGAGGGCCTGGGCCTCGGTGTCGCTTACGGCATCTGGGCAGCGTCCGGAGTTGCCCTAACGGCCGTCGCGTCCAAAGCCCTCTTCAAGGAGCCGCTCACCGCGCTCATGATGGGCGGCATCGCACTCATCATCGCCGGCGTTCTTCTCGTCGAGCTCGGCGCCCTGCACTGACTGAGATCCCCATCCCCACGACGTCGTCGCTCACAACGGAGCAAGGCCTTGGCAACGGGCTTCTGATGAGGTGTACTCGTTGATCGAAGCGACTCCGGCGCGACGGTGGCTAGATCGTGGTCGAGGTCTTCGGAAGATGACGTTCCACGCCTGACATCCGGAGGTCTGACGTCGTTGCCTGTCGCTACCGCTCGGGCCCGCTTCGCTCGCCCGGACCTGACAACGTTCTGCCGACTCGACGAACTCGACCTCGTCGTGACCGGCCAGCGCCTCGAGCCCGACCGCGCGGTGCTCGCCTGCAGAGTCCTGACCCCGGACGAGTGGTGTCGACGCTGCGGCGCCGAAGGCGCTGCTCGGGACACCGTGATCCGTCGGCTCGCGCACGAGCCGCTGGGGTGGCGACCGACGGTGTTGGAGGTCGCGGTGCGTCGCTACCGCTGCACCGGCTGCGGGCACGTGTGGCGCCAAGACACCACCCGTGCGGCCGAGCCGCGGTCGAAGCTCTCGCGCCGTGGGCTGCGGTGGGCGCTCGAAGCGCTGGTCGTGCAGCACCTCACCGTCACCCGGATCGCCGAGGGACTCGACGTCGCCTGGGACACCGCCAACGACGCCGTGCTTGCTGAAGGCCGACGTGTTCTCATCGACGACCCGGCCCGCTTCGACGGCGTGAGGGTCATCGGCGTCGATGAGCACGTCTGGAGGCACACCAGGCGCGGCGACAGGTACGTCACCGTGATCATCGACCTGACCCCGATCCGCGACAAGACCGGCCCCGCCAGGCTGCTGGACATGGTCGAGGGTCGCTCGAAGGAGGCCTTCAAGACCTGGCTCGCCGCCCGACCCGACACCTGGCGCGACGGGATCGAGGTCGTCGCGATGGACGGGTTCACCGGCTTCAAGACCGCCGCCGCCGAGGAGCTCCCCGACGCGGTGGCGGTCATGGATCCGTTCCACGTCGTCCGCCTCGCCGGGGACGCGCTCGACCGGTGCCGGCGCCGGGTGCAGCAGGCCATCCACGGCCACCGCGGGATGAAGGGCGACCCGCTGTATGCCGCGCGGCGGACCCTGCACACCGGCGCCGAGCTGCTGACCGACAAGCAGGCCGCTCGACTCCGCACGTTGTTCGGGGCCGAGGAGCATGTCGAGGTCGAGGCGACCTGGGGGATCTACCAGCGGATGATCGCCGCCTACCGCCACGAAGACCGCCACCACGGCCGCGAGCTCATGGCCAACCTGATTGCCTCGATCAGCAGCGGTGTCCCGAGGGCGCTGGTCGAACTCACCACACTCGGCCGGACGCTGAGGAAGCGCGCCGACGACGTGCTCGCCTACTTCGACCGCCCCGGCACGTCCAACGGTCCGACCGAGGCGATCAACGGCCGCCTCGAACACCTCCGCGGCAGTGCTCTTGGGTTCCGCAACCTCACCAACTACATCGCCAGGAGCCTGCTCGAGACCGGCGGGTTCAGACCCCGTCTACACCCTCGACTGGGATGAGCCCCTTTGGGCCTCTACGGGGTGCAGCCTCACGAACCTGGCCTGGTTCGGGTTCCGGACGGCCTACGCACTACCCTCGCACCACATGCAGAAAAGCTGCAGGGCCACCCTATTCAGCGAGGTCCAAGCCATCGCGCACACCGCAAATCCACCTTGAAAGCGACCGAAAGGAAGCCGCAATGGCCGAGCGCACCTTCGTTACCGCGACCGGCCCCGACCAGCATGGCCGGTGGGGCACCATGAACGACCAGCCCATCACCGACGGTGAAGACGGCTTCCCTGGCGCGACTCTCAACTCCGTGGGCCGGCCCCACACCGTTGGCACCAAGCGCGCCGAAACCGTCACTGCCTGCCTCGACGCAGTGTGCCGTCGCGTCCACGACGAGCACACCAGCGCCTCCGCCATCATGCGCCGCGCACTCGATGATTACCTGGCCGGCTGATGGCTGACTCTGAATGGGTCCAACTCGCGTCAAGCGCATATTGGTAGTGCGCGTTATTTGATTTGGCGCTATTTGGCGGACGGGGGATTCTGCACGACTTTCCGTTCTCGTCGCTTGGGAGAGCCGAGAGGATTTTCCGTGAGCTACAGGTACCGGCAGACCTGGTCCGCGCTGCACGAGTCGGGGTCGGGCTGCGCGGCGTCGTGCCTGAGCTCGGCGATGGTGTCTCGGAGCGCTGTGAGCTGGGCGATCTGCTGCCCGATCTCGGCGAAGCGCGCGTCGAGGAGATCGCGCACGTGCTCGCAGGGAGCAGCGCCGCCGTCGCGGATGTCGAGGATCTGGCGGATCTGGGCGAGGGTGAGGCCCGCGGCCTGGCCGCGGTGGACGAAGTCGATCCGGGCGGCCATCTCGGGCGCGTAGTCGCGGTATCCGGACGGCGTGCGCTCGGCCGGGGGCAGCAGGCCCTGCTCCTCGTAGAACCGCAGCGTCTTCGCCGTCGTTCCCGCCCGCTCGGCGAGTTCCCCGATGCGCATCGCAGGCCCCCTTTTCTTTCGGCAGAAGCCTTCTTGACCTTCCCCTGCACTGGAAGGTCCAGTATGGCCGAGAAAGAAGAGAAACCCAAGTGACGGGAGCTGCGATGCCCACGAAGTACGACCTCGCCATCATCGGATCGGGCGGTGGTGCGTTCGCCGCCGCGATCCGCGCGACCACGCTCGGCAAGTCGGTGGTGATGATCGAGCGCGGGACGCTCGGTGGCACCTGCGTGAACACCGGCTGCGTGCCGTCGAAGGCCCTGATCGCCGCGGCCGACGCACGGCACTCCGCGGCCGACACCGCCGACCGGTTCCCGGGGATCGCGACGACGGCGGGGCCAGTGGACATGCCCGCCCTGATCGCCGGGAAGCAGGCGCTGGTCGAGTCGCTGCGGGGCGAGAAGTACGCCGACGTCGCCGACTCCTACGGTTGGGCCGTCCGCCGCGGCGATGCCGCGTTCGCCGGCACCCCCGACGCACCGGTCCTCCAGGTCGCCGGGGACGACGGGAGCACCGAGACGATCGAGGCCGGGCACTACCTGGTCGCGACCGGCTCTCGGCCGTGGGCCCCGCCGATCGACGGCCTGGACCAGACCGGGTACCTGACCTCGACCACGGCGATGGAGCTGACCGAACTCCCTGAGTCCCTGCTCGTGCTCGGCGGCGGCTACGTCGCCCTGGAGCAGGCGCAGCTGTTCGCCCGGCTCGGCTCCCAGGTCACCGTGCTGGTCCGGTCCCGGCTCGCGTCGAAGGAGGAGCCGGAGGTGTCCAGGACGCTGCAGGAGGTGTTCGCCGACGAGGGCATCCGGGTGGTCCGCCGCGCGCTGCCGACGCGGGTGTCCCGCGACGCCGCGACCGGGCAGGCCGTCGTCACCGCGGACGTCGCCGGCGGCCGGGAGGAGTTCCGCGCCGACCAGGTGCTCGTCGCCCTCGGACGACGACCGGCCACCGATGGGCTCGGCCTCGACAGGGTCGGGGTCAAGACCGGGGACCTCGGCGAGGTGGTCGTCTCCGACCGGATGCAGTCCTCCCACCCGCGGATCTGGGCCGCGGGCGACGTGACCGGCCACCCCGAGTTCGTCTACGTCGCCGCCCACCACGGCACCCTCGTCGCCGAGAACGCGTTCGCCGACGCCGATCGGGCCGTGGACTACGCCCGACTGCCGAGGGTGACGTTCACCGGCCCGGCGATCGGCGCGGTCGGGATGACCGAGAAGGACGTCGTCGCCGCCGGGATCCGCTGCGACTGCCGCGTCCTGCCCCTGCACCACGTGCCCCGCGCACTGGTCAACCGCGACACCCGCGGCTTCGTCAAGATCGTCGTGGACGCCGACACCGGGAAGATCCTCGGCATCACCGCCGTCGCCAAGGACGCCGGCGAGCTCGCCGCCGCCGGGGTCCACGTGCTCGGCAAGACGGTCGCCGAGGTCGCCGACGCCTGGGCCCCCTACCTGACCATGGCCGAGGGCATCCGGATCGCCGCCAAGGCCTTCACCACCGACCCGTCGCTCCTGTCGTGCTGCGCGTGAACGAACTGGAGGAACCCACGATGTCTGACCTCAGCATGCAACTGCCCGAGCGGCTCAGCCGACTGGGAGAGACCGGCCTGCTCATCCCGCTGCTGCGGCTGCTCGCCGACGGTGACCCCGTCACCGTCCAACAGCTGTCCGTGGCTGCGGGCCGCACGATCGACGAGGTACGGCTCGGACTGGCCGCGATGCAGGACACCGAGTACGACGACCAGGGCCGAATCGTCGGCCAGGGCCTCACGCTGCGCCCTACACCGCACCGGTTCACCGTCGACGGTGAGGAGCTCTACACCTGGTGCGCCCTGGACACCCTCATCTTCCCGGCCCTCCTCGATCGCCCAGCGCGCGTGGAGTCCGTCTCCCCGGCCAGCGGAGAGACGATCCGCGTCACCATCGATCCGGTTGCCGGTGTCACCGGCGTCACACCCCCGAGCGCCGTGGTGTCGCTGGTGAACCTGGAGCAGATCACCTCGATCCGCTCGGCCTTCTGCAACCAGGTGCACTATTTCGCCTCCGTCGACGACGCCACCGGGTGGCTCTCTGAGCATCCCGGTGCCGAGGTGGTGTCGGTGGCCGAGGCCTACCGGATCGGCAACGAGCTCACAACGAGCCTGCTCGACCTGCTTCAGGACGACACCCCGGTGGCCGACGACTGTCCCCGCTGCTGTTGACCCGCGACACAGAAGGATTCGAGAACGCTATGACCTCCAAACACGACGACCGAACGCGAGGCGGTGGCCTACTCCTGGGAGCCGGTGCCGTGCTCCTCATGACGATCTGCTGCGCGCTGCCCGTGCTCATCGCCGGCGGAATGCTTACTGGCATCGGCGGGCTCCTTCTCGGCAACCCGTGGGTGATCGGCGTGGGCATTGCGCTCCTCGCGATCGTGCTGCTCGTCGTCGTCCGCCGCCGAACCCGCCGCGGCCGTGTCGAACCTGACTGCTGCCCGCCCACCGAATCCGCTCACCGCACCGACCCGAAGGGCGAACAGAACCAATGATCAGCTCCCGCGCCCGTCGTTCGCTCGCCACCCTCCTGCTCGCAGGCTCGCTCATCCTGACCGCCTGCGGCACCGTTGATAAGGATCCCGTCTCTGCCGAGACTGCCACCGCCGCGACGGTGACCAGCATCGACGCTCAGCGGATCAGCCTGCCCGCCGCCGGGAAGCCCACCGCGGTGTTCTTCTTCTCCGTCGGCTGCGGCGAATGCGTCGGCGGAGTCCGATCCCTCGGTCAGGCGGCAGCCGCGGCCGAGGAGGCCGGCATCGATGCCCAGTTCCTCGCCGTCGACATGGATCCGCGCGAACCTACCGAGACCATTCAGAGGTTCATGGAGTACGTCGACGCCGTGCATGTCCCCGCCGCCATCGACGAGGGCGCGGCGCTGTCCCAGCGCTTCGGGGTCGCCGCGCTGTCTACACTGATCATCGTCGACAGTGACGGACAGGTGACCTTCCGCGCCACCGACCCCGACGCCGATACGATCGTCTCCGCGCTCCACAAGGCCGGGGCCTGAGCGATGGGCGGACTCCTCGCCCTTGCCTTCGCCGCCGGGATGATCGCCCCCGTCAATCCCTGCGGCTTCGCGCTGCTCCCGGCCTGGATCACCCATGCGCTGGGCGACGCCGCCTCTTCCTCAGCCCCGGTGCGCCTGCTGCGCGCCCTACGGGCTGGCCTCGCGCTGACGATCGGGTTTGCGGGCACGCTCGCCTTGGCTGGCGTCGCGGTAAGCGCCGGCGCACGGGGCCTGATCCAGGCCGCCCCAGCCCTCGGCCTCGCCGTCGGGATCCTGTTGGTGCTGCTCGGCGGGGCGATGCTAGCCGGACGCTCTATGTCCCTCCGGCTTCCCGGCATACCCGGCCGCGCAATCGAACGGCTGCCCAGCGCCGTGCGCATGGTCGTCTTCGGCGTCGGCTACGCCGCGGCCTCGCTGTCGTGCACCTTCGGCGTACTCCTCGCGGTCATCGCCCAGGCCCAGGCGACAGCCAGTTTCGTCGGGCTGCTCCTCGTCTTCGCCATCTATGCCGCCGGCTCCGCCACCGTCCTGCTGCTTGTCGCCGTGGTCGCCGCCGTAGCCGGTTCTGTGCTGTCCAGGCGGATCGCCGCACTGACACGATTCGTTCCCAAGGTCACCGCCGCCGTCCTGATCCTCACCGGCGTCTACCTGGCTTGGTACTGGTTTCCAGTTGTCGTCGGCGATGCCCCTTCCGCAGGGCGCACCGACGTCGCCGCTGTCTCGGCGACGATATCGAACTGGCTCCAAAGCAACACCGGCGTCATCGCCGGCCTGTCTACCACCGTGGTGCTCATCGTGCTACTAAGCGGATTCCTTCATCAACGCCGTCGGAACTCCGGACGGAGGACCGAGGAGGACTGCTGCGACCCTCAGTCGACGCACTCTCCCGGGGACCGGCCGAGCGTGCCGACCGAGCGGCATTGAGCGGCTCCTGCACGTCAAGGTCATACGACGTGGTTGACCGGAACGACGAACTCGGACACCAGACGCCCTCCCACCCGACGCCGATCATCGGACACGGCGTGGGTGTTGTTCGTGGCCTATGTCGAAGGAGAGCGCGGCCACGATCAGGACGAGTTGACCGCCGAGCAGAATCGGTGCCGCCCGATTCTCACGACGTGACATCCCTGGAAACGTCATCGTCAGATTTCAGTGCAGGACGACTGGGAGGGGCATGCCGACGCGCTCGACGACCGCGGCGGCGTAGGCGGTGCTGTTCGCGCCGATCGCGTTGGACCAGGCGATCGCGGAGGAGATGTCCAGGCCAGTCAGCCGGCTGAGAACGACGGGTGGGAGTTCCTGCGCGAGCGCTATCAGCGCGCCGGTGCGGGCAAGTCGCGGCGGGATGCCGGCAGCGCGGAGCCGGGTATTCAGCGTGTCGGGGGCCATGTGATGCCCGGCCCGGGTTCCGGGATAGACCCACTCCTGTTCGATGCTCTCCACGAACATGCGAGGCGCGGTGCGGTTGCTGGCGGCTCCCGCGGCCGCCGGCGCGAGCTCGGCGGGGAGCACGAGAGGTTCCTGGCCGAGGCGAACGACCACGGCCTGGTCCGTGACGGTGACGTCTTCCGCGCGCAACTGGACGATCTTCGCCGCCCGGACGCCGAACATGAGCATCAGCCCCGCGGCGAGCTTCGTGTGCGGGTTGATGGACGGGTCGGAGGTGACATCGGCGAGCAGCCGCCAGCGTTCCTCGTCGCTCATGGCTTGCGGGCTCAAGGCTCCTGATGGCGGGCGTGGAGCGGTGAGCGGTCGGGATGCGCCGGCCCGTGCGGTCCAGGTCAGGAAGTGGTGCAGGAACGGGCGTCGGCCGCCGGTGAGCCATTCATCGACATCCGCCTGGGTGAGGGACACGAGAGAACCTCCGCGGGTATGGATCCATTCCAGCAGTTCGATGATCCCCGCGATCTCGAGCCGCCGCCAGGACAGCTGGCCTGATCGGGACGGCATCGTGTTGCGGCGCAGTGCGCGCAGGTGTCGCCATCGCGCGTATTGGGTGACGGTGCGCTGTTCACCCGGGTCGGGGATCTCGGCAAGTGCGCTGTCGAGCCAGAGCTCGAACCGGGCGAGCAGCTCGTCCCGCGGTGGGAGCAGCCCGTGGTCGATGAGCACGGACCGAACCGCTCGGGTCTGATACTCCGAGCCGGCCTGGTCGAGGTAGGCGTGAGTGCGCAGGGATGGGGCGGTGAGCACTCGGGTGATCAGCGTGCAGGCGACGGTGCCGCGTTCGAAGGCGTAGACGATCTTCGACGGAGCACCCTGGAACCACCGCTCTCGCAGATGCGCGATGCGTGCATCGGAGGCGGCGAGCTCGTCGGGCACCATCTCCCGGATCATCTGATCGGCTCGGCAACGGGGGCAGAGCTTCGCGATCAGCCGTGTGATGGTCCCGCAGCTGGTGCAGGGGCGGAACGACTCCGGTTGGCGGGGATAGCAGAGCGGGCAGAACGGCCGGCCCTCGATCCGGCCGTTCACTATCCGAGCGTCTCCGCAGCTTGTGCAGGTCTCGATGATCGGCGGAACGCAGGCCCAGCAGAGATAGCCGGAGCCGTCTTCGGTGCGCTTGTGGCGCAGCCGGACCTCCCCGCAGCTCACGCAGGGCTGGCGAGGGTTGGAGCACTGCTCGCAGGCGGCGCGCGCGGTTCCCGGCCAGCGGCATTGCCGCTCGTTCCCGCAGATCGTGCAGGTGTCGACGCTGGCCTTGTCGGAGCAGGGTTTGCAGATCGCTTTCTCGCTGCCGTGGAACAAACAGGGCGCAAGCTCCCCGCAGTCCGTGCAGGTGTCCAGCCGGGAGGAGCTCCGACACGTTGAACACAGCGGGCCCTCCGGGCTGCGGTAGGCGATCAGTCGATGGTTGCCGCAGCTCACGCAGACGGCGTTCTCGTCGGGGAGCTTGTTCGTGCAGCGTTGGCAGAGTCGCCGCCCGTCGGAGAGCACCCGCTCCAGGTTGGTGACGTCGTCGCAGCCATCGCAGGGGGCATGGTGCGCGATCCGGTAGCAGCGTCGGCAGCTCACTCGTCCCTCGACGCGTTCGGTGAGCGTGCGCGTGGTGCCGCAGCCTCCGCAGCGTCGTTCGGGCAGACGCGCGCCGTCCGCGTGGAGAAGGTCGTAGAACGTGCCGAACAGCACAGAGCCCGCGGCCGGGTCGGAGAACCACTCCGCGCCGTGGGCCTGCAGCTCGAGCATCAGCCGCACTCGGCGGTCCCTCCCGTCCGCCGCCATCTGCTCCACCGCTCGAAGGATGGTCGCGGTCGCGACACGGCGATGGCGGCGGACTTGCTCGACGATGCGCTCGGCCGCTTCGGGTTTCATGTCGACCCAGCATGGCGGATTCAACCGGTCAACGCACCATTGATGGTGTTCAGGCTATCGGTGAAGGCGTCGTGGGATGAGGCCCAGCCGAGGACCTTGCGGGGCCGTTCGTTGATGCGCGTCGCGATGGTGTCGAGGTCGGTCTGGGTGAAGGAGCGTAGGTCGGCGTTCTTCGCGAGGTACTGACGCAGCAGGCGGTTCGCTGGGGGCACCTCCTGCTTGGAGCGAAGCGCGCGGGGGAGTTTCGTTCGTGCCGCGCTGCCATGGCGAACGGGCGTCACAGAAGAACACTTGCATGCCCAGGGCGTGCGTCACCTGGTCGTGGAAGGCCATTTCCCTGCCGCGATCCCACGTCAACGACCGACGAAACTGCGGCGGCACGTCGGCGAGATTCTCGATGAGAGCGTCCCTGACGGCGTCAGCCTTGTACCCGTTTGGCAGGGCGACGACGCGCACCAGGCGGGTGGAGCGTTCGACGAGGGTGGCCACGGCGGACGGGCGCTGGCCCACGATGAGGTCACCTTCCCAATGGCCGACTTCGGCCCGGTCTTCGACGCTGGTGGGTCGATCGTGGATGGAGGTCATGTTCCGCAACACGCCGCGGCGTTGAAGCGTCCCGGGTTTCGTG
>NZ_JAGEKQ010000022.1:0-31124 GCF_017565385.1 Dermacoccus sp. NHGro5 | reverse complement strand
CGACGTCATCGCCCTCGCGCGCCAGGTCGAACCCGATCTGCGTGCCCAGATCGCCGGCGCCGAACAAGAGAGAAGTAGCCATGCCCCCATCCTGCCCGTCTCGGCCCCGACGATCTGCGTGCAAGTGCACCCGGGTGCATCGGGACGCAGATGGGGTGGCCCAACTCAAACACCTCCTGCGCCCAAATGCACCCGGGTGCATTTGGGCGCAGGAGGGGAGGGGCTATCCCCAGCCCGTCGCGACGGCCATGACGGCCGACGCGCCCAGCCGCGCGGCCTGCGTCACCGGCCATCGCCGAAGCTGCCAGCGGCCCAGGCCTCCGTCGGCGTTCAGCACCCGGGCGAGCGTCACTGCGTCGATGATGGCGTCACTCGCCCCGCGCGCGAGGTTGGGCAGAGCCCCATGCGCCGCGTCACCGATGACGACGAAGCGGCCCTGCACATAGCGACGCATCGGCGGGGCGACCCACAACCGCGCCGCGACGGTCGTGTCGTCGGCTGCGGCCAGCGCTGCCCGGACGGTGGGTGCCGCACCCGCGAAACGTCGTCTCGCCTCGTCGACGACCGCCATGACGTCGAGCTGCTCCGGCACGTACGCCCCACGCATCACGCCGACCCCGTGATCGGACGTGCCGCCCTGCGCCGACGCCATCGCGTGCGCGGTGAACCAATACCTGCCACCGCTCACCGGAGCGTCGCCGAAAAGCCTTCCCGCACCCCAGAACTCACGTGCAAGCGGGTTCGCTCCGTCGAGACCCTCGAGCGCGGGCGCGATACCGCGCAACGTCACCCAGGGCGTCGCACGTCGTTCGGCACGCCGAGGGTCGACGATGCCCCTCACCCGCGAGCGCACGCCGTCAGCACCGACGACGACGTCGGCGTCCAGTTCGCGAGGATCGTCGACGCGATGCGCGACGGGCGCGGGCGCCACCGCCCGCAACGCCACCATGAGATCCTCACGCCGAACCTGCGCGACGGGCGGCGCGGGGGCCCGCAACAGCCGTCGCCCCGTCATCGTGTGCAGGTCGACTCGCTCGCACCTGCGAACTACTCCGACTCCAGATGACACACCGACTCCGCGGGCCCTACCGGGCGCAGCGCCGCTCACACCGTGACCGCCGCCCAGCTGCACCCCCAGCTCTGCAAGCGCGCGCAGAGCGTCAGGCCACAACCCGAGGGCCGCGCCCGTCCGACGATCGGGTTGCGCCTCATGGACGGTGACGTCGAAACGCGCCGGGTCGAGCGCCGCCGCCAACGTCAGTCCTGCGACTCCACCGCCGACGACGGCCACGCGACGAACCACCATGTCTCCCAGCGTAGGACCCGGCACGTGTCGAGGGACGGGGATCACACCCACCTGGACGCAACCCATAGATTCTCCATGCGTCTGCCCCTACGACATCCCCGCCGAAAGGAACACCGATGCGTTTCACTCGCACCACCACCGCCACCGTCGCGGCCCTGTCGCTCACCGCTCTCACGGCGTGCGGCTCGGACTCGTCCAACTCCGCCTCCTCCGCGACGAGCGCCGCCTCCGGCGCAGCCGCGAGCGCGACGTCCTCCGCCTCCGGCGACGCCAGCTCCAACTCCAGCGCCAGCGGCTCGGGGGAAGCATCATCGTCCGCGTCGTCCTCGTCGAGCGCCAAGCCGATCGACTGCCCGACCGAGAACACGCGCAAGTTCGCCAAGACGCGCTTCGCGACGGACATCGGCCTGACGGCCGGCACATTCCACCGCTACCTGTGGAAGCCCTACAAGGCCGGCACGTTCCAGAAGGGCGCCGACGGCCGCACGAAGGCCCTGATCAAGGGTGGCGCGACCGCCGCACTCGACCTCAAGCTGCTCGACAACGCCGTCAAGAACGCCCAGGCCAACCCGACGCTGTGCAAGACGATCGCGCAGCCGCTCGGCACCGCCGTCGAGAGCGTCAAGAACATGAAGGGCGACCTCACCTCGGGCAACTTCGCCTCGATCATGGCCGCCAACACGGCGCTGTCACAGATCATGTCCGGCTCGCAGCAGCAGGGCATCAAGATCGACGAGACGACGGACGAGTCGAAGCAGAACGAAGGCTGACCTCCCCCGTCCACGCGAGACCCCGCTGCACCGGCGTACCTGGTGCGGCGGGGTCCCGTGTCTTCGGATGCCGGCACCCTCAGTCGCTTCCACCGAACCGCGGCGCGGGAGCGGGCATCGTCACGCCGTCGACGTCGACGAACGCCTCGCGCCCCACGGCATGCGGGTGATGCGGTGCTTCCCAGGGTGTGAGGACGGGCGTGACGCACGCATCGGTGCCGTCGAACAGCTGCGCCCACTCGTCACGCGTCTTCGTCGCGAACGTCGCCGTCAGCACCTCACGCCAGCGGGACCATCCCGCGACGTCGGTCTGCGCCGGCATCGTCGTGGCGTCGAGGCCGAGCCCGTCGACGAGGGCCGCGAAGAACTGTGGTTCGAGCGCTCCGACGGCGACGTGCCGGCCGTCCGCACATGTGTACGTGTCGTAGAACGGTGCGCCGCCGTCGAGCAGGTTCGTGCCGGGTTCGCCGCTCCACAACCCCACGGCGTGCAGGCCGCGCAGGAACGTCGAGTACAGCGACGCGCCGTCGACCATCGCGACGTCGAGCACCTGCCCCCGACCCGTCGTCGCCCGTGCGACGAGGGCCGCGAGGACGCCATTGGCAAGCAGCATGCCACCACCGGCGAAGTCGGCGAGCACGTTCGTCGGCGGATTCGGACGCTCACCGGGTCGCGCGAGCGGGTACAGCATCCCCGACAACGCAAGGTAGTTGATGTCGTGCCCCGCCGTCTGCGCGAGCGGGCCGTGCTGGCCCCAGCCCGTCATGCGCACGTAGACGAGTCGCGGGTTGAGAGCGAGCAGGTCGTCGGGGCCAACGCCGAGGCGCTCGGCGACTCCGGGACGGTAGGCCTCGACGAAAACGTCTGCCGCTGAGGCGAGTTCGCGGACGGCGGCGAGTCCGTCAGGCGTCTTGAGGTCGGCCACGATCGTCGTCTTGCCCCGGTCGAGCGCCGCCGTCGGAACGTCGAGCGCACTCGAACCTGGACGTTCGACACGTGTCACGTGAGCGCCGAGATCGGAGAGCATCATGCAGCCGAACGGTGCGGGCGCCAGGCTCGCGAGTTCGACGACCGTCACTGCGTCGAGGGGTTTCATGGCTTCTCCTGACCTTCGTTGGTGACGCCATCATCGCGCGCCGCAGGAGGCGCACGCGCAGTTCGGCGACCACTCGATGCGATCGGCCTCTAAGGTTCCATCGGGTCGGAATGTTCCCGTCCCACGATTCGAGGAGACACTCAGCCCGTGAGCACCGCTTCCCCCACGTCGCCCTCCCCCGCGCAGGACGCCCCCGACCTGCGCGACACCCACGACGTCCCCCGCACCCTCGACGAGGGTCACGCGCCGCGCAACCTCGGCCTGCTCGACCAGCTCGGCATGTGGGCGAACCTCGGCATGAGCCTGCTCGCGTTCGCGGGCGCGCTCGTCGTCCTGCAGCCGATGGGCGCGCCGGGCATGGGCGTCGGCGCGGCGCTCAGCGCACTCGTCGTCGGGACGCTCGTCGGCACAGCCGGCGTCTCGGCGATGGCGCTCGCGTCGTCGCAGCAGGGGCAGCCGGCGATGGTGATGCTGCGCGGCCTGTTCGGTGGGCGCCTGTCGTACGTGCCGAGCGTGCTCAACATGGTGCAGCTCGTCGGCTGGGGAACGTTCGAGATGGTGACGACGGCGTTCGCCGTCAAGACGCTCTGGGACGTGCCGAGCTGGCCCGTCATCGGCGTCATCGGGCTCGTGACGATCACGCTGGCGATCTACCCGTTGCACTGGGTCAAGGTGCTGCGCAAGTACGTGACGGTGGCCGTCATCGTCGTGCTCGTCTATCTCGCAACGCAATTGGCGACGCGTGACCTGCCCGCCTACCACGGCCACGGCTGGGACGGCTGGATGATCGCCGTCGACGCGATCATCGGGCTGTGCGTGTCGTGGGTGCCCGTCGCGGGCGACTACGCGCGCCACTCGACGTCGCACCGCGCCGCCGTCATCGGCAGCTACGTCGGGTACAGCGTCACGCAGATCGCGGTGTACTGCATCGGCATGGTGGCGCTCGTCATCGCCGGTGGTGACGGTGACAAGGTGTTCTCGATCTTCCTCGGCATCACCGGCGGCACACTGTGTTTCTGGGTGCTGACGCTGCGCGAGATCGACGCGTGCTTCGTCGACGTCTACTCACCGACCGTGTCGGCGCAGAACATGCTGCCGCGCGTCGATCGTCGCCTCATCTCGACGGCGCTCGGCATCATCTCGATGGTGCTCGCGTGGAGCATCGACATCTACGGTTTCGCGACGTTCCTCTCCCTCATCGGCTCGGTTTTCGCGCCCCTGCTCGGGGTGTTCCTCGTCGACTACTACGCGTTCGGCGGGCGTCGGCGCTGGAACACGTCGGTCGACGCCCCGGGCCGACCGCTCATGCTGCTGCCGTGGTTCGCCGGGTTCGTGATGTACCAGCTCATCTCCCCGGGCGAACTCGGCTGGTGGTCACGGATGTGGCACGACGTCGCGGGCACCCTGCACTTCACGGCGCCGAGCTGGATGAGCGCGAGCCTGACGTCGTTCCTCACCGCGGTCGTGCTGACGGCTGTCGTCGACGGGGTGACGCGACGTGGCGCTGAGGCGAACACGACGGCCCAGGGCGTGTCCCGTTGAACGCCGCCGCCTGGGCGCTGCTCGCGTCCGCGCCGCGTGAGCGTTCCGGACATTGAGGGCCGAAACCCTGCAGTGCGGCGTTTCGGACCTCAAGGCCGAGAGCGGATGGACGCGCGACGTGTCAGCAGACGGTCGATGCCCCAGAACGCGAGCGCCAGCACGAGGCCGAACAGCAGGATGACGACGAGCGTCACGGCCACCGAGCCGTACCCGTGCGCGTCGACGTTGACGAATGGGTACGGGTAGGCGTCGACGGCGGCGCCGCGCACGAGCATGTAGACGATCCACACGCCGGGGATGGCGAAGCACGACGCGACGGTGCGCCGATCGATGCGGCCGCGCGGGCCCCAGACGAGCCACACGATGACGGTGACGAGCGGCACGGCGATGTGCTGCCACGGGTTCGTCACGAGGTCCCAACCGGTCGGGTGCGACCCCGGCGCGAGCAGCAGCGCGTAGACGATGGCCGTCACGGTGATCATGATGAGCGCGTCGAGGCGGACGACGCGCCGCCACCGCGTGTCGGCGTAGGGCGCCACGGCGACGAGGGTGCAACTGATCGCGACGATGACGTTAGACCAGACCGTGAAGTAGCTGAGCGTGTCGAACAACCGCGAGATCGCTCCTGCGAAACCGCCGGGATGCACGCCGTACTCGTGCGGAGCGGGCGTCACGTGCGCGTACTGATCGGTCGCCGACAGCACGCAGACAAGGACGAACCCGATCCAGGCGAGCGCAGCGTTGAAGGCGAACGCCGCACGGGCGCCGGGTCGAAGCGTCATCGGATCAGGGTGCCACAGGTCCGCGATCGAGATGCGCGGGGCCCAGGCGCCCGCCGTCAGGCCACGGGGGCTCGGCGAAGCAGGTTGCGCCCGTCGGGGATTCGACCAGCGTGAACAGCTCAGAGCTTGACCATCGGCATCGGGTTGAGACGCTTGCGCTCCTTCAGCCCCATGACGAACCCGCGCCCGAGCATGAGGTGCATGCCGTTGTCGGGAAACCGCTTCAGCATGGCGCGGTAGTCGTCACGGCTGACGTGCGGCGGAAGCGGCAGACGGTAGACGTCCGTCGCGTCGGCACGTCGCATCGCCTCGACGAGGGGGTGCGGGTTGCGCGCCGGCCGGACGCGGTGGTGCTCGTCGATCATCGCGGTGACGAGCGCGGCGTCACCCTCGTGGCCGGTTCGCGAGAGCTCCTGCGCCGCAAGGCTTTCCGAGCCGGGCAGGTAGTCCCACGTGTGCTCGAACCAGATCGCCGCGTCGTGGTAGTACGAGGCGACGGCGACCGGCTCGACCCACTCGGGGCGCATGTCGACCTGCCCCATGACGAGCGCCGCGACGCGGTGCGCGTGCCCGCGATACGGCGCGAGGTCGCGGCCGAACACGGCGCTGTCCCGGGTGAACAACTCGGCGATGCGTTCGTGGACGGCTTCGCGCAGGACGGCCTGGGCGGGCTGCGCAGACGATGGCGTGGCGTCAGTCATGGCCATGACTGTAGAAGGTTCAACGGCGGTCGTGCTGACGTCCGGGTGCGACGGCGGCGCTGGCACGCCGGTAGCTGCGCCGCAGAGCGGCGGAGGGCCAACAGGTGCCGACGCGGCCAGTGGCCACTCAGACGTGCGCATGCGGCGTCCAACGCACTGTGTCCGACTGGCGGGGTCCAAGTGACGCGACCCGACGGGCGGCCTTCAACGGGCGCCGCGCGGCGTACGGGCGGTCCGAGCCCGAGTGCTGCCATCTACCCCGTCATGATCGGATGGAGCCATGCCTCGCCCCAGCGTTCCTCGCGACACGCCGTTCCTCGCGCACTCCGTCTCCTGGACGGGTGGGGAGCCGCATCTCGTCATCTCGATCCCCCTCGAGACCGAGCGACGAACGCTGAACCTGGTCGGTGAACGTCTCGCGTTCCACGTCGACCCGACGGGGCGATTCTGCACCGGCGTGTTCATCGCCACGGGGTCGAGCGGTGGCCGTCATGAGCCCTGCGCCGGCGCGCGTCTCGCCACCACGGGCCGTCAGTGCGAGCGGTGTGCGAGCCGCGACGAGTCGCGCTTCATGCACCACGCGCATCGCGGTGGCCATGTACCGGAGGCGCTCGGTCGCTACCTGGCGCAACCTCACTGGCTCTACATCGCGACGTTCGCGGACGGCGCGCACAAGGTCGGTACGGCGTCCGATGCGCGCAAGCGAGTTCGTCTCGACGAGCAGGGCGCGGTGCGGGCCACGTACGTCGCACGCACGGACGACGGGCTCGCCGTTCGAGTTCTCGAGGACGCCGTCACCGAGCACGTCGGTGTGCCCCAGGCGCGTCACAAGACGAGCAAGGCCGCCGCTCTCACCCGGGCGTTGCACGAAACGGCGCTCGATGGCGCGCACGCCGACTGCGTCGCCGCCGTCGAGGCGCACCTGCGAACGCGCGGCCTCTGCGCGCGCTCGATGCCCCACGAGGCGTGGCAACCCCCGGCGTTGCACGCGGCGTTCTTCGACGCCGGCCATGGCATCCACCCCGTCTACGCCCACCCCGTCACCGGCGGATCCCACTGCCTGACGCCCGTCAGCCTCGTCGGATCGGTCGCGCTGGTTCAGGTCAACGCTGCGTCCGAAGTCGAAGCCGAAGCCGAAGCCGAAGGCGTGGCCGAAGCCGAAGGCGTGGCCGGGGATGCGGCGGAAGGCGCGGCCGATTCGCTCATGCTCGTCGACCTCGACGCACTGGGCGGGCGCCGCGTCACGTTCGACGACGCCGCTCGCTCGCCGGAATCCGTCGCGCAGCACAGTCTGTTCTGACAGGGTGCCGGGGGCTGACAGATGCGCGGTCGCAGGGCTCACGTACGTCTCAGGGCGCGTCGCACACCTCGCCCAGGCTCTGTTCTCCTGCCATGAGCAACATCGACGTCACCACGAGGCAGCCGCCATGCGCTCAGATGCACCTGCGTGCATCTGAGCCGACGAGATCGTGCATCGCGATCGGGCCTCACGCACCGTGGCTCACGCTTCCCCGCGCTCCCGTCGACCTTCTATCGCCGCCCTCTCTCCCACTTCGTCCCACCACCAGGAGGCCCCGTGAACACCGACTACGAACTGCTCGATTCCGCACCGGATCTCGAGACCTACCTCGAGCTGCGACGAATCAGCGGCCTCACACCCCGCACCGCCGAGCAGGGCGCGCCGGCCCTGACGAACTCGTGGGCATGGGTGACGGTTCGTCATCGCGCGAGCGGCGACGTCGTCGCGATGGGCCGCGTCATCGGTGACGGCGGGTGGTACTTCATGGTCGCCGACATGGCCACCTCGCCGGAGCATCAGCGTCAGGGCCTCGGGCGGGCGATTCTCACTCGGTTGCTCGCGCGCATCGAACACGACGCGCCGTCCGGTGCCTATGTGACGCTCATGGCCGACGCGCCGGGCCGGCCACTGTACGAGAGCCTCGGCTTCGTCGAGACTGCGCCCCGCAGCGTCGGGATGCGTCTTGAGCGTCGGCGTCCTCAGCCGTCGGACAACTCATCAACCTGACGCACCCGTCGACGCGACGCAGCCCCGCCCGTCCTCAACTGTGATTCCTGTCCACATTCGCCGCCAGCGGTCACGTGACGAATGTGGACAGGAATCGCAGAAGGGGACAAGAATCGCAGCTGGTCACACCGCCTCGTCCGACGGCTGATAGCGCCTGCCGAGCAGCATCCGCACGACGAGGCCAAGAATGCCTGCGATGAACGCGATCATGATGACGGCGAAGAACACCCCGGGCAGCTCCCCGCCTTCACGATGCGCGGCGCCACCCGTCATCACGCTGATCGCCGCGAACAGCAGCGTCGTCAGAGCACCGATGAGCATGAGGTCCTCGCGAACCAGCCGTTCGAAGTGTCGCAGCCGTTGCGGCGTCTGCAGCCAGTACTCCTTGTTCGGCGCGTTGATGCCTTGCGGCCAGCGCAGGACGAGCGACGTCACGAGGCGCAGCACGGCGCCGATGGCGATCGGGCCGACGAAGAACGCGACGAGCGCCCCGGCGCGGCTCGACCAGTCGTCGGGTTTCGAGCCGTCCCAGTGCGTCGGTACGCGTTCGGGCAGGGTCGAATAGACGACGAGAACAGTGACGAGCCAGACGGCCACGGCCCCACCGACGATCGCGCGCACGCCCCGGCTCATCGGTTCGGTCGGCAGCTGACGCGCCTGACGGGCCGTCTCGCGCAGTTGCTCGGGGTCGGGAAAGCCGGTGTCCCAGCGGGAGGTCTGCGTCACCACCTCACGCTATGCCACGCCCGGCACCTCCGGGGGAGACGGGCGCATCGACCCCGGCGCAACCCGTCCGGCGCATGGCCGGGTCGCCCTTCCCCCTGCCCACGGACGAAGGATCTGCGCGCACCTGAAAGACTGCGACGACCCGTCATGCCGTCGCGAAGGAGCATCGATGTCCGCTCTACGGGAACTAATGCAGCCGAGCCGCCTCACCGAGGTCGTCGACATCGGCGCGAATCCTCTGGTCGACACCCCGCCCTATCTGCCGATGCTGCGCGACGGTCTGTGCCGCGTCACCGGATTCGAGCCGCAACCCGACGCCCTCGCGCGTCTCGAGCGCGCCGCCGGGCCGCACGAGCGCTACCTGCCTGCGGCCATCGGTGACGGCGAGCGTCACACCCTGCACGTGTGCGCCGAATCGGGATTCACGAGCCTGTTCGAACCGGACGCCGCGCAACTCGCCCTGCTCACCGACTTCCCGCGGCTCGCCGAGGTCGTCGACCGCGTCGACGTCGACACGACCCGCCTCGACGACATCACCGAGATCGAGTTGCTCGACCACCTCAAGATCGACGTGCAGGGCGCCGAGCTGATGATCTTTCGAAACGGCCGCGAGCGCCTGCGCACGGCGACGAGCATCCAGCTCGAGGTGAACTTCCACCGTCTCTACGTCGATCAGCCGACGTTCGCCGATGTGGACGTCGAGCTGCGCGCGCAGGGATTCGTGCCACAGGCGTTCGTCGCGACGAAGACTTGGCCACTCGCACCGGTGCAATGGGCCGATCGCGACGCACCGACCGACGAGGCGCACGCACGTCAGCTCGTTGAGGCCGACATGCTCTACGTGCGCGATCTCGCCCGCCTCGACGACGCCGAGACCGTCGACGACGAGGCTCTCAAGCACCTCGCGCTCGTCATGCATCACGTGTACGACCAGCACGGCGTCGCGCTGCTCGCTCTGCGCGGACTCATCCGTCGCGGAGCGCTCGACCCGTCAGCCGAGGCTGCCTACCGGAGCCACCCGGTCTGACGCGCGGAGCGCCGCCACCCGGACGCCGCCATCCGGCCGCCCGTCAAGCCCGCCGTCACACCCCGTCAGGCGGGCAGGTCGCGCATGCGGGTGAGCCAGTCAGCGACGAGGGCGCTGACGAGGTCGGGGCGCTCGAAGTGAACGTTGTGGCCGGCGCCGTCGAGCGTCGCGTACGTGGCGCGCGGGTAGTGCTCGAGGTGGCGCAGCGCGTCGCCGAAGCCGACGAGGTGGTCCTGGCGGCCGGTGAGGATGAGCGTCGGTTTCTCGAAGGGCGCCTCCTCCTCGGGCTGCTCGCCCAGCTCGTAGTTCTCCGTCAGCTTCTTCATCGCGTCCTTGTCAGCCAGTTCGGCTCCGGGCGCGGCGAACTCGAGGAAGTGACGGGCTGTGTCGTCGCTCTGCACCACGGCGACGGCCGTGTAGTCGTCGGCCTTGTCCCCGACCTGGGCGACGGCGTCGTCATCGCGTCGCAGCACCGTCTGCTCCGGCGTCTTACGGGCATCGGAGTCCGCGACGAACACCGCCGCGAGCAGGCCCAACCCGAGCACCTGCTCGCGACGGCGGTGCGCGACAGCGCGGGCGATCATCCCGCCGAACGAGTCACCGAGGATGGCGAACGGTGCGTCACCGATCTGCTCGTCGACGAACGCGAGCACACGCTCGACGACGTCGTCGGTGCTCGCTGCGTCACCGATCGGGGTGCTGCCGAAGCCCGGCAGATCCGGGTAGAGACGACGCCAGCCCGTCGTCGCGACGTCCTCGCGCGCCGCACCCGCGGTGAAGGCCGACTCCAACGGCAGCACGAGCCGGTGGTCGGCGTCGAAGCCGTGAAGCAGCACGATGGGGGTACCGGAACCGTGTTCGACGAAGTTCATGCCACGAGCCTAGAGACCCGGGGCTCCGGCGAACAGCGAACAGCGAACAGCTAACAGCGAACAGCGAACAGCGAACAGCGAACGACCATGCCGCACAGGACGAATAACACCTCGCCCCGACAGGTCCGCGGGATATGTTGATCTGACGATGGATCTGCAGACGAACGACATCCTCACGGCCGAGGTAGGCCGGCGCATCTTCGACGCCGTCCTCACCCTCGACGAGGATGCGCTGCGCGCCGAGTTCGCTCGCGCCCGCGACGAGCACGGCGTCGATGCCCTCGTCGCCGACGTCCTCGTGCCCGCGCTGCACCACGTCGGCGTCATGTGGTCGGCCGGCGAACTCAGCGTCATGCACGAGCACCACGCGTCGAACATCGTCCGCTCCGTCGTCTCGGAGTTCAGAGGCGAGGCGGTTCGCACCGAGTCAGAGCGCGACGCGCGCCCCCGCGTCATCCTGACGTGCCCGCCCGGCGAACTGCACGACCTGCCCAACCACCTGTTCTCGTCGATGCTCGTCGAACGTGGCTGGGCGCCGCTCGTGCTCGGCGCCAACACCCCGTGGGCCGCGACGAGCGCCGCCGTGCGCGCCACCAGCGCGCGGGCGTGCGTCATCTCGGGGATGAAGGCGACGTCGTTCGCGGCCCGCCGTTCGGAGCTGACGGTCATGGCGCGGTCAACACTCGTCTACGTCGCCGGCCCCGGCGCGACCCTCGCGGGCGTGCCCGGCGTCGTCGCTCTCGGGGACGACTGGCGCGAGGCCGCCGACGTCGTGACGGGCCGACTCGCTGCGCCTCTCGTCGACCCGGCGCAGGTACCTCGCTCGGCCTGAACGCACCCGATGGCGTGTGAGGGTCGACACATCATCGTCCCGGCCGATCCGCCGGCCAGCGGCGGCGCAGCGCCCCTCGGGCCCTCAGCTTCCTGAGGGGTTGCGCCGAAGCGGCTCCCAGCCTCGCCATCCCCTCAACGCCCTACGCGCACAAGCCGGTACGTCGTCTCACGACGTGGTCACCTGGCGTCCAACCCCCCCTTCGCAACCCGCGACAGCGACGAATCGACAGTCGATCTTTTGTCAATCTGCTTGATTCGCAGCCAGATTGCTGTTTGGTGCCGGGTCGAGACCTCCCATAGCATCGCGAAGAAACGTCAGACAACCGACCCACGTGTGAAAGGGGCAAACCACATGTTCGGACCGGACAGTGTTCGTCGACGATGGTCTGTCGACGAGGTGACGGTGACGCACCCCGACGTCATCAAGCGCGCCATCGGCGCCGCCGCGATCGGCAACATCACCGAGTGGTACGACTTCGGTGTCTACAGCTACATGGCGCTCACGATCGGTGACGTCATCATGCCGCTCGAGGGCTCCGCCGCGACGCTCATGACGTACGCGCTCATGGCCGTCGCCTTCCTCTTCCGCCCGCTCGGCGGCATCATCCTCGGCCCGCTGTCCGACCGCATCGGTCGCAACAAGGTCCTCGCGATGACGATGATCATGATGGCCGGCGCGACCGTCGCCATCGGCCTCATCCCGGACTACGCGCACGCCGGCGTCTGGGCCTGCGTCCTGCTGTTCCTGTGCCGCGTCCTGCAGGGCTTCTCGACCGGTGGTGAATACGGCAACGCGATGACGTTCATCGCCGAGTACGCGCCCGACAAGAAGCGCGGCTTCCTCGGCAGCCTCCTGGAGGTCGGCACGTTCACGGGTTACCTGCTCGGTGCCGGCATGTCGGCGCTCGTCATGGCGCTGTGCACGACGGATCAGCTGCACTCGTGGGGTTGGCGCCTGCCGTTCTTCCTCGCCCTGCCGCTCGGCTTCATCGGCGTCTACCTGCGTTCGAAGCTCGGCGACACCCCGGCGTTCGAGGCCCTCGAGGCCGAGTCGGAGCAGCGCGAGAAGGACAACAAGGTCTCGCTCAAGGACACGTTCAAGATGTGGCCCGCCATGCTGGTCTGCGGCGGCCTCGTCATCGCGTGGAACGTCACGAACTACATGCTGACGGCGTACATGCCGAGCTTCCTGTCGACGGTCACCGACCACAAGGGCGGCGAGGGCATCAGCGACAACATGAACAACGTCTCGCAGATCATCGTCATGGCGATCTGCCTCGCGATCATCCCGCTCATCGGTCTGGCCTCGGACCGCATCGGGCGCAAGACGATCGTGCGCATCGGCTCCGTCATGCTGATCGTGCTGGCGTTCCCGTCGCTCATGCTCATCACGCGCAACACCGAGGGCTCCGTCATCGCGGGTCTCATCATCATGGGTCTGTCGCTCATCTGCTTCAGCGCCACCATGCCGTCGACGCTGCCGTCGCTGTTCCCGACGGCCGTGCGCGCCGGTGCGCTGTCGATCGCGTTCAACATCTTCATCTCCGCGTTCTGCGGCACGACGGCCCTCTACACGGGCGCTCTCGTCGACGCGACCGGCAACCTCATGTGGCCCGCGTACATCCTCATCATCGCGGGCGTCATCGGCCTCGTCTCGGTGCACTTCCTGCCCGAGTCGAACGGTCGACCGCTGTGGGGTTCGGCCCCGTCGGTCGAGCACGACCACGAGGCGCAGGGCGTCGTCAAGGATCTGCACGCCGAGGCCGATCAGCTCAAGGCCGCCGGCGTCCGTGAGGACGCTCCGTACGAGGAGGCCGACGAGGTGCTCACCAACAGCTGAGCTGCGCACCTCGTCGCATGCCGGGCGGGCCGCCCCTCCCACGTGGAGGGGCGGCCCGCTTCGTATGTGCGGGGCTGGACTGACGGGCTGAACGACAGGTACCCGCCGCGCGTCGCTCGCGTCCGTCGATCGTCTTGAACGCGTGTCGCGAATGTCCGGCTCGCCGAGGGCGCTGCGTGCGCCCGCCGGAGCGGTGCGTCAGACTGGATGGCATGCCCTATAACCCGCCGCACGACGTCGTCACGGACGTCGAGACGATCGCCGCGTTCGTTGAGAAACATCCGCTCGCGACGCTCATCACGCACGACGGCGTCACGCCGCAGGCGGACATGGTGCCGTTGCTGCTCGTCGACGATGACGACGCACCGACGGGCAAGGCGCTCATCGGGCACGTGGCGCGTGCGAACCCGTTGTGGCAGAAAGGCCGTCACGAGGGGCTGACGCTCGTGACGTTCGGGCCGCTCGAGCACTACGTCTCGCCGAGCTGGTATCCGAGCAAGGCCGAGCATCACCGCGTCGTCCCGACGTGGAACTACCTCGTCGCTCATGCCTGGGGAGAGTTGGAGGTGCACGACGACCCGAGGTGGGTGCGCGGCGTCGTCGCGAAGCTCACGGGTGCGATGGAGGGCGGGCGCGACGAGCCGTGGCGCATGGGGCAGGCACCGCGCGACTACCTGGACGACATGCTGACGAAGATCGTCGGCATCCGGATTTCCGTGCAGCGCATGGAGGCCCGGTTCAAGGTGTCGTCGCATCGCAGCGACGCCGACCGTCTCGGCGCGCGTGACGGCATCGCCACCGAGCTCGACGGACGCGGCGCGGCAGAACTCGCCGACGCGATGGGTGAGAGCTCAGTCGTCGTGATGCGGCAGCGTGATCTCGACGTGACGCAACCGCTGCCCGGGCTCGATCAGGAGACGTGATTCGCTGATCGCGCGCAGCAGGCGCAGCGACCCGTAGGTGAGGATGAACGCGAGCGGCAGCTCGATGAACGCTGCTGCGAGGATCGACCAGATGCGATCCTCTGGCGCCACCGTCGTCACGTCGAACCAGGCGTCGCAGACGAGCAGCATGCCCGTCGTGAACTACCCGAGGATGACGAGCTGACGCCGCTGCCACGCGCACCACGCCGTCACCGCCATGAAGGCGAGCAGCATGACGTCGAATCCGACCCACGCGAAACGCCAGTTGTGCGCTTCGTACACAGGCGGCAACGCGAACGCGAGATAGATGATCCATGGCACGAGCGCCAGCGTGCACACCGTCATGAGGATGATGCGGACGCGCCGCACCGCGCCGAGACGACTCACGAGGCGCGGCGAGATCGTCGGCGGTCGTTCGAGCCGACGCATGAGGTCGCGTCGTTGCTCGAACGTCATCGCCCGAATCTCGTCGTCACTCAGCATGGGTTCACCTTCCACGCGTGAAGCCATGACGGGTCCGCGTGGCGAGGGACCAGTCATGCTGTGCGGAAGGAACGCCGGCTCGCTTCACCATGACGCTGGCCGCGTTGGGGAGTGCTAGCCACTCTCGGTCGGCTGGCGTTCGGTGCCATCCCTCTCATCGGCTCCCCGCCGACGCCACGGGCTGTCGTAGCAGGCACAGCAGCGCTTACCTCACACCGCACGCACGCACTGTCATCCTCAGAGAACCGATGTGTGCCGGCTACGGCCGTTGCGCATCGCGGCAACGCCTCCTGCGGTTAAGCCGTACGCCTACACGTTGCTCCTGGACCGTGGTTCTGCGGAGCGGACCAGGCTCGCAGCCGTAGCTGGCGTGCGCGAAGGGGAGGCGTCTGTTGACCCACTCATCTCCCCTCGTGGCGGAAGAGCCCCGCAGGTGGATTCGCTGCGCTACTTTAGCCATGCGCATGGCCACGCTAACTATCTAGCCTGCGCGCGCCCCCGACCACGGGGGCCTAGCAGCGGCGTGAGGCCGATTGCCGAAGCTCCGATAGACAAGGAACAACTACATGAGTACGCCTGCGGATCCGAACCAGAGCCAGCCAGCCACCCACAAGGAAGCAAAAGCCAACGCCAAGGCGTCGAAAGCCTACGCCAAGGCTTCGCGCCCCTGGTACAAGAAGAAGCGTTTCTGGCTCCTTGGCCTAATCGCCCTCATCATCGTCATCACCGTGGCGACCAAGGGCGGCTCAGATGACAAGTCGACGAAGAGCACCTCAACCAGTCAGCCCTCGGGCGGCGGGTCGGCAGCCGCGCAGAACGACCCCGCGGCCAAGCTCACAGACGTGCAGAAGAACGCGCGCAAGGCAGGCGAAAACTACCTGTCCACTATGCCCTTCTCGAAGCAGGGTCTCATCCGGCAGCTTTCGTCGGACGCCGGTGACAAGTATTCAGTCGCTGACGCCACCGCCGCGGTGAACACCCTTGACACGAACTGGAAGGAACAGGCGGGCAAGGCCGCGAAAAACTACATGAACACTATGCCGATGTCGTGCGATCGCCTCATCCAGCAGCTGTCCTCGGACGCAGGTGATAAGTACACCCAGGAGGAGGCCACGTACGGGGCAAAGCAGACCACCGCTTGCGCGAAGTAACCTCGACGGCCTGGCGACGAGCTCGAATGTGGATCGTCGCCACGTCTTCTCAACAGTGCGCGAGGCGGGTGACCTACACGACGGGCCACCCGCCTCGCGCACTTTTCGCAGGATCCACTCGATTAGAGACGCGCCGGTGCCCAGCTATCTCCGGACGCGAAAGGTCAGACGGCGCCCCGGTGAGACGTCACTTCGTCTGCTCGTATGCCGCGAGTGCGGCCTTGCGCGTCTCGGCGAGGTCGACGATGGGTTCGCGGCCGTCGTCAGCGCCCCAGCGGCGGACGTAGCGCTCGTCGGGGTCGAACTTCTTGCGCTGCGTCTCCGGGTTGAAGACGCGGAAGTACGGTGCGGCGTCTGCGCCGCACCCGGCGACCCACTGCCAGTTGAACGGGTTGCTCGCGGCGTCGGCGTCGACGAGCGTGTCCCAGAACCACTCCTCACCGATGCGCCAGTCGATGAGCAGGTTCTTCGTCAGGAACGACGCGACGACCATGCGCACGCGATTGTGCATCGTGCCCGTCTCCCACAGCTCGCGCATGCCCGCGTCGACGAGCGGGACGCCCGTCTCGCCCTTCTCCCATGCGAGCAGCGCGTCCTCGTCGAGCGGCGGCCACGGGAACGCGTCGAACTTCCGATTGAGGTTCACCTGGTGAAGGTCGGGGTTCTCGTAGAGCGTGTGCCACGCGAATTCGCGCCAACCGACCTCCGACAGGAACGTCTCGACGTCCTTGCCACTGCGCCGCGCCGCATGCCAGATCGTCTGCGGGCTGATCTCCCCGAAGCGCAGATGCGGCGAGAGGCGCGACGTCGCCGGCTTCGACGGCTCGTCACGTTCGGTGGCGTAGTGGACGACGGCGTCGTCGAGGAAGTCGGCGAATAGCTCGTGCGCGGCGTCCTCGCCCGGCGTCCAGGCCTTGGCGATGCCGGTCGACCAGTCGGGTTTCGTCGGCAGCAACGCCCAGGTGTCGAGGTCGTCACTCGCCTGGCCGGCCTGCTCGACGAGTGCGGACGGCGGGGTGAGCGCTGACGGCGCGTCGAGCGGCTCACGCGGCTCGGGCTCGCTCAGGCACGCCTTCCAGAACGGCGTGAACACGCGGTACGGGGTGCCCCCACCCGTTGTGATGGTCCACGGCTCGAACAGCAGGTTCGCCGCATACGAGTGCACCTCGACGTCTCGCTCGGCGAACGCCTCCTTGATCCCGGCGTCGACGACGCGCTCCGGCCCGCCGTACCGGCGATTCCAGCCGACGAAGTCGACGTCGAACGTCTCGACCACATCGAGGACGACGTCATGCGCGGCGCCGCGTCGCAGGACGAGCGGGATGCCGAGCGCCTCGAGCTTCGCGCGCAAGGCGACGAGCGAGTGATGCAGCCACCACTTCACCGCACCGCCGAGCGGGCGGAGGCCGTCCGATTCCTCGTCGAGGACGAAGAGCGCGACGACGCCCGCGGGCTCGGACGACGCGCCGTCATCCGACTCCTGCGAGCCCTGGGAGGTGACGGCGTGATCGACCGCCGCACGCAGCGCCGGATGGTCGAACGTACGCAGGTCGTCACGGAACCAGACGAGAGAAGTCATGGAAGCCATTGTGGGGTCTGCCGATTCGCGCTGGGCATCATCGACACGTCATTCGGTGCGCGCTCGAGCCCCGGTGGGGGCATGACCCGTGGTCACCGCGCAGTGCGCCGCCCGCTCGTCGCAGCACACCTCCGCCCGACCTGGCGCCATATGTTCCACGTGAAACATGTCGCGCCAGGCCGACCGGTGGCGTCTGGCAGTTGCCTCAGTTGCCCTGCGTGCCCTGCTGGTTGACGCGGTTGTTCGAACCCTGGAGGCGATCGATGTGCTTGCTCGCCTCGGCCTTCGTCAGCGTGGCGGGCAGCGTCTCGCCCGCCTCCTTGGCGAGCGTGTCGAGGTACGACTTCTGCGCCTCGGTCATCGGCTCGTCGCCGGTGGCCCACTCGTCGGGGTCCCGCTGCAGGGAGGCATCGTTCGGGCCACCCTGCGTCGGCTCCGTCGCGCCGAGCATGTCCTGGCCCTGCTGAGCCTGCTGAGCCTGACCGTTCGGGGCACCCGGAGCGTGCGCCCCGAGGGTTTCGTCGGGCTGATTCGTATTCATGTCAGTCATGCTCGTGAGGCTAGACCGAGGCACCGACAACCGCTACACCCTCGGGCGTGATTTCGCCGGCGCGACGCACGCGCAGGACACATTCGGCGCACTGTCAGACGCGTCACGCCGTCGCCGGATCGCCGTCGAGACCTCCAGGGACAGAGCGGGCCGTGACCTCGGGGTCAGGGCCGGCCAGCACCTGGTCGGAGGCACTCAGCTCACTGGTTGGGCGTACGGGGGCTGGTGCCGCCGGTCGTCTTGTCGGGCACAGCGTCGGCGCCGTTGACGACGTTCGCCTCACTGTCGGTGCCGAAACCGCTGCCGCCTTCGGAGACCTCCCCAGCGCCGCCGGGCTTCTGGCCGTCCGCGTCGTCGTTCTTGGCTGCTTCGTGGATGTCTTCGCGAGTCATGTCTTCACTCTAGGACGCGCAGGCCGCTGGTTCACCACCCACGCGGATGGTCGGACGCGGCGAGCGCGCAGCACCGCGAAGGCGTCGAAGAAACCCTCGGAGAGGCGTTTCGACGACGTTTCGGGTTGACTAGAGGGCAAAGTGCTCGGCGCCCCGGCGTCGAACGAGCCTCTGCCGAAAGGTGAACCGTGACCTCGAAGAACACCGGTGCCCGCCACAACGCCGGCCTCGCCGCTGCCGGCGCCAGCCTGGCCGGAACGGCCCTCACCGCCCTCACCGCGGCACCCGAGAAGATCTCCTCCCTCGTGCATCGCCGCTACCCGACGGTCGCCGTCACGGGCATGACGGGCGTCGGCAAGACGCGCCTCGTCGACCGTCTCGCGCGCCGCACGAGCCCCGACGCCGTCACCGAGGCCGGCTCGGCGACGATGGAGCGTCGGACGTCGAAGTCGCCGCGGCTCAAGGGTTTCCGCTTCCGCGTCGTGCCCGGCGACAACGCCGCGACGCGCCTCGCAGCCCTCGACGAGGTGTTCTACGAGGAGCCGGTCGACGGCATCGTCCACGTCGTCTCCTACGGCCACGCGACGCCGCGACACGCCGGCGGCACGAGCGGCGCCGCGCCGTCACGCACGCGCGAGGAGCAGCTCGCCGCGGAGCTGGAGGACTGGACGATCACCGCGCACCGCATCGCCGCGATGGCGGTGCGCCGAGCCAAGCCGATGTGGGTCGTCATCGCCGTGACGAAGGCCGACCTCTACCCGAACGACATCGACGCGGCCGTCGACTACTACTCACCCGGCAGCAGTTCGCCGTTCGCCGCGAAGCTCGACGAACTGCGCTCCCTCGCCGGTGGAGCGACGATCTCGATCGACGTCCTGCCCGTCAGCGCCGAGAACTCCAAGGAGCTCGACGCCCTTGTCGGCAAGCTCGAATCCCGCATGGCGGCGCTCAGCGGCCACCTGTGACGTGAGCGAATCGGGCTGCCGGGCACGGGTTTCAGCCGGGTCGTCTCGGTCGGCATGGCGCCTTCGCCACGGCCGCCATCTCTGCCACAGTGGAGGTGCGGCACGGCGTGACGTGTCGGCACCGTTCGACGACAAGGGGAACTCATGCGCACCGTCCCAGCTCTCACCGCCGCGGGCCTGCTGACGCTCGCGCTCGCCGCGTGCGGAAATGGCCAGGACGGCGGGTCGCAGAACGCCACGGTGGCGCAGTCGTCCGCGTCGTCGACGACGCAGCAGGCCGCACCGAGCCAGACGCCCTCCGAGCGCAGCTCTTCCGCGTCGTCGTCGACGTCCCCGAGCACGTCCTCCAGCACGGCCGCGAGCGCCTCGTCCGCGTCGCCGAGCGCGAGCGACGGTGCGTCGGCGAGCGACTCCGCAGCGCCGCAGGCGAGCGCTACCGGCTCGGGCGCGGCGCCGTCCGGCAGCCAGAACTCGGCAGGGCCGACCGCCTCCGCGAGCAGCGCACCGTCGACGAGCGGCACCGCGACGGCGTATGCGTACGCGGCGACGGGATGGTCGCAGTTCACGACGCCCACGGGCCGCAACTGGTGCGACATGACGAAGGGCGTCGTCGGCTGCCACCTCACCCCCGAGGTCTCGGCGAAGCACGGCGGTGCGAACTACATCATGCTGACGCCGAAGGGCGTCGGTTTCCTCACCGGTGACCCCGGTTTCGACACCGACGGCGAGGCTGCGCGCTGGACGTCGAGCGTGCCGAACGCACCGGTGACGAAGAAGGACGGCACGGCCGTGCTCGGCTACGGCAGCAGCTTCACCTCCGCAGGAACGACGTGCACGAGCAACGTCAGCGGCATGACGTGCACGAACGCGGTCGCGAGCTTCACCGTCAGCACCGGTGGGGTGACGATGACGGGCAAGCTCGATCCGACGCGTCAGAACTGACGGCCCGCCAGATCATTGCCCGCAAACGCGTCGAGGATGACGATTTCCGGGCGATGATCGCTGACGGCGAGCGCGCTCAGCGGCGCCCCACGGCGTCGATGATGGCATCCTCGCGCGAGCCGGGGTCGACGTCGAGCACCTTCGCCCAGGCCGGCACCATCTCGGCGCCGAAGTAGCGGTGACCGTAACCGCCGGGCACCTCGTTGGAGACGAGCATGTCGGCGCTGACCTGCCAGAAGGTGACGAACGGAGCCCAGCTCATCTGCGCCATCGGCGTGTTGTCGCGCGTCTCACGCAGCCACTCGGGTGAGTTGAACATCAGGCGCGGCGACCACCACACGACGGGGTCGGACGGGTGCTGCAGGTAGACGACGCGCGGTTTCTGCCACGCGCCCAGAGGGCGGTCGTACTCGTCGGCGCCCAGCTGCGACGGTTCGCCCGCGAAACGGATGTGACGCCCGCCGTTGATGACAGGGTCAATGGTCGTCGAGCCGGGCGCGCGCTCACGCGTCAGCCGCGCTCGGTTCGGCGAGAAGGCGGGCGTGCCGCTGAGGACGCCGCCGTCGGTGCGCTCCAACATCTGCTGCGGCGAGTCGAACGAGTCGTCCGCGCCGTAGGCGCCGAGCGATTCGCCGGTGAAGTACACCTTCGGGCGCTGGGCCGCGGGCATGGCGTCGACGCGGCGCCGCACCTTCTCGAGGAGGATCTGCGACGCCTTGCCGGGATCGCGGGGCGCGGTGAGCAGGCCGAACGCCGACGGCAGGTTCGAGTACGCCATCCCGACCGCCGAGGTGTCGCCGCCGAGCAGGTACTCGAACGAGGCAGCGCCCCACAGGTTGACGTATCCGGTGCTCGTCGGCGTGATGACGAGCATCGCCTTGCGCTTCCAGGCGTCGGTGCGGTCGAGCTCGGCCACCGCGAGGTCGGCGCTCTTCTCCAACGACTGATTCGCGCCGACGAACACCCGCACCGGCTCCTTGGCTGGCTTCTTCGTCACGTCGGCGATCTGCTTCGCGTCCGGCCCCGCGGCGACGAACTTCGCGCCGTCCTGGCCGAGGCTGTTCCACGTCAGTGGCAAGCCGGGGCCACCACTGCGCAACGACGACGTCGGTGCGTACTCACCGCGCGGCATCTGCTGGTTGACGCGGTCTGCGTTGCCCCCGACGACGGCGAGGACGGCGGGTTCGACGACGACGTCGATCGCCACGACGACCGTCGCGACCGTGATGACCGATGCGACGAGACGGGCCGCTGCCTCCCGCACGATGCGTGAGGAGACCTTCGTGAGGAAGAAGCGGGTGAGCCCGGCGAGGCCGCGCCAGACGAGGATGAACAGGACGAACACGACGACCGCGACGAGCGTCGAACCGGTCGGATACCACCACCCCGGCCCGTCGACGTCGACCTGGCGGCTGACCTCCCGCTGCCAGTCGATCGTCGCCTGCGGGAAGCTGATGACGATCAGGGCCGCGAACGCGATGCCGATGCGGCCGAGCAGCACGCGTCGACGCGGGTTCATCGTGACACGCAGGCCCAACCAGCGCGCCGTCGCGTGGACGAGGCGCCCCAGCGCGAGGCCGAGAACGTACCCGCACACCCCGCTCAGCGCCGCGACGAGGCCCTGCATCCACCAGGGGCGCGGCAGCAGTGACGGCGTGTTCGCGATGATGTAGAACAGCGCGGCGAACACGAGACCCGTGTGCGAGAAGCGTGCGAGGAGCAACCTGACGCGCGGCGGCGCGGGGGCTGCGGTGGACGGCATGAGGCTCCTCGGATCGGGGTCTGCCCCATGGTCCCAGAGCGGCACGACGCATGCGCCCCGGTCGCGTCGTCACCTGCGGGGCTCGCGGCCACGCAGGTTCGACGCCGGGGCGCGTGCGTCGTGTTCAGGTGAGGCGTGCGCGCGTGCGTCGTGTCATGCCTGCCGACGCTCGCGGCAAACCACCGCGCTCAGCGGCGGCCGCCGTCAGCTCTCGTCGGCGTCGGCGTGCTGGCCTTCGTCGGTGCTGCCCTCGTCGCTGCGACCGCCGCTCGCGACATCATTGTTCTCGCCGCCGTCGCCGCCGGTCTGGGCGCCGGGGCCGCCGTCCTGCTGGTCGACCTCGGGGGTGTAGTTCTCGCTGCTCGTGTCACTCATGGCACGAACCTACTCCCGTGACGGCGCCGCGCGCCACCGTCCGCCGGGGTGCAGACGCCATCGGAGCCGACGCGTCCTCGACGCGTCAGGTCGCGGGCCCGGTCACGCGCCGGGCCGCGCCGCGTCAGTGGCGCGTCAGTGGCGCATCAGTGGCGCATCAGTGGCGCGTGACGAGGACGGGGCAGTCGGCGTGCGTGACGCAGTAGCCGCTGACGGAGCCGAGAAGCATGCCCGTCAGCTCGCCGTGGCCGCGGCTGCCGAGCACGAGCAGCGCCGCCTCCTTGGAGCGCTTGACGAGCACATTGCGCGTGTCGCCCTCGATGACGTGCGGTCGCACCTCGATGCTCGGGTGGTCGGCCTGCACCTTCGCGACGATCTCGTCGAGCATCTGCGTGCTCTCCTGCGCCGGGTCGAAGTTGGCTTCGAACGCCACGGCGTAGCCGTAGTTGGTGGGCCACTGCCACGTCGCGAGGGCCTCGAGCGGCTGCTTCGTCAGCTCGGCGTGCTGCGCGGCCCATTCGAGGGCGCTCAGCGACGACGGCGATCCGTCGACTCCGACGACGATGGGCTTGGTCGTGTTGTCAGCCATCCGAGGCACCTCTCGTGAATGTTGCGATGAGCCCGACGCCGGGTCTCACCTTCACGCTAGGGCCGCGACGCGCCCCGGGGCCAGGGACCTTTGGCACGGATCGAGCGACCACCCCATCGAACCCGGACGAACATTGCCCGCGAACGCGTCATCATTGACGCGTTCGCGGGCAATGTTCGTCCGGAGCCCTCGGCTTCGGGCGCTCAGTGAGCGTCGGCCGCGTGGCGGCCCGTCCTGCGGTGCGGGTTGGTGAACATCACCGCGGCGATGATGCCGACGATGAGCACCGCGGCCGGCAGGTACAGCGTCTCGCCCATGGCGCGGGCGAACTGCTCGGCGACCTGCGTCGGCATGTGACCGCCGCCCGCCTGATGCGCGCCACCCGCAGCCTGCTCACCGAGGTGGTGGCGAAGGCGCGAATCCATGAGGGAGGCGACGGCGGCGGAACCGATGACGGCGCCGATCTGACGTGTCGTGTTGTAGATGCCCGAACCTGCGCCGGCGAAGCGCGGTTCGAGGGTGCGCGTCGCCGTCACCGAGAGCGGCGCCCACATGAACCCGTTGGCCACACCGAGCAGGCAGGCGATGGCGAGCAGCCACCAGATCGACGTGTCGGCGCCGAGCATCCGGCCGTACCAGAACAGGGCGACGGAGAAGCAGACGAGCCCGAAGCCCGCGAGGATCGCGGGGTGCTTGCGGTCGACGAGACCACCGACGACAGGGGCGAGCAGACCGGAGATGACGGCCATGGGCGCGAGCAGCAGCGCGGCCTTCGTCGGCGAGTAACCGAGCACGGCCTGCGCGTAGATCATGATCGGGAACGACATGGCCGTGATCGCGAACCCGACGGACGTGATAGCGATGTTGGCAAGGGAGAAGTTGCGGTTCGCGAACAGGTGCAGCGGCACGAGCTGCTCACCCCTGTATCGCCGCTCCCACAGGATGAACAGGACGAAGAAGACGAGGCCGAGGATGATGAGCAGCGGCACAGAGATGATGCCCGTGATCGTGCCCCAGTCGTACTGCGCGCCTTCTTGGATGCCGAACACGACGCAGAAGAGCGCGACGGCCGACAGCGCGACCCCGACGAGGTCGAACTTGTGCGCGTGACTCGGCAGCGACGGCACGAGCTTCCACGCCATCGCGAGACCGATGAGGCCGACGGGCACGTTGACGAAGAAGATCCACTCCCACCCGGCATGGTCGACGAGGACACCACCGAGGATCGGGCCGACGAGCGTCGCGACACCCGCCGTCGAACCCCACACGCCCATGGCCTTGCCACGACCGTCCGCGGGGAAGATGCGCGTGATGATGGCCATCGTCTGCGGCGTCATGATCGCCGCACCGAGACCCTGGACGACGCGCGCGGCGATGAGGACGCCGACATTCGGGGCGAAGCCGCACGCGGCCGACGACAACGTGAACACGGCCAGGCCGATGAGGTAGAGGTTCTTCGGGCCGAAACGGTCACCGAGGCGTCCGGTGATGAGCAGCGGCACCGCGTAGGCGAGCAGGTACCCGCTCGTCACCCACAGGACGTTGTTGAGGCTCGTGTCGAGCTTGTCGACCATCGTCTCGGTCGCCACGGAGACGATCGTCGAGTCGACGAGGATCATGAAGAACCCGATGAGCAGGGCGCTCAGCGCAGCCCACGGGTTGATGTCGGGCGCGGCGCCCGGCGTCTTCGCGCCCGCATCTGCCGCAGTTCGGCGCCCCGACGCGGACTGCTGCGGCGGGGCGCCCGTGGCGACGGACGCGCCCGCGTCAGAGTGGGCGGCGCCTGCGGCGGGAGCCGCAGGCGCGCCCGACGTCGCGGACGCGTCGTCGGTCAGTGGCTGGTCGGCCATGTGAGTTCCTTCGATTCGATGTCATGGACGACGGAGGCGATGTAGTCGCGCTCGGTCGTCAAAGTGGCGAGGCGGTGTTCGTGGGCGAGCATCCAGATGCGTTTCGCGCCCTGGTTGCGCCCCTGCTCGAGGCTGTCGCGCATCTGGGCGATGTGCTCGTCCAGGACGGTGACGCGCTCGGTGAGCAGGCGCGCCGCGCGTTCCGGGCCGAGAGCCTCGAGCTCGCCGAGGGCGAGGGAGAACGAGAAGTAGGGGTTCTCGACGACGGTGATGGCGGAGCTGATCCACGCGACGAGGAGCTCGCGCCCCGCGTCCGTGAGGCGGTACGTCGTGCGGGGCGGGCGGTTGCCGTCCTGCTCGGTGCCCACGACCTCCGCGAGGCCGCGCGCCACGAGCCCGTCGACCTTGTGGTAGAGCGACGCGGGCCGCAGCTTCACCCACTGATCCTCCCGGCGCGCGCGGAGGGTCTGGATCATCTCGTACGGATGCATGTCGCGCTCCGCGAGAAGACTGAGGACGGCGACCGCCAGCGGCGCCACTTCCAGGGGGTCTGTTGTGGTCACGCGATGACTATTCCACATGGACTATTCAAAAACGAAACCCTCGTTCCCGTGACCTTGCTCACCCGCCCCGTACGCAACGGCGATCTACGTCCACCTCTGCGAATTTCGTCCACCTTCGCGACTCATGGCCACATCGGCGGTTCTTGGTCACATTCACCCCTGAGCGAAGCGCACGGCTGCCCCGGCGCGACGCCCGTCGCGCCGGGGCAGCCGTAGACGTCAGGAGAGGTCGGCGAGGATCCGCTCGGCGCGGGCGCCGGTCGACTGCGGGTTCTGACCCGTGTAGAGGTTGCCATCGGCCCCTGAGGTCGCGGGTCGTACCGTTAGGGCATCGAGCAGACCCTCGCTGACTGACCGGGCGAGCGAGTCTGTCAGCCACGAGCAGAGCACGAGCGCGTTTCACGTGAAACACCACACCGTCAGGCCGCGGCGCCCTCACCCTCGACGAGGCCCTGCTCGACCCAATCGCGCGCCGACAGGCTCGTCAGCGCATAGACGACGAGCAGGTCGACGGAGAGGGACAGCAACGCGCCGAACGTCGGCCGCGTGCCCTGCAGGTACTGCCACATCTGGCTCGCCTGCGACAGGGTGACGAGAGCGATCATGATGAGTCGCGCCCACACCCCGCCGAAGAACGTGCGGTACGCGAGCCACAGGATCGGCACATACGTCAATACCCCGATCCACAGGGCGACGTTCGTCGGCAACTCGGCCGGAACGTCGCCGAGGACGTCCCGGCCGTTCGGCCCCAGAACACCGTCGCCGCCCCAGACGAGCGCCGCCATCGACACGAGGGCAGAGGCCACCGCGAGCACGCAGGCCGCGACGATCGATGGCGGGCGACGCCCCACCGTGCCGAGCACCTGCCCGTCCTCGCTGGCGCCGTACACCGTCGCGCCCGGGGCGACGGCAACGGCGGTGAGGTCGACGACGGGCAGGTCGCCGTCCGTCATCACTGCGTCGCCGCCGCCGTTGCGGCTGTGGTAGCCGCTCGTGAAGTCGTGGAGCATCTCGACGCTGACGGCCGGATCGGCGTCCGTCACCGTGCGCAGCACGTGGTCGCGTTCGGTGTCGATGTCGCGGGCGATACGGTGCGTGACCTGCAGCGTGAAGAACGACAGGCCGACGCCGGAGTCGAACGTGCCCGACGCGAGCCAATCGACCCGCCGGCCGCCGGGCAGCAACCACTCGTCGGGCGTCGGCCAGAACCGTACGTGGTGACGTTGCGACGGGTTGCCGTCCACCTCCTGCTGGTAGGCGAACTCCTGCGTGCGCCGAAACAGCACGAGCGGGCTGACGGGCGCCTCGGCGTAGCTGCGGCGCAGCAGCGACGACACGACGATGCGGACGCTCGACCCGAGCGTCACCGGGTCGGCCTTGACCCACCCGGCGCGCGTCATCGTCTCGTGGATCTGCTGTTCGTCGCCGATGAATGCGAGGTTGAGGGGATCGCCGAGGCGCCCGTCCGTCGTACGGCTGCAGCCGATGAAGTAGTCGGGCACGTAGATCGTCGTGAGGACGCGGTGCAACCGTGGCAGCGCCAGGTAGGCCATGACGGCCCAGAACCCGACGAGCAACAGGAGCAGCGACCACGACCACGTCGCCTCGCGTAGCAGCAGCACGGCGAAGACGAACGAGCAGATCATGACGGCGAAGAAGAAGACGTTCTCCAGCCATGCCAGCCCGAGATGCCGGCCGAGGCCGCCCATCATGACGACCGGCTCAGCGGCCTCACCCGCGCCGGATTCGCGGACCGGGGCCAGGGCGCGCGAGGGGTCGGTGCTCGCGCGTGTCTCGCTCGAGCGTCGGTCGCGTTCCATGGTCCTCCCCCCCGTCACGACCCCCTCCGGACGAGGGTGCGCACCCCATTGTCCCCCGCGTTCGCCCCGCATCCCGGCCGGCGGCGTGGCGGTGGCCGTTGCGGTTGGCGACCGAACGCCGGGAGGCCGAACGCCGACGCGCCCACCGTCGGCTGTCGAAGTTCTCGGCTCGAGCTCTCGTGTTCCACGTCACACACGGCAATACTGAAGAAGGAGGTGTGTCCAACACGCACCGACTCGAGAACAGGAAAATGCCATGAACCGTTTTGTCCGCACCACATGCTTGACGACGTTCGCCGGAGCCGCCCTGTTCAGCGCCCCCGCCTACGCAGCCCCTACGGCCGGGCCCGGCGTGTCGGCGACTCCAAGCATCACCTACACGACCGACGGCACCACCGTCGCATTCAACTTCAACCTCAAGGGCACGCAGCACTATGCCAACGGGCCGGATCACACGACGACTCGTACCCCTGGCCCCATCTCCATGAGTGTCGACTTCGGTGACGGCAAAGGCCGTACCGGCGGTGATTCCGGCGTCCTGCAGTGCACCTCGAAGGGCGTCTCGCCACTCAACTTCTCGTCTCCTTACCAGTACCGCTACACCAAGCCCGGCACATACAAGGTGAAGCTCGACTTCTGGTACTGCGGTGACGCCAACAACTCCCACGTCACGAAGACCGTCGACGTGAAGATCGGCGCGTCGGCGCAGCCCGTGCCCACGCCGTCCAAGCCGGGAACCCCCGGCGGCACGACGACGGGTTCGACCACTGTGGGCCCGAAGGTGCAGACCGACATGACGCACGAGGGCAGCTCGACGAACACCACCGCTGCGTTCGCGAGCGGCGCGCTTCTCGCCGCAGCGGGCGGCACGCTCGTCGTTCGCCGTCGCACCCGATGACGGATCCGGCGAGCGGCCAGTCTTGCTGGCGGCCCTCGCCGACACCCGGCAGCGGAACGGCCCGAACCTCACGAGAGGTTCGGGCCGTTCCGCGTGTACCCAGCCGGGGCGCCGGGCAGTGGCTCAGGTGAGTTCGAGGTACTCGTCCCAGCCACCGGGCGGCGTCTCGCCGGGAGCGAGGGCCTGCAGCTTCTTGACGACCTTCGGGTCCTGCGCGTCCATCCAGTCGCACAGCTCACGGAAGGACACCATCTTCGCGTCCTTGTGCGCGGCGACCTTGCGCATGACCTCCTCGACGGCGTCCATGTAGATGCCGCCGTTCCAGCCCTCGAAGTGGTTGCCGATGACGAGCGGAGCGCGGTTGCCCTCGTACGAACGGTTGAACCCGGCCATGTAGGAGTCGACGGCCTGCTTGCGCCACGTCGCGTGCATGGCCGGGTTGCCCTTCGTCACCTTCGACTGGTTGAACATGATGTTGTAGTCCATCGACAGCACCTGGAAGCGCGTGCCGGCCAGCGGGATGGACTGCAGGCTCATGTCCCACAGGCCCTTGTCCTTCTTCGGCCACATCTGCAGCGTGCTCTTGCTCGTGTCGTAGCGCCATCCGAGCTTTGAGGCCTCGGTGCGCAGGTTGTCGCCGCCCTCGAGGCAGGGCGTGCGTCCGCCGATGAGTTCCTTGTCGTAGTCGAACGGCAGCGGCGGCAGGTCGTGGAATCCGGTGTTGGTCCGCCAGTTCGCGACGAACGAGCGGGCCTGATCGATCTCGCTGCCCCAGTCGCTCGGCGACCACGTCGAGCCACCCGTCGGGCCGCAGAAGTGGCCGTTGAAGTGGGTACCGATCTCGTGGCCCTCAGTCCACGACTCACCGATGCCCTTGATCGTCGCGTGGACGCAGTCATCGGGCAGGAAGTTGATGTCGGTCGCACCAGGCTTGTGGTGCGGCGCATGGTAGAGCGTCTTCTTGCTCTCGGGCAGGAAGTAGATGCCGGAGAGGAACAGCGTCATGTGCGCGCCGGTTTCACGTGAAACCTTGCGGAAGCGCGACAGCAACGGGTTGTCGACGAGCTCGGCCGCACCGTCCCACGACACGACGACGAACTGCGGCGGCACGTCGCCCTTCTTGAGCTTCTTGGGCTTGTAGAGCCCCGGCTGCGGGCCGGTGTCGCTCATCGAGCCGTCGCCGATCGTCTTGCCCTGCGGGCTCGCCGACGACGCCGACGCCTTGGCCGAGCTGTCGGCCTTGACGCCCTTGCCGGAGCCGTCCGACTTCGACGACGTGCTGCATGCGGCGAGCGCCCACACGCCCGCGCCGCTCAGCACGGTGCGGCGCGCCACCGCAGCCTTCGACAGCGCCTTCGCGGTGCCGTCGTCGCCTCGTCCATCGTTCGTCGTTCCGTTGCCGTCAGCGGCCATGCTCACGTGTTCCTCCCGTTTGCCCCCGGTGTTCTTGTCTGCCGTTCCACAGTACGCGGGACCCCTGACGAGCGCCCAAGTCGACGCGCCGGACGGTGCGTCAGAGCAGGTCCTCCATCGCACAGCAGAGCACCTCGACGGCCGTCGCCCGCGCGCGGCAGGTCGACATCGGCACCTGGCCGAAAACGGCCTCGCGCGACGGGGCTGCGGTTCAGCGCCCGGGTCGCGTGCTCGTCCCAGGTGACGTCGACGAACCAGGCGCCGTCAGCCTCGACGACCGCGCGCACGCGACCGAAAGCGCACACCTCTTGGCGCACGGCGAGATAGGCCCAGATGACGTCCCCCGCCCGCATCGTGCGGTAGCCACTGCGCAGGCACCAGCGTTCGAGTGGCTGCGAGCGCCCGATGGCAGCCCACACCGCCGTGGCGTCCGAGCGGGTGCGCCAGTCGTCGGGCTGGTGCTCGGCGTGCGCTGCGGGGTTGATGGGCAGCAACCAGTGGGCGTCCGAGCGCGACGGCGTGGCTACGGAATCGATACTCGTCAGCTTTCCACGCCGCCGCGGTGTTCCGCCTAGTCTCGCTGGCATGACCGTGAATCACCTCACCGACGAGGATTTCCTGGCTCTCTACGGCAGGTGGGCGCCGCTGACCCCGAGTGACGTCAAGCACTTCTTCGCGAGCTACCCCGGCTTGTGGTGGATCGCCGGGGGCTGGGCCATCGAGGCCTTCACGGGTGCATCACGCGAACACGACGACATCGATCCGTCCGTACTGCGTGATGACCTGCCCCTGCTTCGACGTCATCTCGCAGGACGCCTGCACGCCTGGGCCGCCGCGGCGGGTTCATTGACCCCACTGCTTCCCGACGTCGACGCGGATGGCGCGCCTGACGACGTCCTCCCGCGCGGGTGCGGGCAGATCTGGGCGAGGCCGGATGCCGCGAGCGCCTGGGAGTACGACATCCTGCTCAGCCCGGGGAGCGAGCAAGAGTGGGTCTACAAACGCGATTCCCGCCTTCGCCTCCCGATGACGCGAGCCCTGTGGGAGCGAGACGGCGTGCGGTACCTCCGGCCGGAACTGCAACTGCTCTTGAAATCGCGCGGGTTACGCGACAAGGACGAGCGCGACTTCACCGTCACGGCGCCACTGCTCGAGCGTTCGACACGAGAATGGCTGCGGGATGCCCTGACGCTTACCGAACCGAACCACCCCTGGATCGCTCGGCTGGACGATCTCGGCGCGTGATGTCGTACGGCTCGCGGTGACCTTGCCCGAGATCGCGTCGGGAACGACGCGATCTCGGGCAAGGTCATCACGTTCAGCCGTGCACCGCGGGCGCTTGGCCCT